>VBAL01000112.1:23817-89534 GCA_005888595.1 Candidatus Segetimicrobium genomatis
ACCATCAGCGAAAGCGTCGCAAAGACCGCGGAGGCAAGAATGATCGCCGCGAGCACCCCCAGGATCGCACCGGGCGAAAACCGCAGGTTGACTCCAAGGAGGACAGAGAGCATGTAGATGATGAGCCCCTGCGACAGGCCGCGGAGCCCGGCCGACAGAGCCTTCCCCAGCACGAGCGCGACGCGAGAGGCAGGACTGACCAGATACTTATGCACGATGCCCAGATCGCGCTCCCAGACGGCTGTGATGCCATAGAAGATCGCGATGAAGAGCCCGCTCTGCGCCAGGACCCCAGGCGCCAGGAAGTCCCGGTAGCTGATCGCCCCGGTGGGGACGCCTCGGATGCGGCCAAAGACCTGCCCGAACACCAGCAGCCACAGCATGGGTTGGACGGCGCGCGTCAGCAACTCCCATGGATCATGGCGCAGCTTACGGGCCTCGGCTTCAACCACGGTCAGCGTATGGCTGACGAAGTCCACAAACGGATTCGCGTTAACCGAGACGGCGGGCTGTACGGCGCGTTCGGACAGCATCCCTGTAGCCTCCTCCTTCGTCGATTTCGCTTCCGGTGAAATGGATGAACACATCCTCGAGTGTCGCCCCGCCGCCGACCGTTTCCCGGAGCGTCTGCGGACTCCCGACAGCCGTGATCACACCGCGATGCATGATGGCTACCTCGTCGCACAACTCTTCGGCTTCCTCCATATAGTGGGTGGTCATCACGATCGTCGTACCCTCGGAGCGCCGAACATCCCGGATGTGTTGCCATACGGCGTGGCGGGCCACCGGATCAAGGCCGACCGTGGGCTCGTCCAGAAACAGCACCGCGGGCCGGTGGAGCATCGCCTGCGCGATCTCTAGGCGCCGGATCATGCCGCCGGAGTATGTCCGGACGAGCGTGTGCGCGGCATCGCTCAGGCCCATGAATTCCAACGCGCCGGCGATCCGCTCCCGGCGCTGTCCGGATGGAATGCGGTAGAGCTTGGCCGAGATCAGCAGGTTCTCGTATCCGGTCAGCGTGCTGTCGGCCGACAGCATTTGCGGCACGTAGCCGATCTTCGCGCGTACCCGCGCCGCCTCCCGCACGACGTCGGCTCCCGCTACGCGGGCTCCCCCGGAGGTCGGTGCCAGCAGGGTCGTCAGGATCTTGATAGTCGTGCTCTTGCCGGCGCCGTTGGGACCCAGCAGGCCGAAGACCGAGGACGCCGGGACGGTGATCGACAGCGCGTCGACGGCCACCAGCGAACCGAACCGGCGCGTCAGACGGTCTGTGATGACGGCAGGGGGAAGACTCTCGCGCTCAGCCAATGATCCCGGTCTCCTCTCGAAACAGGCGGTCTAATACGGCGAGCGCGCCGGCAACCTTCCGCAGGTCCGCCGCGGACGCCCCGGCCAGCCGCATCGCGACATGCCGCCGCGCCTTGCTGCGCATCCGGGCGAATAGCCGTCCACCGGCAGGCGTGAGGGTCAGCGCCACGCGGCGCCGCTCCGCCGGATCCGGCACGCGTCCCACCAGACGGCGGCGTACCAGCCGGTCGACGATGGTCGATGCCGTCGGCGCAGTGACTCCGAGATGTTCGGCGACGCCGGCCAGCGAAGCGCCCGGATGACGCTCGACGAACGCCAGCGCCCGGAACTGCGGGACGGACACCACGAGCGCGCCCTGGCGCCGCATCTCCGCCCGCACAACGCGCATCACCAGCGGTACTGTCTCGAGAATCTCCCGCGCGCAGCGGTCCGCCGCGGTAGAAGGTTCGGATCTCGACACGACGCGCAGGGCCATAAGATCGCCGTCCTAACTATTAGATGACCTAAGTATAAACCCCGACTCCGAGGGCGGTCAAGCGCGGGATCCGGCTGATCCAGGTCCTAGGTCCGGCGCCCCGGTATGGGTTCGGTGGGAGGAGTGATCCGGAGGAACAGCGTCTCCAACAGCAACCGCGGGTGGACGTTCATCTCCAGAGCATCTTTCGCGTCTTCGACCGCCTGAATGCGCGCATTGAGAAGCGCGAGGGACAGGGCGGTGGCCAGCGCAGCAATCCGGTCCCGGCGATCCAAGTTGATCAGCTGCTCCTCGTCACCGGTCTGCTGCCAGACTAGAAGGTCCCGGTACCAGAACAGTGCGATCTCCAGGAGTTCAGGCAGGTTATCCTTGTCTTGTGCGAATTCCTCGGCGGCATCCAGTCGTTCCAACGGATCGGCCTGCTCCAGCCGCTCGAGCAAATCCAGCATCTGCTCACGGCGTTGCTGCGTCTCCTCCGACGTGACCCAGCGCACCGCCCGGCCCAGTTCACCCCCGGCCAGCGCGGCGACGAACCGGGCCCGCCCTTTCGGCACTCCATACCGCTCGACCAAGGCGCGCTCGATCGCGGGCGACGGAATCAGCGAGAACCTGACCAGCTGACAGCGTGAGACTACAGTCGGTTCCTCCAGGACCTTGAGCAGGCTGTTGGCCGCCTCGTTGGTCATCGCATCGGCGTCGACGAGGACATAGACTTTCCACCGGCTTTGGTATGGAGGATAGACCACCTCTCGCCGCAGCGCGAGCACCTGCTTGATCCCGATTCCGGTCTTCGTGGTATCCTCGGGGTCGAGCAGCCGGCCCTGTGCGACGTCGACGACGCGGACGTCCGGATGCTGACCCGACGCGATGAGGGTGCAGGTCCGGCACTGACCGCAGGCGTCGCCGTCAGCGCGCTCGCAGTTCAGGAGTTGCGCAAACGCGATCGCGGCGTTATGCCGGCCGACGCCCCGCGGGCCGACGAACAGGTAGGCGTGAGAAACCCGGTCGCTGCGGACAGCCGTCCGCAACAATAACACCGCGTGATCCTGGTTAACAAGCTCACGAAAGGGCATAATAATGGAATTGTAAATTGTGGATTGTGAATTGTGAATTGAACATCAATGCCTCAAAATCCACAATTGACAATCCACAATTTCAAAATCGTTCCATACGTTCAACCTGCAATACGAATACAATCGCCCCGCCCACCTCTACCTTGACGGGGTAGGTCACGTAGGAGTCGACCGGTTCTACGGCGGGCGGCATTGGGCTGACGAACTGCTCGCGGCGGTGGGCGGAACGCTGAATGACCCCCAACACCTGGTCAATCTGTGCGTCTTCCACTCCGATCAGGATGGTAGAGTTGCCCTCGCGCAGGAAGCCTCCGGTGCTGGCCAGCATCGTCGCGTTGAACCCGTCCTCGGTGAGGGCATCGATCAGCCGCCCCACGTCCTTCTCCTGCACAATGGCTAGGACGAGTCTGATGCCCGCCACCCCCTCGCGCCCAGGAGCCCCTCCACCAGCCGGACGACCTCGTCGTGCACAACGCCCTGGGCGCGACTGCCGTCCACGACGCGGCGCGATTGCGAGGAATCCTGACCTCACGCGCGTGTGGAAACTCAGGCTTTCCTGCTCGAGACGATCGCCGTGGCCCGGCCGGCCCTCTTTGCCCGCGGTCTGGCGCGCGCGCCGGAGTCCCACGGCCGGATCGATGTCCAGCAGAATGGTCAGATCCGGCATCACGCCCCGAGTGGCCCCTTCGTTTACCCGGCGCACCAGCTCCACGTCCAGACCGCGGCCGAATCCCTGGTAGGCGATCGACGCATCAACATATCGCTCTGACAGCAACACCCGCCCGTCCCGCAGCGCCGGTTCCACCACTTCTGCGACAAACTGCGCACGTGAGGCGGCAAACAGCAGCATCTCCGTCACCGGAGTCATCGCGGTGTTGCTCGCGTCCAGGAGCATGGCCCGGATGCGCTCGCCGATTGCCGTGCCGCCGGGTTCACGCGTGTACACCACCTGGAACCGGTCGCGGAGACGTTCATGAAGGAGGCGCGCCTGCGTGGTTTTGCCGGCGCCTTCGGGGCCCTCAATTGTAATGAAAATTCCTCGTCTGGCCATTTGCCCTAACTCCAAATTGCAAATCTATTGAATCTGTTCAATCTATTGGATCTATTGAATCAACTGCGGACATTCACCCGTGTGATAGATTCAATAGATTCAACGGATCCAATAGATTCAATAGATTCGACATGGAAACGGGGGAGACTACCTCAATCGGCCAGCTACCTGGGAAAGATGACCACGCGTCTGAACGGTTCCTCGCCTCTGCTTTCGGAGGCCAGACCGTAGCGCTGGACCAGCTGATGCTGCAGCCGGCGGACATAGGAGTTCTGAGGAGACAGCTCGACAGGTTGCGTTGAACTGAGCACTTCGGAGATTGCTTCCTCGACTTCCCGCAGGGCCATCTCCTGCTCATCCGCGTCCTCTACATCGAAGACGCTGCGCAGAAACCCCTGAATCTGGCTGATGGTATTGCTCTTCAGGACGTGCAGCATCTTGCCACGATCCACCGCTTCGCGCAGCTTGCGCGGCTGCCGCCGTTCCTGGGACTTCAGCGTCAGCACGACGTCGGCATCCTGCAGCGAGTCAGACACATAGGCCGGGACGCGCAGGTCGCGGATGGCTCGCTCCAGCCGGTTCCGGCTGACCGCGTAGGGGTAGATGCGCACCGCTTTGCGGCCGGGGCGCGTAACGTCCTCCCCCGCCGGCGGGGCCATCGGCCCGTGCGGCGCCCAGGTCTCTACTTTCGCGGTCGGGGCTTCGATCTGCACCTCGCCTCCCTCCGTGCGGACGCGGATTTCCGGCCGCGGGGGTGCGCCGCGCAGGTAGCGGTCCACCACGGTGGCGACGTCGTGGTGTACGGCTAGGCGGTCTTTGTCCTGGATCTCGATCACGACGTCGAAGGTCGGCGGCGCCTTGCGTTCCAGAACCGTCTTCTGCGTGCCGCGGCGGCGGGCTTCCTCATCGGACAGGGTCACGGCTTGAATCCCGCCGACCAGGTCGGACAGGGTCGGGTTCTGCAGCAGGTTGTCCAGCGTATTGCCGTGGGCGGTGGCGATGAGCTGCACGCCCCGCTCGGCAATGGTCCGCGCCGCCAGCGCTTCGGCCTCGGTGCCGATCTCGTCGATGACGATCACCTGCGGCATGTGGTTCTCCACTGCTTCGATCATCACCGCATGCTGCAGTTCCGGATGCGGCACCTGCATGCGGCGGGCGCCGCCGATGCCGGGGTGCGGGATGTCCCCGTCGCCGGCGATCTCGTTGGAGGTATCCACGACGACCACACGCTTGCTGAACTCATCGGCCATGACGCGGGCGGCCTCGCGCAGCAGCGTGGTCTTGCCGACCCCGGGCCGCCCCACGAGCAAAATACTCTTGCCGGACTCGATGACATCGCGCACAATGTCGACCGTCCCGACCACCGCCCGCCCGACGCGGCAGGTCAGACCGATGATCTCCCCCTGCCGGTTGCGGATCCCGGAGATGCGATGCAGCGTGCGCTCGATGCCTGCGCGGTTGTCTTTGCCGAACGCGCCGACACGGCTGGTGACGAAGCGGATGTCCTCGTGGGCGACGTACCCTTCGTCGAGATAGAGGACGCGGCCGGGGAAGCGGGCCTCGGGGCGGCGGCCCAGATCGAGCACGACTTCGAGCAGCGTCTCCAGATCAGACTGCTGCTGCAACGCCGTACCCACCTTGGACGGGAGGACTTCCAGCAGCAAGTCCAGGTTGTCGGTGATGTGAATCTGTCGGGGCGCCACGTCAACCCCGGCTCCGCGGAGATTCGCCGCGGGTTGTACGCTCACGCCGTCAGGCATCGCAAATGAAACAAGGGGAACCCAAGCGGCTCCCCTTGCGCGTCCCTCCATCTATGGAGACCCGGTACGTGTTGTCGTCGTCAGCCACGTGCGAATTGGGTCTCACAACGTCACCCGTATTATACCATACCCGCTCCTTCGATTTTTCCGGACCTCTCCCTATCGTCGAGGGCCGGTGCGTCACCGCGGACGGATTTCGAGGATGAGACACGTGAGATAGCGCGTCTCCGGCATCGCCGGGTGCACCGGATGGTCGCGGCTTTGACCGCGGCTCTCAATGAGACGGACAGCGCGCTGCGCGTCGGCGGACGCCGCCACCACCACCTCCAGCAGTTGTGCCTCGCCCACATGATGCGAGCAGGAGCACGTGATCAGGATTCCGCCCGGCCGGAGCAGCTTCATCGCCCGCAGATTGACTTCCTTATATCCCGCCAGCGCCCGTGGCACTGCCTCCCGGCCGCGAGCAAACGGCGGTGGGTCCAGGATGACTACGTCGAACTGGGCGTGCACGGACACCAGGCGGCGCAGTTCGTCAAAGGCGTTGGCGACGGTGAACGCGCACCGATCCCCCACGCCGTTGAGGTCCGCGGTGCGCTTCGCCAGCGCCGCCGCCTCACCCGAGATCTCGATCCCGGTCACACGCGTGGCACCGGCCAGCGCGGCCTGGACCCCAAACGCTCCTGTGTAACAAAATGCGTCCAAGACCGCGGCACCGTCGCACAGCGCCGCCACGGCCAGACGGTTCTCGCGCTGATCCAGGAAGCCACCCGTCTTCTGCCCGCGGGCCACATCCACCAGCAGACGGGCGCGCCCCTCCTCGATCTCGACCAGTGAGTCCGCCTCGCCTCGGAGCCCTGCACCGTCGGGCGCAGAGTGCAACCAGCCGGTCTGCGACGGCAGGCCTTCCAGCCGGCGAACGGGCGGGTCGTTACGCTCGTAGATGGCCACCGGCTGCAGCAGTTCTGACAGCAGTCCGGCCAGCAACAGTTTGCGCACTTCCATCCCCAGCGCCAGCGTCTGCATCACTACCACGTCGCCGTAGCGATCAACAATCAAAGACGGCAGCGCGTCGGCCTCGCCGTACACAGCGCGGAACGCCCGCGCCGTCCCCAGCACACGCTGCCGGTACGCGAGCGCCTGCTGCAGGCGTCGACGGAAGAACGCCTCATCGATCTCCTCATGGCCGAAGGTCAGCAGGCGGACGGTCAGGGCGGAGTTGCGATTGAGGAACCCGCGGCCGATCCATTGGCCGCGGATCGCACGCACGTCGACGATCCCGCCGTCCTCGACCTGTCCTTCGATCCGCGCGATCTCACCGGCGAAAATCCAGAGGTAACCTGCGCTGGCACGCTGGTCTCGTCCTAGTTTGAGGAAGACGGTAGGCACGAAACTACGGGACTACAGTCCCGTTGTCAAAATAGTGTCGTCTGCGCGGGTTCTTCTTCCTTCTCCGCTTCGGCCGGCGCAGCGGACCCTACCGTGGCGCCGAAGATCCGGATCTCGCCGTAGGTGCCGTCGTAGCCGGGCTTGATCTCGACCTGGCCCTCGCGGACGCGGCGCACGCCCTCGACGATGCGGGGCGTGGTATGCCTGGCAAGCTCGTCGGCCGGCACCTCGAGCAAGACCGCGAACTCCGACCCCAGCCGCGCGCAGAGCTTGAAGTACTCCTCGCGCACCCCGCTGGTGCCGACCTGTGCCCCCATTGCTTCTGCGATGATTTCTTCCAGCGGGATCAAGTTGCGGTAGGGGACGACGCTTGTTGGCACATACCCGGCCTCGCGATCGGCCAGGTCCTCCACACGATGCATCACGCCGACGGTGACGGGCCGCTTACAGACCGGGCAGCGGTTCGCGGCAGCCTTGGCCTCATTCGGGGTCATGCGGGTGTTGCAGTTCCGGTGGCCATCGTAGTGATACTTGCCCTCCTCTGGGAAGAACTCCACCGTGTACAGAAACTTGCTGGTATCCTTCTCGCGGAGCACCCGCATCAGCTCGTAGTAGTCCGGCTCGGCCTCAAAGACATTAGCCTCGCGCCCCAGCTTGGCCGGCGAATGGGCGTCGGAGTTGCTGACCAGCATGACCCTGTCCAGCTGCGACAGCCGCCAGTTCATGGGCGGATCGCTGCTCAATCCGGTCTCGACCGCCGCGATATGCTTGGTCTGCGCGCCGAAGCACTCCTCCAGCGAGTCGAATCCGGAGTTGGACCCGAACAGGCTGAACCAGGGCGTCCAGGCGTGTGCGGGCACCACCATGCAGTCGGGCGAGATCTCCATGATGTACTCCACCATCTTGTCGGATGGCACCGTGAGCGTGGGCCGGCCATCGGCCATCAAGGATCCGAACCGCCCCAGGACCGCGTTGATGCGCTCCGCCAGCTCAAACGTCGGGCAGAAGATGATGTTGTGAATCTTGCGCAGCCGGCCGGCCCGAGGGTAGATGTTGGAGACCTCTACCGTGAGCATGAAGTACACGCCGGCGTGCATGTAGAGGCCACGGTCGGTGGGTTTCAGCTTGACCTTGAGTTCGCGGAGCCAGACGGGGTGGGTGAAATCGCCGGTGCCGACGATGGTAATACCTTTGATCTTGCACCACCGGGCCATGTTCTCCACATCCATCTCCCGGCTCGTGGCCCGGCTGTACTTGGAGTGGAGGTGAAGATCGGCGATAATGCGCATGCTCCCTAAGTGTTCATTTCATCGGCACCGTTCTCCTCTGCGGGGATCTCATCATCCCACAGCGCGCGCAGGCCATACCGTATGATTTTCAGCATCGGCCGCGCGAGTGTGGCCAGGTGACCCGGCCGCAGAGCATGCATGATGAACGGCGCCAGGAGGCGTGATTGGTACGCCGTGTCACCGAGCCGCTCGAGAGTGGCGCGGAACGGCTCGTCGGCGGCGATCGTCGCGACGATCGCATTGAGATCGGCATCGGTCATCCGGTTGAGCGCCAACCGGGCCATGGTCGTCGCGCGCAGTTCTCGCCCGAAACGCCGCCGCCACCGGCGATCGTAGCGGATCAGCGCGTCCCGATCTCCACCGACAAACGAGGCGGCACCCTCGGCAGCCAGGCGCGCGGCAATCAGGGAGAAATAGATCCCGCCGCCGCTGGTCGCCTTCACGTGCCCGGCGGCATCACCGACCAGGATCATCCCGTCCACCGCCGTGGGGCTTCGAGAGGCGAGCACCGGGATGGGCCCAGCCAGTTTCCGTTCGATCCGCGCGTAACGCAGGCGTCGGGCGACCACCGGATGCCTCCGCAGGAGGGACTCCAGGTAGTGCAGGGGGGCGCGGCCGGCCAACTGCGGGTCGACGCAGACCCCGACACGGGCGCGCCGGTCACCGATCGGCATCAACCAGCCGAAGAATCCCGGCGCGGCCGCAGTCCCCAGGTAGACCTCAGGACAGTCTGGCTCTTCCAGGTCGACATCCGTCATCTGGTATTGCAGACCCAGAATCAGGCGGCGCCGGAGCTGAAAACCGAGAGTCTTGGGCAGTACTGGGCGGGCCCCTTCAGCATCGACGATCATGGCTGCCGTCGCCGAGAACGCTTTGCCACTCCGTTCGCCGGTCACGCGCACGGCGCCGTTGACGCGTTCCGCCGTGCGCAGCCTGGTGTCGAGCAACAACTCCGCGCCGCGCTCCTGGGCCTGGTGGGCGAGCCACCGGTCGAAGACGGCGCGGTCGACGACGTGCGAATCGGGGACAGCCCGGCGCACCCGCGCCACCACGCCGTTGGGGGCGTAGAAGGCGCCGGCCTGCAGCGTGTTGAGAATGAGGCGCTCGGGCAGGTTGAATTCACGGAAGGCATGCAGTTGCAGCTTGCCCGAACAATGCGTCGGCGCCCCGATCTCCGGGTGTTCCTCGACGAGGGCAGTCCGCAGGCCCATCGCGGCCGCAGTACCCGCCGCCATCCCGCCCGCCGGCCCCGCGCCGACGACGATCACGTCGAAATCAGTTCGCGTGGCCACGGCACTCACGGTTCTGGAGCGGGGCGGAGCACTCCTGTGCACTACATTGTTGCAGGTTGGCGCCCTTCGACTCGCTTCGCTCGCTCAGGGCACTCGACTCGCCGACCACGAAAACGGCCGAAGGCCACGAGCGAGCCGCGTAGCGGCGAGTCGAGTGGGAACGGGGGAACACGGGAACGCGTAGGGAAATAGGGGATTGATATGAGTCGCGAGTCACGAGACACGAGTCACGCCCTCTCCCGGCTGGTCGGGATCTTGGTGATCACCGGGCTGCTGCTGGGAATCCCAGTCCACGCCGCCGTCACCTTCAAGCGCGGATTCCTCACGATCACCCAAGGCCGGGCACGGGTGTTCTTGAACGTCGAGGTCGCTGACACCCCCCAGAGCCGCGAGCAGGGATTGGGCAACCGCACCTCTCTCGCCAGTAACGCCGGTATGCTGTTCGTCTTCGAGACAACCAACCTGTGGAGCTTCTGGATGAAGGACACCCTGATCCCGTTGACTGTCGCATTCATCAATGAGCAATGGGAGATTGTGGACCTCATAGACATGGCCGTGGAAACGAATCCGCAAAAGCCGTCCATGATCTACAAGGCGGCGAAGCCCGCCCTCTATGCGCTGGAGGTCAACCAAGGGTACCTCCGGCAGAAGAACATCACCGTCGGCGCCAAGGTCGTCTACACTCCCCGCTAAATCGGCAGTCGGGCGGTCGGGACAGAGCCAGAATCTTATCTTCCGCGACTGCCCGACTACGCGACCGCCCAGATGCTGCACCGCTCGACCGCCTGACCGCCGTGCTATCATGACTGCACACCCCGATGGCGGACGTCACTCAAGATTTCCTTAGGCGCAAGACGGCAGAGATTTCTGCCCTGCGGGCGATCAGCCGGGCGATCGGCTCGGCACTGGATCTTGACACGACCCTCCATCTCATCACCAAAACGACCGCAGAGGTCATGGGCATGGACAGTTGCTCCATCTACCTCCTCGACCCTGCCGGCGAGTACCTGGTGCTGAAGGCGACGACCGGCCTGGCGCCCGACGCGGTGGGCCGGGCGCGGCTGCGGTTCGGCGAAGGCCTCACCGGGTGGGCGGCCGGGAAAGGCAAACCGGTCGCCAGCAGTGATGCGGCGAGCGATCCTCGCTTTGTCTATCTACCCGAGACCCATGAGTACAACTTCCGATCACTTGCCGCTGTGCCGCTGGTCACCGCTGGAAAGGTTATCGGCGCGATCAACGTGCAGACCACCGCCCAGCATGAATATCCCGACGATGAGCTCGAGCTGCTCGGCGTCATTGCAGACCTGGCTGCCGGGGCTATCGAAAAGGCGACGCTGTACGACAACATGCGCCGGCAGATCATGGAACTCTCCACCCTGGCGGAGGTCAGCCAGACTGTGACCTCGCCGTTGTATCTGGAGGAGATCCTGCGCCTGATTCTGGAGATGGCCGCCCGCATGCTTGACGCCAAGATGTGTTCGTTGATGCTCATCGATGAGACCACCGGTGAACTGGTGATCGCCGCCGCGCAGAGTGCCGGCCACGCCTATCTCAACCGGCCCAGATTGAAAGTGGGCGAGGGCATCACCGGCCTGGTCGCGCGCCAGGCCAGGGCGATCGCCGTTTTCGACGTCCTGGCCGAACCCCGCTTCCTGGCCAAAGAGATGGCCGAACAGGAAGGGTTGCGGGCGCTCCTGTCCGTGCCGCTGGTGGTCCGGGACAAAACCATCGGAGTTGTCAACTGCTACAAGGCCAGCCCCCATCGGTTCACCGAGGCCGAGACCACACTGCTCACCACGCTGGCCAACCAGACGGCGCTGGCGATCGAGAACGCCAACCTGGTCGTGCGCTCGGCGGTCCACCACCGCGTCAAAAACAATCTGCAGACGATCGCCATGCTCCTCCGGTTGCAGCTGCGAGACGGACGCGAGGTATCCGGCCGCGAGGTGCTCACCGAGACGATCAACCGTGTGCTCAGCATCGCGGCGGTGCACGAAATCCTCTCGGTCGAAGGATTCCGTCTCATCAACCTGCGTCAGCTCTTAGAGCGTGTGGCCGACAGCGTCACACACGGTATGACCCGGCCGGGCGTGAGCATTGATGTCTCCGTGCGCGGCGATGACATCTTCCTGGCATCGCAGCAGGCGACATCTCTGGCTCTGGCGGTGAACGAATTGCTGCAGAATGCATTCGAGCACGCGTTTCCTCAACGGACGACGGGGCGCATCGAGATTCGCGTAACGCAGCAGGAGACAGGCCTGATGCTGGAAGTCGAGGATGACGGGCGGGGATTGCCCCAGAAGTTCGACCCTACCACCGGCGCCGACCTCGGGTTGAAGATCGTCCACGCGCTGGTGACGGAGGACCTGGGAGGGACACTCGTCTTCTCCGGCGGCGCCCCGCACCGCACCGTGCCCGGCGGCGGGGGGACGCACGCCGTGATCACCATTCCCCGGATCTCCGGCAATGCCCGCGAGTGATCTAAGGGATCCGGGGTAGATCAGCGCCATGCCTGAACCGCTGCGGATCCTCATTGCCGATGACGAGGCGGTCATCCGCCTGGGCCTTCGTTCCATGCTTGAGGATCAGGGGTATCGCGTGGTGGGGGAGGCGGCGGATGGAGATCGCGCCTTAGCCCTGGTGCGCCGGCTGCGCCCGGACCTGGTCTTCCTCGACATCAAGATGCCTGGAATCGACGGCCTGCAGGCGGCACGGGCCCTGTTGGCCGAGCCCCCCGTGCCGGTGATCGTCCTGACGGCGTACGCCGACCGTGAGTTCGTGGACAGGGCCAAGGAAGCCGGCGTCCTCGCCTATCTGGTCAAGCCGGTGCGGGAGAGCGACCTCCGTCCGGCGATTGAAGTCGCCCTGGCACGGTTTCGCGAAATCCGTGCGCTGCATGAAGACATCGGGAGCCTCGAGGATGCGCTGGCTACCCGCAAACTGGTTGAGCGCGCCAAGGGGGTCCTGATGAGCCGGCATGGGCTCGACGAAGCTGCCGCATTTGCCCAGATCCAGCGTCAGGCACGCAGCACCCGCAAGACGATGAAAGAAATCGCCGAAGAGATCCTTGCCCAGCAGGGCTAATTGCCTCACAGTCATTGCGAGCCCGAAGGGCGAAGCAATCTCCGTAACGGGGATCGCCACGGCCCTGCGGGCCTCGCGATGACAGCACAGCCTAGTTTCCGATATCATTGTCACGACTTGTCGCGTTACCGCGTTCCCGCGATTCCGCGTTCCCGTTAGTTGTCCGTCTTATCCCCATTGTCCACAACGGCGGAACGAAAGTTCCGAATTGACCCCTTTCCCCGTGGCATGGTAGAAACGTATTCGCCAGCGGAAAGCGGCTGTTCGAGGTGGGAGTGAGGTACCGCTCGTTCCGCAGTGCCTCCGGCGCTGCGCGGTCGACGGCAACCCGGCCTAACTCAGCGAAGCGCACCCGCTGGCCTAATACTTTGAGGCGCCGGAGGCGCCACCTACCGCTGTCGCGCGGTCGCGCTGTCGGGCGGTCGCGTGACAACCTCCGGACGAACATCCGGCCGATACCCTTGTCCCAGGCCCCCTGAGACCGTCCCGCGACTGCGCGATTCCGCGACTGCCCGACTGCTGTATAATTGGTTGCTGGAGCCAGGATGCTGCGCGTCTGCTTGGCCCAGATCAATACGACGGTGGGAGACCTAGAGGGCAACACCCGCCGTATTTGCGAGGCCATCGACCGCTCGCGCGATCTGGGCACGGATATCATCTGCTTCCCCGAACTGGCAATTTCCGGTTATCCCCCTGAAGACCTACTGCTCAAAGCCGACTTTGTGCGGGGAAATCTGGACTCGCTGGAGGAAGTCACCCGCCGTACCAAGGGCATCGCCGCGGTCGTGGGATTCGTCGATCAAGGCACGCACCTCTACAACGCGGCGGCGATGTGCGTAGATGGCGAGCGGGTGGGGATCTACCACAAGCAGCGCCTGCCGAACTATGGGGTGTTTGACGAAAAGCGATACTTCCACCCCGGACGCCGGGCGCCGGTCTTCATCATCGAAGGCGTCCCGGTCGGCGTCACGATCTGCGAGGATATCTGGGCTCCAGGCGGCTCTTGCCAGGCGGAGGCGGCCGCCGGGGCGCTCGTGATTATCAACATCAACGGCTCCCCGTACCACGCTGGGAAGTGGCGCGAACGGGCACAGATGCTGGCTACGCGGGCCCGCGATTACAGCGTCGTCCTCTGCTACGACAACCTGGTCGGGGGTCAGGACGAGCTGGTCTTTGACGGCATGAGCATGATCTTCGACCACACCGGCGCGTGGTTGGCCCGCGGGAAGCAGTTCGAAGATGATTTCGTCTACTGCGATGTCGACCCCGAAGCCGTCCGCCGTCACCGGCTGTTTGCGCCGGTGCGGGCGGCGGAGGACGACGAGGGGCCGATCGAAACGTACACCCTGCATGTCTCGGCGGCGCGATCACGGCAGCGGCCATCGATCCCCCCGGCCATCGCCGAACCGATGGATCCCCACGAGGAGATCTACCGCGCGCTCGCCCTGGGAACACGAGACTACGTGCGCAAGAATGGATTCACCGACGTCGTGGTGGGGCTCTCCGGTGGCATCGATTCTGCGCTGGTGGCTACGATTGCGACGGACGCGCTGGGCCCGCAGCACGTGCACACGGCGTGGATGCCGTCCCGGTACAGCTCGCAGGAGAGCCGCCGCTATGCCCGCGAGGTCGCGGCGAACCTCGGTTCCAGCCTCATCGATCTGGAGATCGACCGCACCTTTGAAGCGTTCCTGCAGACGCTTCAGCCGCTTTTCGCCGGGCGGCCGGCCGACGCCGCAGAGGAAAACGTCCAGGCCCGCATCCGCGGGACGCTGCTCATGGCGCTGTCGAACAAATTCGGATGGCTGGTGCTCACCACCGGCAACAAGAGCGAGTTGAGCGTCGGTTATGCGACCCTGTACGGCGACATGGCCGGCGGGTTCGCGGTCATCAAGGATGTCCCCAAGACGCTGGTCTACGACCTGGCCCGGTGGCGGAACGGCAGACGGAGCGTCATCCCCGAGGGTGTGCTCACCCGCGCTCCAACCGCGGAGTTGCGCGCCGGACAAAAAGACACCGATACGCTCCCGCCCTACGAGATCCTCGATCCGATACTCAAGCTCTACGTCGAGGAGGACACACCGCCGGCGGACATCGTGGCGGCCGGGTATCCGGCCGAGGTGGTGCGCCGCGTGATCGCGATGGTGGATCGAAACGAATATAAACGCCGCCAGGCGCCGCCGGGCGTAAAGATTACGCCCAAGGCATTCGGCAAAGATCGCCGCCTGCCGATCACGAACTGGTACCGGAGCGCTCTCACCGAAAACACGGAGTCCCGCCTCGACGGTCAATGAGCATCGGGACGCGCTCGCGCTACCACATCACCGTAGCGCCGGCGCCCCTCCCCTTTTCGCCACCTGTTCGCTTCCATCTCCAAGAAAACGACGAGTACGTCAAGTACGGGCATCCCCCGTTTCCCACCCCGGGGCGGGGCGATCCCTACTGGACGCCCGAGATTATCTCGCAGACCTGGTTCATGGCGGAAAAAGGCAAGATCCCCATCTCGGGAGCAGGCTATGGCGGACCGTTTGCCGGACCGGGATTCGATGCCATCTGGCTGGATATGTCAGAGATCGTACGGCCCACACGCGACGGCATTCATGGACGCGAGTACATCTCGACCAGTGTGGATCTGGGGCGCAAGCTCCCGTTTCTCACCGTCGGGGCGGGCGGTGTCGAGGACGCGCTACCGGCGCTGCTCGAGCTTCCGATCCCCATCCTCTTCAATCCGTTTCCGTTTCCCACCACGCAACGCGCGCCGGTCCTTGCCGTGGCGCACGCCGCCCAAACGCTGCGGACCCTGGCCATCCTCACACCGGATCAGTGGAGCGAGGACTTGCGCGACGACGCGGTCATCGCGCCACGACTGGCGGCGCGCGATCTGGACCGCTACGAATCGCTCTGGCAGCGTGCCCGGTACGTGGAGCTGGACGGCGGAGATGCATTCGCCGCCGCGCGCCTCAAAGCCGCTCGTCCGGACACCGTGATTGGGTGGTACGTTCCGCTTGGCTCCACCGACGGCGCAGCGGTGGAGCAGATGGTGCGGGCGGGAGCGGAGGTCATCCACTTGTACGCCGACGAGTACGGGCAGAGCGGCCGAGGCTTTCTCGCGGATGGGCTGCGCGCCATTCACCGCTATCTGGTCGAGCGCGGGATCCGCGACGAAGTCACGCTGATCACGAGCGGCGGCATCGCCGCCGCCGAGCATGTCCCCAAAGCCATCGTGTGCGGCGCGGATGCGGTGGCGATTGACTTCACGCTGGTCGTCGCCTTCGGGTGCGGCCTGTGGGCCGACAAGTCGTACTGCCCTGCCGAAAACGGCGAGTTCGACCCGGGATGGGGCGCGCAGCGCCTGGTGAATTTGATGGCGGCCTGGCGCGATCAGCTCCTGGAGTGTCTGGGGGCGATGGGCATGCGCGAGGTGCGCCGGCTGCGCGGAGAAGCCGGCCGCGCGATCTTTCAGCCGCAGGAGGAAGAGGCCTTCCGCTCGCTCTTCAGGCAGACCCGGCCCCTAGCGCCCCCGCCCGAGGAGACCGAGGTTCCCACGATGGGGGATCTGCGCTGGACGCCGGACCTCTTACAGGCCACCTGGACGCAGGCAGACAGCGGCCAGTTGCCGGCGCGAGGGGAGTATCGCGTGGGGAAGTCGGGCGGCGGATTCGACATCCTGCGGTTCACCTGTGAAGAGGACGGCTACCGCGCGGTTGCGCAGATCCCGGACCGCGAGATCGATCTCGCCCTCGATCTGAACCGGCGCCGCAATGAACCACAGATTGCGATCTCGGTGCCATGGTACGGCGGCGGGATGTCGTTCGGCTCGGTCAGCCTGCAGACGATGCTGGCCCGCGCCATCGCGGCCGTGGAGATAAACACCTTCACCTCTACGGGTGAGGGCGGATACCCCGACGAACTCGCGCCGTACGCCGATCACGTGATCACACAGGTGGCCACGGGTCTGTTCGGTGTGCGCGAGGAGACCGTGCAGCGCGCCCGGTTCGTGGAGTTCAAATACGCGCAGGGTGCCAAGCCCGGGCTGGGCGGGCATCTGCTCGGCGGCAAAACGACCGAGGTGGTGGCCCTGATGCGCGAGGCCGTGGCGTGGACGTCGTTGTTTTCGCCGTTTCCATTCCACAGCGTGTACTCGGTCGAGGATCATAAGAAGCATGTGGATTGGATCCGGACCATCAATCCTGACGCGCTGGTCGCGGTAAAAGTCTCCACACCTACGGACGTGGACATGGTCGCGGTGGGGATCTACCATGCCGGTGCGCACATTGTGCACCTCGATGGTGGCTACGGTGGCACCGGCGCGGCGCCTGAGATCGCCAAGAAGAATATCGCGATGCCGATCGAGTACGCCATCCCGAAGGTACACAACTTCCTGCTCAACGAGGGCATCCGCGACGAAATCGTGCTGGTGGCATCTGGAGGGATCCGCACCGCCTATGACATCGCCAAATGCGTGGCGTTGGGCGCAGACGGCGCTGTGATCGGAATGGCCGACCTAGTCGCCATCGGGTGCACACGCCTGGCGGACTGTGAAAAAGGCCAGGGATGCCCGTTTGGCATCACGACGACGGATCCTGAGCTATCCAAACTCATCGACCCGGCCTGGGGCGCCATCCGCATTGCCAACCTGTACCGGGCTTGGGCCCGGCAGTTGCGTGATCTCCTGAAATCGCTCGGTCTGCGGTCGATCCGTGAGCTGCGCGGCCGCACCGACTTGCTTGTGTATCTTGAGGCCGGACATGGCACACGCTAGTGAAGTTGGAAAGTTGAAGAGTTGGAGAGTTGGAGAGTCTCAAGCCAATCCGGCGGTCAACCCTTCAACTTTCCAACTTTCCAACTTCCCAACTCAGGTAGTGAGACATGTCGCCTGAGGCCATCGCCCAACTCATCGCGTCCCGCAGGAGTCTTGCCCCGACTGCGCGACCGCCCGACAGCGCCACCGCGCGTTTCGTAAAAGCTGAAGCCGAAGGCGGCTGCGGCGTCGTCGGCCTGGTCTGCACGGTCCCCGTCGCCGGCCGGCATATTCTGGCACCCTGCGGCCAGATGCACAACCGCGGCAACGGTAAAGGCGGCGGGCTTGCGGTAGCAGGTCTCGTCGCGGAGCAGATGGGTGTGGACGAGCACGCACTGCGCACGGATTACCTTATCCAGATCGCGTTGCTCGAGGACGGTACCCGCGGGCGCATCGTCTCGGAGTTCATCGAGCCTGTGTTGGATGTCCGTACGGGCTACCGCATTCCCACCCTCGATGACTACCGGAATATCGACGGGCTGCAGGTGCGTCCGCCCGACGTCTGGCGGTACTTCGCCCGGGTCAAGCCCGATGTCCTGGATCGGGTCATAGCCGACAAGCACCTCACCGCCCTGGATCGTCAGGCCGCCGAAGATGAGTTCATCTCCCAGTGGGCATTCCGGCTCAATAAGACGTTCTACGCAGACCAGAGGATGCAGGCGTTTGTGATCTCGTACGGCCGGGACATGCTGGTGCTGAAACTCGTCGGCTACGCGGAGCACGCGTTGCGCTACTACCAAATGGAGAATATCCAGGCCCGGGTGTGGATCGGCCACCAGCGCTATCCGACCAAGGGCCGCGTCTGGCATCCCGGCGGTGCTCACCCGTTCACCGCGCTCGACACCGCACTGGTGCACAACGGCGACTTCGCCAACTACCACGCCGTCAGCGAGTATCTGGCGCAGCGGAATCTGTTCCCGTTGTTCCTAACGGATACCGAAGTCTCCGTCCTGCTCGTTGACCTGTGGGCACGGATCTATGGCTATCCGGTGGAGTATGTGATCGAGGCCATGGCGCCCATGCTGCCGCCGGAGCGGCAGCGGGCCTACCGCGCTATCCAGACCGCGCACATGCACGGCTCCCCCGATGGCCCCTGGTTTTTCATCATCGCCCGCACGATCGCAGACTCGCGGTCAAGCGGTCACGCAGTCGCGCCGTCGCGGCCGGACGTTGCCACTACCTCGCTCCACAACCCGATAGCGCGACCGCGCGACGGCGCGACCGCCTGGCAGTTGATCGGCATCACGGACACTTCGATGCTACGGCCCCAGGTGTTCGCATTGCAGGAGGGAGCGATCTCCGCCGGTATCATCGCGTCGGAGAAGCAGGCCATCGACGCGACGCTGGCCAGCCTTCACCACGAAGATCCGCGGGTGTGTCCCGTGGCCGACCGCTACTGGAATGCGCGAGGCGGTTCCTACACCGATGGCGGCGCGTTCATCTTCACGGTCACGGCGGATGAGAAGTTGATCTGCACGGACAAATTCGGGAACCGGGTATCCACTCCGCCCGGACAGCTGCATTACGTGCCGACCATCCCCATGGCGCCGGCCGCCCGGGCGGGAGGAGCTCCATCCCACGCGCGACGCGGTGGAGCGTCGCACACACCGGCGGCGGACATCAGCGATGAGGCGGCATTATTCGCGCAGGGGCGCGACGGTCTGCTCGACTGGCCCTACGACATTCTGGTGGCCTGGCTGAACGCGGTCCACCAGGAGGCGCGGGCCGGCGATCAGGTGCGGAAGATGGTGTTGGGAGCGCTGACCAGCCTTGCGGACCGCCGCCTGCCGACCGGGGCGAAGAAACGCGGTTCAATTCTGGCGCTGCTGCACACTGCCATATACAACACGCTGAGGGACGTCCCACTCCTTGAGGGCGTTCCCCCGCATCATGCGACGCGCGGCGCGGCGAGCCGGATGCACCGCGTGGACTGGGCGAATCGCGACCGGCTGGGCGGGCCGCCCGCACCGGACCACATCCTTGTCGTTGACGCCGATGGGTTCCCGTCCGAAGGCGACCAGAGCCTGGCGCGTGAACTCGTGCACGCGTATCGTGCAGGGTGGCGCTCGTTGATCGTGTTCAACGTGCGCGGCCAGCGGTTCATGGGGAGCGGGTTTGGACCCGAGTCGACAGGGGTGCGCGTTGACGTGTACGGCAGTGCGGGCGATTACCTGGGTTCAGGGATGGACGGAATAGAGATACACGTGCACAACGATGCGCAGGACCAGGTCGGCCAGATCTTGAAGGCCGGCAAACTCGCCGTCTACGGCAACGCGGGGCAGACGCTCCTGTATGGGGCCAAAGGCGGTGAGATCTACATCCTGGGGCACGCAGCCGGGCGGCCCCTCATCAATGCGGTGGGGCGGCCACGTGTGGTCATCAACGGCACAGCCCTGGACTATCTGGCGGAGTCGTTCATGGCCGGCGATCCGCTCGAGGGCGGCGGGTTCGTGGTCCTCAACGGGATCGACTTCGACGTCGACGGTCGCATCGTCGACCTCGACACCCAGTATCCAGGCAGCAACCTGTTCTCGCTGGCCAGTGGCGGCGCCATTTATGTCCGGGACCCCTTTCAACGGCTGGACGAGGAGCAACTGAACGGCGGGCACTTCACGGATATGAGCGAAGCGGACTGGACCACGATCCTGCCGCAACTGCAGGAGAACGAACGGCTGTTCAACATCCCTGTTGACCGGTTGCTCACCGTTGACCACACACTCACTCCCCCCCAGAAAGTGTACAGGAAGGTCGAACCGATGGAGCTTAGCGTCCTAAAGTGATTTGTGATTAGTGATTCGTGATTAGTGATTCGTTAAATACCACCTCCGCGTAGCGAATTTACAGGTTTCCAAACATCGTGGCGAATCACGAATCACAAATCACGAATCACTGGAGGTGGTTGCTCCTTCTCTCCGCCGCCGAAATCCTCACCATGCTCACTTTCGGCAACTACTCAGCGGCGCTGCCTGTGCTGCGCCAGCAGTGGTCGCTTTCCGCGGCGCAGGCCGGTGCCATTTTCGCCGGCCAGCAGATCGGGTACACAGCCGCCGTGCTTGTGCTCGCGACCCTCACCGACGTTGCCGGCGTCCGGATCATCTACCTGCTCAGCGCGATCTGGAATGCTGTGTTCGGCGCCCTCTTCGCGACGTTCGCCGATGGCTTTGGCTCGGCCCTCGTGTTGCGAACGCTCGGCGGCATGGGGCTGGCCGGCACCTATGTACCGGGAATGCGCCTGGTGGTGGAAACCTTCCCCCCGCAACGCCGCGGTGCCGCGATGGGCGTCTACATTGCCTGCTTCAGCCTCGGCATCAGCCTCTCGCTGCTGCTGACCGGTATCATCCTGCCTTACAGCTGGCGCGCCGCATTTGCGGTGACCTCAGCCGGTCCGCTGGCAGCGGCCCTCGTTGCCTGGGGGACCGTCCGGGACATCGCGCGGCCGGCGGCCCGGCTGCGCTCGGCGATCAGAGAGGCGCTCCGCAACCGCCGCGCCTTGCGCATCATTGTCGCCTACGCGGCCCATAACTGGGAGTTGTTTGGGATGCGCGCCTGGCTCCCGGCATTCTTGACCACGCTGTGGGTCCAGCAGGGGATGCCATTGACGGCTGCTACGGCGCGCGGCGCCACGTTCGCATCACTCGTGCTGGTCGGTAGCGCCCTGAGCAACGCGGCCGGAGGCTGGCTGTCCGATCACCTGGGGCGGCGCCGGACGATCCTCATGTTCCTGACCGCCTCGGCCCTGTGTTCTGCTTTGATCGGATGGACGCCGCGGCTGGGGATGGCCGCCGTGCTGATCCTTGCCCTCGTCTACGGGCTGCTGGTCACGGCTGATTCGTCGACCATCTCAACTGCCGTCGCCGAGTCGGCCACGGCTGACACGCTGGGCGCCACCCTGGCCGTGCAGTCCGGGCTGGGATTCCTGGTCACCGCAATCTCTCCGTCTCTGTTCGGGGCAATCCTCGACGGCACCGGCGGCACCTGGGGGTGGGCCTTTGCATCATTGGGCGCGGCGGCTTTGTTGGGCATCACCGCCATCTTAAAGCGCTGATTGTGCCGGTTTGACTGGGACGGGTACAATTATATGTTATGACCCTCCACGATCTGCTGCCGCTCCTGCGCCAGCAGGAACCGTACACCCGGCTGCTCGACGCCGTTCGGCGCCGCAGCCATCCCTGGCTGGTCGGTCCTGCCGGGGCAGAAAAGGCATATCTCCTGGCGGCGCTGGCTGATGACCTTGCCGTCCCTGGACCAGGAGCCGCGGGCCCCGAGCCACGACGAGGGGTCGCAGACGTCGAGGAACATCGAGGCGTCGTTCTGCTGGCCACGCCATCACACGACGCAGCAGAACGGCTGCACGATGATTTGCTGACGTTTGCTCCGACATTAGAGGGCAGTGTCACGGTGTTTCCTCAGTGGGACGTGCGGGGGGACGGTGAACGCCCGGCTCCTCAAATCGTCGGGGACCGGGTGGCGGTGCTCTTGCGGTTGCTGGACGGTCCGCCGCCGTGGATCGTCGTGCCGGTCTCGGCGCTGCTGCGGGTCGTTCCATCACCAGATGAGTTTCGCGGTTCCACGAGACGCCTTCGGCAGGGCGATCGCGGCGACCGGGAAGCGATCGTCACTTTCCTGGCTGAGAGCGGCTACGAACGGGTCGAACTGGTCGAAGCCAAAGGACAGTTTGCGGTGCGGGGCGGGATCCTGGACGTGTTCCCCGGACACCTGGACACTCCCGTCCGCGCAGAATGGTTTGGCGATGAGATCGAATCCCTGCGGGCATTCGACCCAACCACGCAACGCAGCACCCAGCCTCTACCGGTGGCGCTGCTCACGCCCGTAACCGAACGCGGCGGGAGCGCGACGCTGCTCGACTACTTGCCGCGTTCGTCGCTGCTGATCCTGGACGAACCCGACGAACTGCAACGCCAGGCGCGCACGCTGCTGGAGCGCGCAGCCCCGGGGACGCTGGTCCCGTGGGAGGACGTGGCGCACCGGACCAACGACATGGTCCGTCTGAGCCTCTCGACGCTGCATGCCGCCGAAGGCACCGCGGTCGAGATCTCGATGCGCTTCGCCGGGGTCGAAGCGTTCGGAGGGCAGATGAAACTGCTGGCCCGCGCAATGGAAGAGTGGCAGGCGCAGGGTCACCGTATCGTCGTCGCCACCACACAAGCGCAGCGGATGCGGGAAATTCTCGCCGACCACGGCGTAGGCGCACTGGCCACCGGCGAATCTACCACCCTGCCGGACCCCGGTCACGTCGCTGTGATCAACGCGCCGCTGTCTCGCGGGTTTGAGCTGGAGGCGGCGTCCCTGGTGGTGGTCAGCGATAGCGAAATCGTCGGCTGGCGGCGGAGAAGGCGCAAGCTGCGGTTCCGCGAGGGCGTCCGGCTCTACTCCTGGACCGATCTATCCGCCGGCGACCTCGTCGTGCACATCCACCACGGCATCGGCATCTACCGCGGCATGGTCCGGCTGTTGCTGCACAGCGCGGAACGCGACTATCTCCATCTGGAGTACGCGCAGGGCGACCGGCTGTACGTACCGACAGACCAGATCAATCTCGTGCAGCGCTACATCGGCGTGGAGGGCCAGCAGCCGAAGATCCACCGCCTGGGCGGCGCGGAGTGGGAACGCGAGAAGAAGCGTGTCAAGGAAGCGGCACAGGAGATGGCGCGGGAGTTACTGCAGCTGTACGCGGTGCGGGAGACCGTCCCCGGCCACGCGTTCTCGGCAGACACGCCGTGGCAGCAAGAGTTGGAGGCGACGTTCGAATTTGAGGAGACGCCCGACCAGTGGCTGGCCATCCAGGACGTCAAGCGTGACATGGAGGCACCCAAGCCGATGGACCGGCTGATCGCGGGGGACGTCGGCTACGGCAAGACCGAGGTCGCGCTCCGCGCGGCGTTCAAGGCGGTGATGGACGGCAAGCAGGTCGCCGTACTGGTACCCACCACCATCCTGGCGCAACAGCATTACAACGTCTTCCTCAAACGGCTGGCCGCCTATCCAATGAAGGTGGAGGTGCTCAGCCGGTTTCGCAGCCGTGTCGAGCAGCGCCGGGTGATCGACGGGATCGCTGCCGGCACCGTCGATATCGTCATCGGCACCCACCGGCTGCTTCAAAAGGACGTGCGGTTCGCCAAGCTCGGCCTCGTGATCATCGACGAGGAGCAGCGATTCGGGGTCAAGCACAAGGAACAACTCAAACAGTTGCGCAGAAGCGTCGACGTGCTGACCCTCACGGCCACCCCGATCCCACGCACGCTGCATATGTCCCTGGTGGGACTGCGGGACATGTCGGTGATGGAAACGCCGCCCGATGCCCGGCTGCCGATCATCACGGAGATCCGCCCCTACGAAGGGGAGGCCATCCGGGAGATGATCCAGCGGGAACTGGACCGTGGAGGGCAGGTGTACGTTGTGCACAACCGTGTCGAGACCATCGAACGGGCGGCCCGCCGCATCCGCTCGGCCGTGCCGGAGGCCAGGGTGGCCGTGGCGCACGGGCAGATGCCGGAGGAACGGCTGGAACAGGTGATGATGGATTTCCTCGGCGGCCGGTCCGACGTGCTCGTGTGCACGACGATCGTGGAGATCGGGCTCGACATTCCCCGTGTGAATACGATTCTGGTGGAGGACGCGCACGTGATGGGCCTGTCCCAGCTCTACCAGCTGCGCGGCCGCGTCGGCCGGTCCGACGTCCAGGCGTACTGCTACCTGCTGTACCCCAGGGGCGTACCGTTGACCGACGAAGCCCGCCAGCGGCTGCAGGCGATGCAGGAATTCGTTGAGCTGGGCTCGGGCTTCAAGCTGGCCATGAGAGACCTGGAGATCCGCGGCGCCGGCAATCTCCTCGGACCTGAGCAGCACGGTCACCTTGCCGCCGTGGGGTTCGAGCTGTATAGCCGGCTGCTGGATGAATCCATTCGTGAGTTGCGCGGCCAGATCGTGGAGGAGGTGCCCGACGCCACGGTCGATCTCGGCGTGGACGCCTACCTCCCCGAACCATACATCCCCGACGAAGGACAGCGCATGGCCATGTATCGCAAGATGGCGGCGGTCCGGACGCCGGAAGAAGCGGGCGAGGTGGCCGAGGAGATCACCGACCGCTATGGCCCGCCACCCAGTCAGGCAGCCAACCTCCTCCAGATCGTGCGGCTGCGCGCGCTGGCGCGCGATGCCGGCGTGGCGGCCATCGCGCGGGAGCAGGATCGCATCGTGCTGAAAGCGGCCGCCGGCTGGTCGCTGGGCGCCGAAGAGGAAGCGGCCCTCGTGCGGCAGTTCGGAGGGCGGCTCACCGTGGCGGCGGGGATCCTTCGCCTGCGACCAGGCGGCCCTGGCCTGGCCGACGTCGAGACGATGACGCAGGTGCTGCAGGCCCTGGCGCACCACGCCCGCCGGCGAGAACCCGCCGGGATTGCGCCTGGCCACGGCGACAGTTAGGATGGAACGGCGTGCAGACAACTGCGGGACTAGGGACTCGGGACTAGGGAATGGAACCTCCTGGGGAATTTCCCCAGTCCCCAGTCCCCAGTCCCCAGTCCCGTAGTATCGGAGGTTTCAAGAGTGAATGGCCAAGCCCGGATCGTGATCCTGGGACTCGTCGCTGCGCTCCTCGCCGGGGGCGCCGTGACAGCAGTCACCATCGGGATGCAACGGGGTACGGCGGTCGCCGCCACCGTCAACGGTGAAGTGATTTACGTCAACGAACTAAACGGACAGGTCGACACCCTCGCCAAACAGTACGGACTCGATATGGGAACTGCGGACGGCGCCCGGCAGCGAGCGGAAATCTCCCGCGTGGTCCTCGACCAGCTCATCGAGCAGCGGCTGGTGCTCCAGGAGGCTCGCCGAAACAGCGCCATGCCCACGGAAACGCAGGTCGAGTCACAGCTCCAAGAGATCAAGCGCAACTTCCCCGCCGAAAGCGACTTCGAGATGGCGCTGTCGCAGCGCAACCTCTCGCTCACCGAGCTCAAGGATCGCCTGCGGACCAATCTGGCCGTGCGGAATCTCATGGTGAAGGTGGCGCCGGCCACGGTGAGCGACCTCGAGATCGAGCAATACTTCCGCGAGCACCGCAACGAGTTCGACCGGTCCGAGCAGGTCCACGTCAAACACATCCTCCTGGACGACGAGAATCAGGCCCGGCTGGTGCTGGCCAAGCTGCGGCGTGGCGAGTCGTTTGATGATCTGGCGCGTCAGTACTCCAAGGATCCCGGCAGTCGCGAGCAGGGCGGCGACCTCGGGTTCGTCAGCCGTGGGCAGCTGGTGCCCGAATTTGAGCAGGTGGCCTTCGCGCTGCAGCCCAAGCAGATCTCGGACATTGTCAAGACGCAATACGGCTATCATCTCATCCAGGTCCTCGAACGCCGGCCTCCGCAACCGGCTACGCTCGAGCAGGCACGTGACCAGATCCGCGGGGTCCTGTTGTCCGGCAGGCAAGAAGCGTCCTTCCAGGAGTGGTTGAAAAAGATCAAGACTCAGGCAAAGATCACGCGGACGGACCAACCCACAAAGTAAACGTGCCGATGTTGGATCTTCGATCCTGGATGTTGGGTGCGCGGATTTGACCCAGGATCCAGCATCCAGGATCCCGGATCGTCATTATGCGGTTAGATAAGTTTCTCCAGGTCAGCCGCCTCGTGAAGCGGCGCACGCTGGCGCACACCCTGTGCGAGGCCGGCCGGGTGCGGATCAACGGCGCCGCGGCAAAGCCTGCGGCATCCGTCAGGCTGGGAGATGTGATCACCATCTCACGGGGCGACCGCCGGCTCGTGGCAAAAGTCGTCGCCGTCCCCGATCGACCACAACCCGCAGGGGATCTGGTAGAAATCCTCGGTCGTATCAGCATGAAAGACCTCACCATAGGGACCTAGATGCCTGCGATCGCCGCGGTTCACGCACGCGAGATCCTCGACTCACGCGGCAACCCGACCGTGGAGGTCGACATCCGCCTGAGCGACGGGGGCTTCGGTCGCGCGGCGGTCCCCTCGGGTGCTTCCACGGGCGTGCACGAGGCGCTGGAGTTGCGCGATGGTGACGCTGGACGCTACGCCGGCAAGGGCGTGCTGCGCGCCGTGGCCAACGTGAACGACCGGATCGCACCGAAGGTGGCGGGGAGGGAAGCTCTGGACCAAGCCGGGCTGGACCGGTTGCTGATTGAGCTCGACGGCACTCCGAATAAGTCCGCGCTGGGCGCCAACGCCCTGCTGGGCGTCTCCCTCGCTGCGGCGAAAGCGGCCGCGGCATCGCGGCACGAGCCACTCTATCGCTATCTGAACCGCGAGGCGCGCACGCTGCCGGTCCCGCTGATGAACGTCATCAATGGAGGTCTCCACGCAGACAACCCGCTCGACGTCCAGGAGTTCATGCTGGTCCCCATCGGAGGGGCGCGGTTCGCCGACGCGCTGCGGATGGGAGTAGAGACGTTCCATGCATTGCGCTCCATCCTGCGCGGCCGGGAACTCAGCACCGCGGTCGGGGACGAAGGCGGATTTGCGCCCGCCCTGCGGTCGACCGAGGAAGTCCTCGACGTACTGCTGGACGCGATCCGCAAGGCAGGGTACCGCGCCGGAACCGACGTGGCCGTGGCGATCGACGTTGCGGCGAGCAACCTCTACAAGAATGGCACCTACCGCTTCGCGGGCGAGGGGATCCAGCGTCAGACCGGGGAGCTGCTTACCTACTATGCCCGTCTGTGCGAGACCTATCCGATCGTCTCTCTTGAAGACGGGCTCGCCGAAGATGAGTGGGAAGGATGGCGCGATCTCACCGCCCGGCTGGGTTCCACGACCCAGCTGGTGGGCGATGACCTCTTTGTCACCAATCCGGCCAGGTTGCGTCGGGGAATCGAATTGCACGTGGCCAATGCCATCCTGATCAAGGTCAACCAGATCGGAACGCTGACCGAGACGCTGGAGGCGGTGGCGACCGCGAGGGCCGCCGGGTACGCGTCGATCATCTCTCATCGCTCAGGCGACACGGAAGATACCACGATTGCCGACCTGGCCGTGGCCACCGGCGCCGGACAGATCAAAACCGGCGCGCCCTCTCGCAGCGAGCGCGTGGCAAAGTACAACCAGCTGCTGCGCATCGAGGAGGAACTGGGGGACCGAGCGATCTTCCCAGGGGCAGCCGCATTCAAGGGAGCAGGACAGCTACCAGGGGACCAGGCGACCAGGGGACCACGCAAACCAGGGAACCGGTGACCAAGGGACCAGGGAACCAGGCAAGCAGGAGCAGTGGTCTGCCTGGTGCCCTGGTAACCTGGTGCCTTGGCTACCGGGAGGAACCCTTCATCACGCGCGAAATATACTACGCCTTGAAGTCCCGGGCTATCGAACACTCGATCCCGGTTGTCGTCGCACCTTCTACGTCGCAGCGTCTGGAGCGGACATCGCCGTGGGCCTGGGAGCTGTCACATACCATCGCGGGCGGTCGCGTGGGCGGGGCCGGCGCGCTCCGCGGTGGGCGGTCATCGGGGCCACCGCAGTTGCCGGGGTCGCTCTGGTCGTTGTGTTCGGCACAAGCTTCCTCCAAGTCTACCGCCTCGAACGTGAAGCAGCCAGGCTGGAACAGCGAAAGCGTGCCCTGGAAGCTCAGAACGACCAGTTGCGCGACGAGATCCGGCTGCTCCACACCCCCCAGTACATCGAGAAGTTGGCCCGCGAGCAACTGGGCCTGGTCAAACCGGGCGAGATCGCTTTGCTCATCGTGCAACCGCCCACCGGCTCTTCAGTCCGGCGCCCTACGTCAGATGATAGAGGCATCCGGACTACGTCCGATGGTGCGGGGGAGCGTCCCGCACCATACGACGTGGGGCAACGCGCACCCGCGTCCCGCCTGGGGTGGGCAAGACGGGTGTGGAACGCCTTCCGCAGCCTGTTCCCCTGATTGACACTCCCCGCAGAGGGGCCGTATAATGCCCACGCACATCTCCGTTCGAGGAGGCGCACCGGGCGCAGCATGAGCGTGGACGTCGGCACCATCGTGGAAGGAACGGTCGTCAAGATCACCAATTACGGCGCGTTCGTCGAGCTCCCGGACGGCAGAAGCGGACTCGTTCACATCCGGGAAATTGCCGATACCTACGTCAAGGACGTCCGGGATTATCTGAAGGAGCAAGAGAAGGTTAAGGTCAAGGTTCTGGGTCTCAACGAACGTGGCAAGTTGGACCTCTCCGTCAAACAGGCACTGTCCCCAGAAGAACGCGCCATCCGCGCCCGCGCCAAGACCTCGTTCGAAGACAAGCTGAAGGCCTTCATGAAGGAGAGCGAGGAGCGTCTCCTCGACCTGAAACGCAACACCGAAGCCAAGCGCGGCGGCGGCAAGAAACGCAAATAACTACAAGTCTACCCGGTCTTCCCGGTCTCCCCAGTCTACCCTGTCTCATGCAGATCTCTGCAAAACTCTGGTATCTTTCTCTTTGACCGTGAAGACCGGGCGGACCGGGTAGACCGGGAAGACTAGGGTTCCTCGAGCAGCCAGGAGATATCTTCAAACGCCCGCCAGGTGATGTCGTCGCGCTCCAGGGCGCGCGACCGGTCGTGAATATCCTGTCGTCCGGCCAGCGCCTGTAGGGCCTCGTCCATCCGGTCCAACCGTGTCTTCACCTGTTGTAACCGCTGGCCTTGCGATGTCGCGGGTAGCAGTTTCCGGACCTGCTCGAGTGCCTCCCGCTCCACGGCGCGCGCCCGTTGATCCATCTCCAGCGCCTCCAGGCGGCTGAAGGCGACCAGCCCACGCCGGTTGTCCAGCGCCAGCAGCACCGCGGATTTTACGTCTTCAAGGACCTTCTGCTCATCCATAGGCTAGTGCGGACCCTTTATCCCCTTATCCCATTATCCCTCGATGCTCCTTCAGCGGCCGGGGCGGGTGGCAGGCGCACCTCCTGATCCCGATACTGCAGCTGGTACAGTTTCGTGTAAATGCCGCCGCGGGCCAGCAGCTCGCGGTGCGTACCTTCCTCCACGATACGCCCCTTGTGCAGGACCAGGATCCGGTCCACATTCTGGATCGTGGAGAGCCTGTGCGCGATGATGATGGAGGTCCGACCGCGTAGAACCTTCCGCAACGCCTCCTGGATCAGCAACTCGGTCTCCGTGTCCACGCTGCTGGTGGCCTCGTCGAGAACCAGGAGGATCTCGGGATTGTGGGAAACCGCCCGCGCAAACGCGATGAGCTGCCGCTGGCCGCTGGACAGTGTCGCGCCGCGTTCCACAACACCTGTGGCGTAACCGCCGGGCAGCGCCTCGATGAAGCGGTTTGCGTTGACGAACTCCGCAGCCCTCCGGATCTCGTCGTCGGTAATTTCCTTGTTCCCCAACCGGATATTCGACGCGACCGTCCCCGAAAACAGGAACACGTCCTGCAGCACCAGCCCGATGTGCCGGCGCAGCTCGCGTTGTGCATAGTGGCGGATGTCCACGCCGTCCACCAGCACCTGCCCGCGCTGCGGATCGTAGAACCGGGTGATCAGGTTGATGATCGATGTCTTCCCCGCTCCGGTATGCCCGACGAACGCCACGCTCTCCCCCGGCCGGATCGCGAACGACACGCCGCGCAGCACCCAGCCGTCCGTGCCCTCCGGGGGCGGTGGCTCACCCCGCGCCGTCGCACCGCGATGCTCACCCGGCTCCCCGCGGCGCCCGCCGCCGCCCGCGGGCTCGGTCGCGGGGTAGGCAAACCAGACGCTCTGGAACTCAATCTGTCCACGCACCCGCGGGAGGGGCACGGGATCGGGCGGATCCTGCACGGTCACCGGCTCGTCCAGCACACGAAAGATACGCTCGGAGCTGGCCATCGCCGCCTGGAGGATGTTGTACTTCTCGGCGAGGTCCTGGATCGGCCGGAAGAATCGCTCGGTATATTGGATGAATGCGACCAGCACGCCGAGTGTGACCGCCTGCTGCACCACCCGCCCTCCGCCGTACCAGATCAGCAACGCCGTCGCTACCGCGCCGAGGAATCCGACGAACGGATAGAACAGGGCAAACGAGCGAATGGCCTGCAGGTTGGCCGTGAGGTGGTCGCGGTTTAGGTCATCGAACTGCGCAGCATTCGCTCGTTCCCGGTTGAACAACTGCACGATGGACATGCCCATGATGTTCTCGTTCAGGTCGGCGTTGATGCGGGCGATGCGGATCCGAATGGCGCGATACGATTCCCGAGAGCGGGCCTGAAACCACAACGTCATCGCCACGAGCGCCGGCACGACCGAGAAGGCCAGCAAGGCCAGGCGCCAGTCCAACCAGACCATCGCCGCCACCACGCCGACCAGCAGGAAGACGTCGCCGAAGACGGTGACCACCCCCGACGTGACCATCTCGTACAGCGTGTCCACGTCGTTGGTGATCCGCGTCATCAGCCGGCCCACGGGATTTCGGGCGAAAAACGCGACCGCCAGCCGCTGCAGGTGGCTGAACACCTCCATCCGCAGTTCATACATGACCTGCTGCCCCACGAGTTGCGTGATATAGTTCTGCCCGTAGCGCACGGCGGCGCCGACCACCAGGGTGCCCAGATACAGCGCCGAGAGCACCGACACCCCGCTCATGTCCTGGATCCGGATGTATCGGTCGATCGCGACTTTCACAAAGTACGGACCGGCCAGATCGGCGGCCGCGGCCACCAGCAGCAGAACGATGGACGCCGTCACGGCGCGCCGGTACGGTCGCACATAGCGCAACAGCCGGCGCATCAACCGCGCATCATAGGCTTTGCCGAGGATCTCGTCTTCCTGGAAATGTGTACTCATCGGACCGGTGCGTCCAGATCGGTGGCTTCGAGTTCCTCCTCCAGCAACTGCTTCTGGTACAGGTCGGCATAGAGTCCGCCGCCGGCCAGCAGGGTCTCGTGGGTCCCGCGCTGGACGATCTTCCCATTGTCCAGAACAATGATTTGGTCGGCGTGGCGCACGGTGGAGATGCGGTGCGAGATGATGATCGCGGTCCGCGTGGCCATGACGCCGCGCAACTGCCGCAGGATCTCCTCTTCCGTGTCGGTGTCCACGCTGCTCAGCGCGTCGTCCAGGATGAGGATGGATGGATCCCGCGCCACGGCCCGCGCGATCGCGGCGCGCTGCTTCTGGCCACCCGAGAGCGTGACGCCCCGTTCGCCGACCACGGTGTCGTAGCCGTGTGGAAAGTCGGCCACGTCTGGGGCCAGGCGGGCAATTTCCGCCGCTTTTTGGATGCGCGGGGCGTCGGGCGCCTCGAGACCGTAGGCAATGTTCTCACCCAGGGACGCCGAGAACATGAATGTATCCTGTGGGACCATCCCGATGCACCGGCGCAGGTCGGTAATCCGGTACCGCCGCACGTCTACGCCGTCGACCAACACGCTTCCCTCGGTGGGTTCAAACAGCCTCGGGATGAGATTGACCAGCGTACTCTTCCCTGACCCGGTGGGACCGACAATCGCCACCGTCGTACCCGCCGGAACATGCAGATCAATCCCAGACAACACCTGGCTGCCGTTGTATGAGAATCCTACCCGGCGAAACTCGACCTCCCCGCGCGGGGCCGGAAGAGCCTGAGCACCGGCCGGGTCGACGATCCTCGGCCGCTGCATGAAAATCTCATCCAGACGCTTCATCGACGCGAGCCCGCGCTGCATGAGGTTGACAACCCACCCCAAGGCGACCATCGGCCAGGCCAGCTGGCCCAGGTAACCGATGAACTGCACAAACTGACCGAGCGTGATGCGGCCGGCGATCACCGCCTGTCCACCCTGCCACAACAACACCACAGCCGCCAGACCGAGGAAGAACGACATCAGTGGCCACAGCGCGCCGTCCGTCTTGATCACCGCCAGGTTCCGCCGGATGTACTCGCGGTTCAGGACGGCAAACGCCTCGGTTTCATGTGGCTCCTGCGCGAACGCCTTGACCACTCGGATCCCGGAGAAATTCTCCTGCGCTTGGGCAGAGATGACGCTGAATTGCTCCTGCACCGACTCGTACTGCCGGTGGATCAGCGGGCCCAGGACGATGAACGTCAGGCTCACCAGTGGGAGGACCACCAGGATGTACAGGGTGAGGGTGAGATCGATGGCGAGCATGAAGCCAGCCGCGATCGCCGTCAGGACCAACGTGCTGGTGAAGTGCATGATACCGGGCCCGATGAACCGCTGGACGGTGGAAAGGTCGCTCACGGCGCGCGTCATCAAGTCGCCGGTGCGAGTGTGCTGGAAGAATCCCACGTGCAGGCGCTGCAGGTGGGCGAAATAGTCGTTGCGGATCTCGTACTCGATGACGCGGGAAACGCCGAGGATGTGCATCCGCCAATAGTACCGCAAGATCCAGACGGCGAGGTTCAGGGCGACCAGCACCGCCGCGTATCGCAGCAGGGAGGACAGCGCCGCTCCGGCGGCAATGGCGTCGACGGCCAGACGAAGCACCAGCGGACCGAGCATCAGCAGCACGGCGCTGGCCGTGCCGAGCAGGAAGCCGATCACGTAGGAGCGCGCGTGGCGCCGAAGGTACTTGCGGAGTCGAGGGCTCATCGGAGCAGCGTCGCGACACCGTAGGCAAGCAGCACACCGGTCGCACGCAGCGAGAGGTCCACGTCCCGATCTGCGCCGTCGTCGCTGCTCCAGCCCCCATCAATGCGCTGAAGTGCCAGGAGCCGAGCCAATCCTGCGGCGACGAACGGATCGTCTGCAGGAAGGCCCGCCAGGTACAGGGCATTGAGCGAGTCGGCCAGACGGTCGGCCGTCCACACCTCCGGCGACAGGCGCCGCAGCGCATCGAGTCCCGCGGACGTAGCCGCCGAGGAGGGACCATCAACCATCAACAACGCCGCGGCAACCTGTGCCGTCACATGCGCAGGCTCCTCGGCCGGCCAGCCCCCATCGCGTGAGGCGCGAAGGCATATCGCCGCCCGCATCACAGCATCGTGGCGCGAGCCGAGCAGCCGGGCCATCCATGAAGCGGCGAGTGCCGTGCAGTATGTGCGGGCCAGGGGAACTCCGGGGCGGACCAGCGCCGGTGGATCGAACCGCAGCACCGCGGGGCTTTCCTCCCACGCCCCATCCGGCCGCTGCACCGTGAGCAGATACCCGGTGGCACGCTCCACATACGACGATGGCAGGAGCCGGAGGTCGTGCATCCACTGCATCGCTGTGGCGGTCGCCGTGATCGCGGATGGCCGGCCGTGGATCAACCCGTAGGGAAACCCACCATCTTCGTTCTGCCGGGCCAGCAGCGACCGCGCCACCTTCGGCTCGGCCCGTGAGCGCCCGAGCAGGCCCGCCAGCCGTGCGCGCTCCAGTTCATCGCCGTTCTCCTGCACATAGGCGATCGCGGCTGTGAGGTACGTGCGCATCAGTTCATCCGCTCACAAGAAGGAGTCCAAGCGGCTCACACCAACGCCGGCCTGGTCGAGCGCCTGGCGCACGGCCTTGGCCAGCGCCGCAGCCCGCGGCGTATCTCCATGGATACACAGGGTGTCGGCTTCCACCGTAATCGTTTCTCCGCTCTCCGTGGAGACGACGTGTTCTGTCGCGAGGAGCACCGCCCGCTCCGCGGCCGTGGCCGGGTCGGTAATGAGAGCCCCGGACTGGCTCCGGGGCATTAGGGTTCCCCCAGAGGAGTATCCACGGTCGATGAACGCTTCCTGCGCAACACGCAGTCCCAGGTTCAGCAATACAGTTACCAGCGGGGAACCAGCCAGCGCCACCACGATGAGTGCGCGGTCCACCAGCCGCACCGCTTCGCCGATCGCAGCGGCGAGGGCGTGATCGGCGACCGCTTGATTGTAGAGCGCGCCATGGGGCTTGACGTGCTGCAGCCGTACGCCGGCGTCCCGCGCCACCCCGGCCACGACCTCAATTTGGCCTGCAACCGTCGCCACGACGTCGCCTGCCCGCAGCGCCATGGCGCGTCGCCCGAATCCCTCGCGGTCCGGAAAGGAGGGATGGGCGCCGATACCCACGCCATGGGTCTGGGCGAGCTCAACCGTGCGCCGGATGGTCTCCAGATCACCAGCGTGCGCCCCGCAGGCCACGTTGACTGAGGTGATGTACGGCAGGAGGTCTCCATCTGTCCCGACTCCCTCGCCGAGATCTGCATTGAGATCAATCACGGCGAGGAAAACCTTCGAGATAGCGCTTGGCCGCCTCAAAGCGTGTGCGCAACCGGTCCTGCCAGTCAGGCGCAGTCAGATCAGCTTCCGGCATGAACAGCAACGCGCCGGCCTTGCCGAGGCGCAGCCCGTACTCCACGCCGGCATACGGCTCGGTCACGTACCGGACGTCGCCCCGATCCAACACGAGGCGGGGATCCACGCGCGAAATTATTTGCCGGAACTTCTCGATGGCGTCGTCTTCGCGAATGGCCATATCCTTATTCTAAATGAAACAATGGGATGAGGGATAATGGGATAAATGGACAAAAGAGCCGCCCTTCCGGGGCGCCTAAGGAGTGCAACATGAATTGGCAGGAGCATTACGACAAAGGACTACCCTATCACGAGTTTCTCAGCAAGTTCGGTACGTCCCAGCACCTTCAGCGGTGGCAGGCCGTCTACGACCGCATACGGCTGACCGATACCCACCAAGCGTTGCTGCAGGGGTTCGTGCGAGAGATGCACCTGCTCTGCGTCGCCGGCGCCTGGTGCGGCGACTGCGTGCGGGAGGGCCCGATCCTCCAGCACATCGCCGAATCGTCGTCGAAGATCTCGCTGCGGTTTCTCGACCGCGACGACCACGCCGACTTGGCTGCGCAACTGGCGATCAACGATGGATTGCGCATCCCCATGGTGCTCTTCTTGAGCGAGGATGACTTCGAGTGCGCCCGCTTCGGTGAGCGGACGCTGGCCACCTACCGGAAGATGACCACCGAGCAACTCGGACCGGCCTGCCCGACCGGGATTGTCCCGCCCGGAGAAGACTACCTCGGAGTGGTCACGCAGGAGTGGATGAACGAGGTGGAGCGGGTGCAGCTGCTGCTGCGGCTATCAGCGAGATTGCGGCACAAACACGGAGATTGACGACCATACTAACGGGCTTCGGGCATCGGCTTTGGTGGTGGTCATTGCGAGGCCTAGCAGAGGCCGAAGCAATCTCCTCACAAGAGAGATCGCCACGGCCCTGCGGGCCTCGCGATGACAGACATGTGTCCCCGCGTTCCCGCGATCCCGTTATAATGTGGCAGGCGGCCCCATCGTCTAGCCTGGTCTAGGACGCGGCCCTCTCAAGGCCGAGACAGGGGTTCGAATCCCCTTGGGGCTACCAAATGGCAGCACCCGGGCGGCAAGAGCTGCCTACGTTGGCCAAAAGCCGCCAAAACTTAGGACGGTGACCAAATAATATGACCCCGGAACAGATCAAAGAATTCATCCAAGGCGGCGAATGGGTCAGCATCACCCCCGAGGTGCGTCCGAGCGCGAACAAAACGGCGACGGGAGAGCCCCAGCCGTTTTACTGTTCGCGAATCTTCAGGTATTCCGCCCCCGATCGGTTCGAGTGCACCATCATGAACTACGCGGACCCCAACGGGAGAGTGCCCTTGGCGAGAATCGCGATCAAAGGGCACAACGTCTGGCAAGGGGAACACCCCCTCGCGAAGGGCGCCTACAAACTCGACTACGTCGCCGACGAAGCGTACGAAGTGACGCCGTTGCACCAAGGGTTTGCCGATGCTGCGAACAAATTCCCGGCCACAGGATTAAGCAAGTGGGAAGTCAATGTCACGCAAGATGTGAAGGGTAAAGCGTTTCGGTTATTCGGCCTCACGGAAGGACGAACGTATGTCGACTACGATCTCATCTATATCCACGATGGCATGCTGTTCAACGGCAGCAAGAACGTGGACGGACGCCCCTTTGACAAACCCGAAAACAGGCCGACGAATCTCCAGATCCCCCTTATACGGAAGAGGTGAATGGGAATCAGCGCCGGAAGCTTTGCCCAAAGTTCGCTCGCCCTTCACCTGCTGTTGACATCTGGGGGATAGAGTAGTCGCGGATGATAAGAACGGGGATCCGAAGGAGGAACATCATCCACCCGGAGGGCCCTAGGCCCCTCCGGGTTGGAGCGATCGACGACAGAATGAGTCAGCGCGGCAGGCTCCAGCGGATCACGATGCCATCCCGCAGCGATCTGCGCCGCGCCGAGGTTTCCCTGCGCAGCTCCGGGGAGCTGCCTCCGGCGGTTATCCTGCAGGCAGCGGAGCAACTGTGCAGGGTCATGGCGGCGCCGAGCGTCACCGACATCCGCATCACTGTTTGCCCCGACTCCGAGCGGCCCGAGAGTTAGCGGGTCGAATCACGTGGAACAGGTCTACGATTTCATCACCTTTGACTGCTACGGGACACTGATGGACTGGGAGAGCGGCATCGCTGAAGCGTTTGCGCAATCATCGGCGGTCGATGGAGTTACGCTGGGCACCGCCGCCGTGCTGGCCGCGTATGCCGACATAGAACCAGAGGTTGAAGCGGAGACCTATCGCACCTACCGCGCGGTCCTCACAGAGACAGCACGGCGCGTGGCAAGACGGTTTGGATGGCCATTGTCGGAGGAGCGGGCATCGTTCCTCGCCGATAGCCTTCCCAATTGGCGGCCCTTCACGGATACGAACAGTGCGCTGAGAAGGCTAGGTGCCGCAGGCTATCGGCTCGGCATCCTTTCGAACGTGGACGACGATCTGCTCGCTGGAACGCTTCGCCACTTCAGTGTCAAGTTCGACCTTCTGGTCACCGCGCAGCAGGTTCGAGCGTACAAACCGGCCCACAAACACTTCCTTGCGGCCCGCGAGCGCATCGGCACGAGGCGCTGGCTGCATGCCGCTCAGAGTTACTTCCATGATGTGATCCCTGCGCGGGCACTAGGCATTCCTGTCGCCTGGATCAATCGTAAGAGAAGCGCAGCGCCTGATGGAGGTCACGCCGACCGCGAGTTCCGCACGCTAGCGGACCTGGCGGACTGGTTAGCGTAACGCGCCCTGTTCACGGTGCCTGTCACCGTGAACCCTGGCATGTCTCCGAGAACTCGTGCGCAAGCAATGATAGTGTCAATGACCCAATCGAGTCATTTCCACCGACCAAATTAAGGCATTTCCACTAACAACTCATTGCTCAGCACGCGCATTAGTGGGTGGCTTCTGCCGCCGTGTTAATCAAGCCGACGACTGCTTCGGGGGCCGTTTCCAGCTCAGCGGGTCGAGAAATTTTCGGAACCGGAACTTCCCTGTTGAATAGCGCGCTCGATTCGCTCAACGAGCTCCCATTCGATGCGTAATAACTTCTCTTGTCTCCACATCCACAACTTGCTCTGAAACTCCTCCCGTGAACCAGCCGTCTCAAGTTCCTCATCCCACTCTTCCGATCTTCGAATCTCAGCCCTTATGTCGGAGATATCCTGGTCAACACTTCCGGGAGACCACACTTCGCGTAGCGCACTGTACGCTGCTTCTCGCACGAGAGGATGCTCACGTCGATCCCGTACCTTGTCGATAAGCGCCTGAGAGACAATTGGATCGCGCGCGTTCTGAAATACGAAGCCCAGCCCAGCTGCGGTGAACGACTTGACCTCATCGTCAGGATCATCACGTAGGAGGCGGATCAACCTATCCCAATGCCTACTAATATTCCAGTGAAATGTGAGCACCCTGACCGCGATGCATCGGATCTGCGCGTCTGAGTGATCCAACAACGCGACTACGTCGGGCTCCGCCTCGAGGAGCATCGCATGCCCGAAGTCGTGAATCAGACCGTACAACTCCTCAGGCGGAATCTCGCCATTTCTAAGTGCTGTCAACTTGGCCCGGATAAGTGCGTCATCCCGCATGACTGCAAGTTAAGGTGCTGCCTCCGTGTTTTCTGCCTCTGCTTGATCTATGGCACTCACATATGCGTCACGCAGCTGTTTGGCAGCTTCAAGGGCTCTCTCCAGCTCTCGCTCCTGTTCTAATCAGTGGCTGGCTTCTGCCGCCGAGTTGATCAAGCCGACGACTGCTTCGGGGCGGGAGAGCATGGAGAGGTGTGATGCCCTGACCTGGACAACCGTGGCCCCCGCGCGTTGGGCCATGAAGAGTTGCGCCCACGGCGGGATGACCCTGTCAATCGTCCCGACCAGGTACCAGGATGGAATTGTCTTCCATGCAGGCACTCCCGATGGCTGCGGTAGTGCGCTGAGCGCTACTGGACGCTGGGAAGATGCCAGGACGGCGGCTTGAGCAAGTGGCTGATCGTTGGCGAAGCACGACGGGAAGAGGCTCGGTTTTACGTACAGGTCGACATCTCCGCCTGTCAATGGCACGAAGTTGAAAACCTGAGTGGGATCTCCGGCGACGCAGGACGCTGATTGGCCAGGCGGAGGCGGGGTACTAGCGAGATCCCCTATTGACTCTCCCTCGTCAGGCGCGAACGCGTCTACATAGACGAGCGCTTTGACATTGGGATTTCCAACGGCCGCGTTTGTAATGACGGCGCCTCCATAGGAGTGTCCTACTAGGACTATGGATCCGCTGATGCTAGCCAGGAAGCTGGCCACGTAAGCTGGGTCGGAGGCCAGACCCCGCAGTGGGTTGGGCGGCACAAAGACCGTATACCCTGCCGCTTGGAGATGGGCTACGACGCGGCTCCAGCTTGAGCCATCTGCCCAGGCACCGTGGACAAGTACGACGGACGGTTTGACCGCAGCGCTTGCTCCATAAGATTCCGAGATTCCCACAAACACCGGAACAATGATCAGAGCGACTATCAACAATAGAATGATCGCTTTCATATCTGTCTATTACCTCCCTTTGGTGAAGTTTCGATCCGCGGTCCGCTCGCGTCAACTCATTATGTCCTCTTTTTTCGCATCTGTCAGTTGCGGAGGGTCATGGCGGAGAGGGCGCAGGGTGAGGGGTTCTTTGCTTTAAGCCCTGCTCGTGGCGCGGACAAGCGCAGCCGAGTGCGCGGCGAGCTCGAGACTGTCATCGAGCGATGCCAGTGCTACGGGGCCGTGGCGCGACCGCAACGCCAGCGTTAGCAGATAATCGGTTAGGGCAGGATTTTTCGGCAGCAGCGGGCCATGCAGGTAGGTCCCGTACACGTTGCGGCTGACCGCTCCTTCGTTCCGATCCGCACCGTTGTTCCCAAAACCGGTGACCACGGTCCCCAGGGGCCGCGCGCTCGGCCCGAGCCGCGTGCGGCCTCCGTGATTCTCAAACCCGACCAGGGTCCGTCCGCCCAGCCACGGGCTGCGAACGATGATGTTGCCGATCAGGCGCCTGGTCTGTGGGCCGGGATGTTCCGTCGTCACGTCGAGGAGCCCCAGTCCAATCAACTCCTCACCCTCGGCGGATCGATAGTAGTGGCCGAGGAGTTGGTAACCGCCGCAAACGGCCAGCACGACCGCGCCGCGACCCGCGGCATCCAGGAGGGCCTCACGCTTCCGCTCCCGGAGGTCAGCCGCCGCCAGATGCTGCTGGCGGTCCTCCCCGCCGCCCATGAAATAGAGGTCATGTGCACCCGGGACCGGCGACGCGCCCAGCCGGGACTCCTCGACGCGCACGTCGATGCCCCGCCACTGGGCCCGGTGCACCAGCGCCATAAGGTTCCCGCGATCTCCGTACAAGTTAAGGAGGTCGGGGTAGAGGTGGCAGATTCGAAGCTCCATGGACTCTACCTCGCTACCAGAGAACGCAGAACGCACAGCGCAGAACGCAGACGGCAATGACAGAACATTTCTTCATCTTTCTGCGTTCTGCGTGCTGCATTCTGCGTTCTACAGATGCCATCACATTTACTCTTCCCAAAACCCCCTCACCAGTCCCCGCTGCTGCAGGATCTTCCTCAACTGCAGCATCGCCGTATAGGTCGGCAGCACATACACAGGCTCGCCGTTGCGCGCCGCGTGCAGTGCGGCATCCCAGGCGTGTCCGAGGTCGCCATCGATAGTCATCGCGCTGCCAGACATTCCGGCATGTTTGAGACGCAGGGCCATGTCATCCGCCCGGGTACCGCTCACCACCAGGCTCCTGACATGACCGGCCAGCATTTCGAAGTCCACGTCCCACAACCAGGAGATGTCGCGGCCGTCTGCGGTAAGATCGTTGATGGCAATCAGCACCACGCCGGCGGCGGGCGCAGTGGCGCGCACAACGGTGCGCAACACCTCATTGAATCCTGCCGGGTTTTTGGTCAGCAGCAGGACGGCCTCACGCCCATCCACCCGGACCCGCTCCGCGCGGCCGAACGCCGGCGCGAATGTCTCCACCCCGCGCGCCACCGTCTGCAGCGGTACCCCGAGCTGCAGGCAGCACGCCGCGGCCGCCAGTATGTTGTGAATATTATAGATGCCGGGCAGGACCGTCCGCACCTGCGCTGTGCCCGCAGGCGTTCGCAGGGTGAAGCCGCTGCCCTGGATCCCCGCCAGCTGAACACCCTCTGCGGCGACCAGTAGCGCCGGGCGGCGTGTGCCGCATTGCGGACACCGGTAGTCGCCCATGTGCCCAAAGTACACCACAGTGTACTCGTAGGGGACGCCACAACGATAGCAGTACCGCGAATCGGCGGCGTGCTCCAGCGTGCCGGTGCCGCACGAGACATCGTCAATCCCGAACGGCACCGTGGTACCGGCGAACCTTCCCCCAACCTCCGACACCAGCGGATCATCGGCGTTGAACACCACCGCGGTATCACCGGGCGGCCGCCCGTCGAGGACTGCGCGCCAACGTCCGGCAACGAGATCGATCTCACCATACCGATCCAGTTGGTCGCGAAACAGGTTGGTCAGGACGACGGCGCAGGGCTGGAGCGGATCCCATACCGCCGGCAACGTGGCTTCGTCCACTTCAAAGATGCCGATCTTACCATGCGGCCGTCCGCGCCAGTCCGTATGCTGCACCAGCGCCGTCACGATACCGGCCGCCAAGTTCGCACCGGCGCGATTGTGCACGGAGCTCACCCCTGCCAGCCGCAGGATGTGGTGAATCAGCCGGGAGGTGGTCGTTTTGCCGTTTGTTCCGGTGACCACGACGCATCCCTCCGGCAGGCGCGCCGCCAGCCGGTGCATGATGTCCGGCGCGATCGCCCGAGCAACGCGGCCGGGCATCGTCGTGCCGCCCCCCAGCCGCAGAGCCCGGCTGGCCACGGCGGTCGCTTTGCCCAGGATGACGGCAGGCGCGAGACGAAGAGTGGACGGCATCACACTTGTGCTATTCCGCCGTTTCACGCGCAGCCCCTGGTGAAGATATGGAGTACCTGGTGTGACACAATCGTTGCATGCCCATTAGCGGCGAGGTCCGGCTATCGCGCACCCGGAGTGGGTATAGGTGTAGTATCGGCCGCGCCTTTTGACGGAATACGCGATTGTGACTATAATAAGGCGGCGACGAGGAGGGTGATCCGTGGTTCACATGAAGGTCCGCGGAGTCGCGCTCGATCAGCAAATGAACCCGGTTGTCCTGCTGGTCGATCAGGCCGAGACGATGGCGCTGCCCATCTGGATCGGACAGGCCGAAGCCACGGCGATCGCGATGCAGCTCCAGGGTGTGAAACCTCCGCGGCCGATGACCCATGATCTGTTGCGTTCGGTGCTCAAGTCGCTCTCGGCGAGCGTGACCCGGATCGTGGTGACAGACGTCAAAGACAGCACCTACTTCGCCGAGATTCATATTGCTACTAACGGGACGCCACTGGTAATCGATTCCCGGCCCAGCGACGCCATCGCGCTGGCCCTGCGGTCGGAGGCCCCGATTTTCGTCACCCCACAGGTCGCCGAACAAGCCATCACGCTGAAGAAGCCGCTGGACGAAGAGATGGAAGAGTTCAAGAAGTTCCTCGAAAAGGTCAAACCGTCAGACTTTAAAGGAACCGTGCACTGACGAAACCCCTGGGACCAGGCGGCGAAGGCACCGAGGGACCAAGCAAGCTATAGAAACGGCGCAAAACGACGGGAAGGGGAGCCCCGCAGCACGAATGCGGGTTTCTTTTTTTGCCTGGTACCCAGGTCCCCTGGTCACCTGGTCGCGAATTTTTCTTGCGTGGAATTCATCAACAAAGTGGTCCTCATCACCGGCGGCAGCCGTGGAATCGGGAAAGCCATCGCCGGAGTTTTCGCTGTGGAAGGCGCCGCGGTGGCGATTGCCTACGCCGCAGGGGCCCAGGACGCCGAAACCGTCGCTGCGGCCATCCGGCGAGCGGGACGGCGGGCGGTGGCGATCCAGGCCGATGTCAGCAGGGCAAACGACGTCGCGGCCCTGCTCGAGAAAATCCTGCAGCCCTGGGGCCGGCTCGACGTACTGGTGAACAACGCCGGCACCAACGTGCGCACTCCGCCCGACCAGCTGACCCTGCGGGAGTGGGACGAGGTCCTCGGCGTCAACTTGACGGGTGCGTTCCTGTGCAGCCAGGCCGCCACGCCGGCGCTGCGGGCCGCCGCCGGGTCGATCGTAAACATCACCAGCATCCGCGCCCTGATCGGCGGCAGTTCCCTCCCCTACGCGTCAAGCAAAGGTGGACTCATGGCGTTTACAAAAACGCTGGCCGCGACCCTCGCCCCTGAGGTGCGCGTCAACGCGGTCGCGCCCGGCTACACGGATACGCCGATGCTCGCCCACCTGACGCTGGAGGAGCGTACGCGCATCGCAGCGCGAATTCCGTTGGGACGGTTCGCCGAGCCGGAGGAGATCGCGAAAACCGTGCTCTTCCTGGCCAGTAAGCGGGCGAGCTACATGACGGGACAGACTCTGGTGGCGGATGGAGGGCTGACCATGTGGTAACTGGCCGTTATGCCGTACTCAGCCCTCTGCGATCGTAGGTGTATACTTTTCCATTCGCGCGCAGCCGCACGGGATTCCGCCACAGGGAGTGCACGGACTTCAAGAACAGCCCTACGCGTTTGGAATCGAGTTTCCGGTCTTCCTCCAGGTGCCCCAGCACCAACTCCTTGGGACTGCTGCCGGACTCCACTTCGATGTGGGGCTCGCCTTTGTGCAACTTCTGCGTGATGAGCATCTCCTTAACCTGCTGCAGATCGTAGGATTTCTGCTTTTCTTTGGGATCATACACAAAGATATCCAGACGGCGGACCATCTCGTCGGTAAGCATCTCGTCGATCAGGCGAATGTCCTCGTAGTAGGTACGAACCTCCAGCGCCGCGTCGAAGCCGCGCTCCCGCTTGACCCGCTGAAACAGAGCGTAGCCGATGGTGTATGGGGCGGGCCGGTTGGACAGCTGGACGCTGAGGCTGGCCCACGACGGCGTGTCCAGGATATCCCGCAGTAATTCCGCCTCCACGAACGTCGCCCAGCCCTCATTGATGATGTGCGTACGCTGGATGAGGTCAAAGTACTCCGACTCCTCGCGGAGCATCTGCATCATATGGTGCTCCCACGATTCCAGAGGGGCCTTGTCCTCCAGATAATACATCAGCCGCTTGCGGCGCTCCGTGGGATTGCGCTCAAAAGCGTTGACGGTGCCGGCGACCGTGAGCAGCGCATCCAGCAGTGTTTCGACTTTCTCGCGGCCGTGCACGCCCTCATACTTGCGAATCTGCCGGGCGTGGCGTTCGGCCTCGTTGAGCATGTTCTTGTTCGACTTGGCAAACCAGTGGTTGTTGCGGAAGAAGTCGACGTGGCCGAAGACGTGCGCGATGACCAGGACGTTTTGTAGATACGTGTTGGCCCGGCGCAGGAAAGCGTGCGACGGCTTGGTGTTCAGCACCAGCTCCAGGATGCTGAACAACTCCTTGTTCTGTTGTACCACCAGTTCCTTGTAGGCGCCGCCCCAGTGCCAGTGGATGAACCGGTTGGGCAAACCCATGCTGGCCACTTCCGCGATCTCATCACTGTCGGTGAGCCGGAAGTAGACCGGGTCGAAGGAGAGGCCGCGCTGACGCGCTAGCGCTTCGATGCGGTCGATGATTTCGCGATACGAGTCCACCGTCTGCCTCCGGACCGTTCACGCGCGAAGAACTCGAGAAACTCGCCCATCGTCTTGCGGATCGCCTCGATGTCAGTAAGGTTGGCGAATGTAGCGTTTGGGTAACGCCGGGCGCCATCCTGGACGTACTCCGAGAAACCTCCCACGCCGCGGCCACCAGGATTGACGTGGCCGTAGCAGACCATATCGAACCGGCTCAGGGCCTCTTCGTACCGGCGCTTGGCGAGGTCGAAGTCGCCTGAGGACGTTTCACCATCGGTGAAGACGAACAGAAACTTGTCGTGCTCGGTGACCCCGTGGAGCAACTCCATGGCCCTTTCGAAGCCCGCCGAGATGTGGGTGCCCCCGGACGACTCTACGCAGAAAAACTCGTCACGGGTCTTCTCTTCGGCCACGTCCTGGAATACGACGTAACGCCGAAGGTTCGTTGGGTAGCGGCGCTCCAGATAGTACCAGAGCACGAAGATGGTCTTGCGCACCAGGGCGAGATATTCTCCCCGCATCGACCCGGAGATGTCCAGCACGTAGACCTCCAGGGAGCGGTGGTTCTCATAGGCGGCCGGATCTTCCACAAAGTACCAGCCGTCCTGGGCCAGCTCCACGTCGTACTCGGCCGTCCCCCGCTCCCGGATGTTCCGGAGCAAGGACTGCACCATCGTCTCCTCCAGGTTCAGGTCCGGCCGCAGGCCGATCCGGTCGAGGTCGTCCAGATCCGGCAGGGCGTCGGTCTGAACCTCTCCGCTGCGCGACGGCTCGTGGAACACCGGCAGCTCAATTTCCTGCAGCAGCACTTCCTGCGCCAAACGGACAAACTCGTCAAAATCCAATTCGACCTTGATCTCGCGGCCGTGGTGGTCCCCGCCGAGCAGTCCACCCAACACCTGGATCTCCTCATCGCCGGTCTGGCCGGACCCGCCTGCACCGCCCTTGCCGCCCCGGCCGGTGCCGCGGGCCAGCACCGGGGCATCCTCCCCATACTTGAGGGTGGGTAGGTCCAGCGTGGCAATCTGCGTCTTGACCTTGCCGTCGATGATCAGTTCTTTCTGCTGGATGAGCTCATTGAGGTGCTGCTTCAAATACTCGCGCAGCAGCTGGTCGTGCTTGTGTTGGGCGATATGGCCCCGATGGATTCTCATGCTCTCGCCTTTTAGCTCCACCAACGTCAAGGCCCGTCTATCGCGTCTATTGCGTCTGTCGCGACTTCTGCTGTGGGACGCGAAAGACGCGATGATGGCGCTGCGGTATAGCACCTTCAGCAGCTCCTGACTCTTCGTATCGAGCTCCTCGCTCTTCTCGTATAGCCGCAGCAAATTCTTGATCTTGTTGAACACGATCTCGTTGATGACCGGGCGCAGGTGCTCGTTGTCCTTGTAACTCATGCGCAGCATCTCGTCCTTGCGCTCCAGCAGCACGTTCTCGAACGCCACCCGGCCCTGGCGGCTGATCTGCCGCTTGGCCACCATGATCCCCTCCACCTCATCCACCAGTTCCTTCTCCGTGCTCGAGAGCGGCTCTCCGGCCACGTTGCGGGAGGCCGCTTCCAGGTAGTTGAGATACAGGTTCTGGCCGTAATCGTAGAAGTGGGTCGGCACGATCTCCTCAACGATGAGGTCGATCTTCTTGTTGATGAACTCCACCTTGGTCTCCTCAAATTGCTTGAGGAGCTCCTTGAGGTTGAGATCCTTCATGGACTGGTGCTCGAATGTACGCTCCACGGCCGCGGAGATGATGTCCAGGTCCACGCACTTCCCCGCCAGGGTGTAGGCGTACGAGAAGGCGTCTTCGAAGAACCGCGGCGACAGCCCCCGCAGCCCCTGCGACTCCTCGCGCGTCTTCAACGCATAGCGGGCGGCGAGTTCGTACACATCCCCGGGGACGTGCTTCTCCTCGTCGCGGATGCGGTTGGCCCGCTCCACCAGCGTCTTGTAGATCTTCTTTTCCCCCTCCGCGTCGACGTTGTAGGGGAAGTCGATCTTGTGGATGCGGCCGCGCAGCGGCTCCATGATGTCCTCAGAGACGAACACCAGGTACTCGGGATAGTTAGTGTGGCCGATAACCACCTCGTCGACGTGCACCGTCGGGAAGTTGGCCAGGTCGATGCGCTTGGACTGAATGAGCTCCAGCAACAACGACAGCAGCTGGCGGCGGCTCTTGAAAACCTCCGTCCAATCCAGAATGCCGCGGTTGCCCCAGATGATCTTCCCCTCGAAGTCGTATGCCTCCGGATCGTAGGTGGAACCGCGCTCCTTCAGCATCGCGAAGTTGATGTTGCCCACGAAGTTGGTGATGTCTTCGCGGCGCAGGTCGGTGGGCGTGTGCTTGGCGACCCCGATCTTGTCCCTCGCGGAGATGTAGATGCGTTCCACCGGGAGGCGCTTCCACCCGCCCTCCCGGGCCGACAGCCGGTCGCAGACCGGACAGGGCACCGCTTCCTCGTGCCAGTGCAATCCGTGCTCCTCCCGTGCGTCCGGCGGGACGAGGTCGAAGGGATGCTGGTGGAAGGGGCATCCCTGAATCGCATACACCGCGCCGTCGGCCGTATGAGAGTACTCCTCCAGCTTGCGCTTGAGATGATCCACGGTCATCGACTTGCCGGATCCCTGCGGACCCACCAGCAGCAGGAGGCGCCGCTCCATGGACATGGAGTGCGCACGGAAGAAGGCCATGATCGCCTCCAGTTGCTTCTCCATACCGTAGATGCCTTCGAAAACGCGATCGCGGCCGTAGAACTCAATCATGTCGGAGATGTAGTGGTGGGTGGTGCGCCGCAGCCGCCGGTCGTGGCGCGCCTCCTGGAGAAATTCCTGCACCGTATTCATGACCGCCTCGCTCCCCTCGCCGTCGCCCTCAGCAGGCCGGCGCCTGTGAAGACGTACCGCAACCCGATGCCTGTTCTCATGCCCGTCTCCTGCAACCCTCAGTCACTCGCGGCAGCCCAAAACGCAAGGACCCAGCCGCAGGAATCTGGCGGTGCTGGGTCCCTTGCCACTACGTTTACAACTGGGTGACTGCCGGCGGCGCCGCATGGTCGCATCGAATACGCTGCGTCCCCTCCTGCGAAGTCGGGTGCGATGTCAGGTGCGTCGTGTATTTGTTATCGCGGCCGTCAAGCGCCGCTGCCAGCCGTGTGACACGACGACAGCGACCGGTCCAGTGACTTGGTGGGAAGTATACTGGCCTCTGCGGGGGGCTGTCAAATCATACCGCCGAGCGGTGCACCGTCGCCGGTTCGAGCGCAACATACACGGCGTGAGCCTGATCGAACGAGACCTCTCGGGATGCCTGTTCGGTCCGTACCCGCATCGAACCATCGGCGGCCACATCGATCACTTCCACCAGCGCGCCCGGCAGCAGCCGCGCCTCCGACAGCCCACGCAGTACCGAAGGAACGCTGTCCCTCAGGCGCACAACCACGCCACGCTCGCCTTGGTGCATGTCCGAGAGCAGCGGATGATGCATCGCTTCGACGGCGCCTTCGCGGGTGGGGATGGGATCGCCGTGCGGGTCGTAGGTCGGATCGCCCAGCGACTGCGCAATACGCTCCTCGAGTTCTTCCGAGATGACGTGCTCTAACCGTTCGGCCTCCGCGTCGACACGGTCCAGGCCGACGCCCAGGTGGCGGGCCAGGTAGAGCTCGATCAGCCGGTGATGGCGGATCACCTCCAGAGCGATCTTCTCGCCACCCGAGGTGAGCTGCACCGCGTGGTACGGCGTATGATCCACCAGCTGCAATCGCGCCAGCTTTTTGATCATGTTCGACGCCGAGGCAGGCGCTACGTTCAGGCGCGCCGCGACGGCGTTCGTCGTCACCACCTCACCGGCCTGGCGGAGCTTGTAAATCACCTTCAAATAATCTTCGATGGCTTGCGTTAACATCGTGATTCGTGACTCGTGATTCGTGATTCGACCCAGACGGACATCAGGCAGCTACAAACAACCCCGTCACATACATCACCAAGAGTCCGGCCGTAAATCCGGCCACTTGATAGCCGAGGGGCGGCCGTTCCCCGAGCATGAGCTTCAGCAGTTCGTAGACCACCTGGAAGATGGCGCCGGCGCCGACGGCGAGAAACAGCGTGGCCAGGACCGGTGAGTAGTTGAGACCGCCGATCCAGCTCCCCAGGATTGTTGGGACGCCGGCGAGAACGCCGAGTAGGGCCAGCGTGCGCACGGCCGGCCGGTCGCGCGCAATCGGCGCCACGATCCCCAGTCCCTCGGTGGTGTTGTGGATCGTAAACCCCAGCACCAGGAATGTTCCCAGGGCAATCTTTCCCAGGCTGTACGCAGCGCCGATGGCCAGCCCCTCGCCCAGATTGTGCAGCCCGATGCCCAGCGCGATCAGGAAGGCGATCGCCAGTCTGCGCTGGGCCGCGTCTGCGCCCGACGTCACTCGGCGGCTGACCGCAACCAGGATGAGCACCGTGACCACCAGGCCGACGAGTACCAGCCCCACGCCTTGAAAAGCGGGGGGCAGCGTGCCGGCCGCCTCGAGCGCATCGTGGACGGCCTCAACTCCCAGGAAGAGCAGCAGCCCCGCGGTCAGGCTGAGGAAGAAGGCGATCCATCGTTGATCCAGTTGGCGCAAGAACGGGAACCACAGCAGCCCCAACAGCACGGGGATGACTCCCACATAAATACCGAGCAGGGTAAACGTCGCCAGGTACCGGGCATCTACGGTCGGGGTTGCCGTGGCGACCTCGATGGTGTGCTCAAACGTAAGCCCGGTCGACGAAACCAGCTTGAGGTGGTGCGTCTCCCCCTCTACCCACGGATAGGGCAACGTGATGATGGCCTGCCCGAGCCGCGGCACCGTGTGGCCCGGCTGCATCGAGAACTCCCAGTACGCCTGGTCGACCATGACCTGCGCCACTGTCACCGGCTGGGGCCCGCCGTTGGTGACGTGGATGGCCATCTTCCCCGGGGCCAGCGAGACCCGATCGATAGTCAGCTCTTCTACCGGCGGGAACGCTTTAATGAAGACTCCCAACGGGCCGAAGCGCACCAGCACCGCCACCAGCACGATCAGCAGCAGGAGCGGCACCAGCGCCCACAGCCACCGGCGGGCGAGCGAAGGTTTAGACGTCGTCATCGCCGGTCACCTCAAACACACCCATCCACCCCAACTCGGTAAACTCACTCTGGTGGGCGTGGAACATGAAGCGCCCCGCGTATGGGAATCGCACCTCCAGAATTGCCCGCTCCGCCTGACACAGCATGATCGTGTCCGTATACTCCGAGGGAACGAGCGACGTGCCCGTGCGATATACATGGAAGAAGTTCCCGTGGATATGTATGGAGTTGATGGGATCGAACTCTGTCATGTTGACCACGTAGATGCGCACGAGCTCGTTGCGTTTTACCCGGATAGGATGCTTTGCGTAGTGGAAGGCCACGGTATTGACGGCATAGACTTCGTTCTCACCGTCGAAGTTGGTATCGAACGCGTTCATCACCATAACCAGCTCCCGTGCCGGCGGCCGGCCCTGCCGGGGGTCGATGATGAACATCCCGTACAGCCCTTTGTGGATATGGCGCTTCAGCGGCAGAGTATGACAATGGTACTGGTGCAGCCCGAACGGGATCGCGTCGAACTCGTAGGTGAACGACCCGCCCGGGGGAATTTCGCCTGGGCCGACCCCCGGCACCCCATCCATCTCCGCCCTGTGGATCCCGTGGAAGTGCATGGTGTGGGGGTGGGTCCCGGCATTGACGAACTGAATCCTCACGCGGTCGCCCTCGCGGACACGCAGCGTCGTCCCCGGGACCGTCCCGTTGAAGGTCCAGGCCGGGAAGAAGATGCCCGGGGCGATCTCAATCTCCCGATCGTGGGCCACGACTTGGAACTTGCGAAGCGTCCGGCCGTTAGGGAGCTGGCTGACCTTGCCCCGATCGAACTGCGTCAAAAAGGGCACCGGGTCATAGGCCATGCGTTTTGTGTCTACCTCGCCGACGGCGATGTTGCCTGAATGCCCCAACCCATGCTGGCCGCTGTGACCCGGGGACGTAATAAGCGGGGCGGCGGCCGCCAGCCCCGTACCACTCGGCGTGGTTCCGTCGCGCAGCCCACGAGCCAAGTTCGCCAATGGGTACGGGGCCAGCCTGGGCGCCACGGCGGCCACAGCCAAACCCCCCACAACCCCGACACCCGCGCGGATGAACTCGCGCCGGCTCGGGTCGGGGACATCTGGAACAGCGGCTACATCCGTGCGCAGACCCCGCCGGCGACCTATGCGGGCTATCCTCGCGGCCAGCCTCTCCAGAAATGTCACGCCCATACTTGGGAGCCCCCCTGGCTGACTTAGCCGAGACTAATTTAGTCTAGACTAAAATACTATCAGTCTTTGGAGGCACGTCAAGGGGTTTCTAGCGTTTGGTCGAGCAGCGGGGACAATTCGGGCCGCATGGCTCCACGTGAATCGTGATGTCAGCGCCCGGCAGGTCCGAGCGGATATGTTCTTCAAGATGGTCGCACAATGCGTGCGCCTGGCCCACAGACAATGTCCGGTGGAGCACGAGGTGAAGGTCTAGGAAACGCTGGACGCCGGTCTTGCGGGCGCGCAGCGCATGGTACTCCACAATGTCCTCGCGGTGAGCATCGAGGATCTGCCGGATCCGTTCTACCTCGTCGGCCGGCAGGCTGGGATCCATCAGTCCACCGATGGCGCGGCGGGAGACGTCGACCCCGATCTGCAGGATATGGAGCGACACGACCGCGCCGACCAGCGGATCAAACCGTTGGAACCCCGTGAGACGAACCAGCGCAACACCCACGAAGACCGCCACCGAAGTAAGCACGTCGGCTTGCAGATGCCGCGCATCGGCCTCCAGGGCAATGGAGTGCGCGTCCCGTGAGACCCGCATCAGCAGGCGGGCGGTAAGATAGTTGGCCACGGTGGCTGCCGCAAGGACGATGAGCCCGGCGTCCAGTGACCGCAGCGGAACTGGATTGAGCAGCCGCTGAATGGCCGTCGTTAAGATCCACGCGCCGGCGATGAAAATAAGCGCCCCTTCCGTGGCGCTGCTGATGTATTCAGCTTTGCCGTGGCCGTACTGATGGGTGGCGTCGGGCGGTTGCACGGCAACGAGCAGGCTGGTCAAGGCCACGTTCGCGGCAACAACGTTGACCACAGACTCCACCGTATCGGAGAGAATTGCCACCGAGCCGGTGATCAGGTACGCGGCGTACTTGCACGCCAGGATGCCGAGGCTGGCCGCGACCGATATCGCCGCGGCACGCACCTTGGGAGTCCGCAGTGCCGTAAGCCTCGTGAATACCTGCTTCATCGTTGTGAGTCTATCACACGGCCCAAGTGACCAGGGAACCGGGGGAACCAGGGACCAGGAATCGCTTATTCGTGTCATCCTCTATGTCAACGCGTCACTTGATACGCTCCGGGGGCAGACGATACAGTGAGAGCAACTGCTATGAACGCAGCGTGAACGCTGAGATGATGATGTGATTCCCCGCCTCCGGCGTGCGGCGGTGTTAGGCGCCGGCGTCATGGGCAGCGCCATCGCCGCCCACCTCGCCAACGCGGGTATCCCAGTCCTGCTGCTCGACGTGCGGCCATCCGAGCTGCTCGACGAGGAACGGGGCCGGAGCCTGACGCTTGAGCACCCGCAGGTCCGCAACCGGCTCGCCGCTACGGGCACGCAGCGGGCGCTGCATTCGCAGCCGGCGGCGTTCTTCATCCCAGCGCGGGCCCAACTGGTCGAGATCGGGAACTTCGACGACCACCTCCTCAAGATCGCCGAGGCGGACTGGGTCATCGAGGCCGTCGTCGAAGACCTGCCAATCAAGCAGCAGCTGCTCGCGCGCGTGGAGCGGCATTGGAAGCCGGGCACCGTCATTAGCACCAACACGTCGGGTCTGCCGGTGCATCAGATCTCGGCTGGGCGCTCGGACGCATTTCGACGCCACTTTCTCGGGGCGCATTTCTTCAACCCGCCGCGTTATTTGAAGCTGCTGGAGCTCATCCCGCTGGCCGGCACCGACCCCGAGATCGTCGCCACGGTCGGTCACTGGGGCGACCGGCTGTTGGGCAAGGGCATCGTCTTTGCACACGACCGGCCGAACTTCATCGCCAACCGAATCGGCTCATTTGGATTTCGCAAAGCCGTGCAGCTGATGCTGGATTTGGGTCTCTCCGTGGAAGAGGTCGACGAACTGACGGGACCGGTGCTGGGCCGACCCCGCAGCGCAACGTTCCGCACTACCGACCTGGTCGGACTGGACACCGTCATCCACGTCTCAGAAAATGCGTACCGCAACCTGCCCGACGACGAGGAGCGCGACGTGTTTGTCGTGCCTCCGCTGTTCCGGGAGATGGCCGCTCGAGGCTGGCTCGGCGAAAAAACCGGCGCCGGCTTCTACAAGCGCGTCGACGGAGAGATCTACACCCTGGACTATTCGGCGATGGAGTACCGACCCCGGCGGAAGGTCACGCTGCCTGTGATAGAGACGGCACAGGTCATCGCAGATCCTGCGAAGCGCCTGCGAGCGCTGGTCAGCGATTCCAGTCCTGCCGGCGAGTTCGTCTGGCGGCTGCTCAGCAGCGTGCTGGTCTATGCGGCCAGGCGCGTCCCCGAGATCGCCGACGACATCGTGAACGTCGACCGCGCGATGCGCTGGGGCTATGCGTGGGACCTCGGGCCGTTTGAGACCTGGGATCTGTTGGGCCTTACGGAAACGGCGAAACGGCTGGAGGCGGAAGATCGGGCGCTGCCGCCGCCGGTACGCGCGGTGCTGGAGCGCGGCGAGAAGACATTCTATCGCTCGGCGGACGGACAGCGTCAGTATTTCGATCTCGCCGCAGCGGGATATCGCCCGGCCGGAGAACCGGCTGGGGTCTTGGTGCTGTCCACCATCAAATCGCAGAGCCGCGTGGTCGCCGCCAACCCCGGAGCCAGCCTGATCGATCTGGCTGATGGGATCGCCTGCCTGGAGTTCCACTCCAAGCTCAACACGATTGGAGAAGACACCATCCAGATGATGGCCCTGAGCGTGGAAGAACTCCAGCGCAACTTTGATGGCCTGGTGATCGGCAATCAGGCCCGGGACTTTTCTGCCGGCGCCAACCTGATGCTGATTTTGCTCGAGGCGCAGGAAGGGAACTGGGAAGAGTTGGACCTTGCCCTGCGGCAATTCCAGCGCGCCAACGCCGCCCTGCGCTACAGCCCGAGGCCGGTCGTGGCCGCACCGTTCGGCCGGACGCTTGGTGGAGGATGCGAGATCTGCCTAGCCTCTTCGCGTATTCACGCCGCCGCGGAGACGTACATGGGGCTGGTGGAGACAGGCGCGGGCCTGATCCCGGCGGGCGGCGGCGCAGCAGAGATGGTACGCCGGACCACGGCCCGGCTGCCCGATGGAGTGGAGGCCGATCCGTTCCCGCTGGTCCGGTGGGCATTCGAGACGATCGCGACGGCCAGGGTGTCGACGTCCGCAGAGGAAGCCCGCGCGCTGGGGTTCCTGCGGGAGGGGGATGGCATTTCGATGAACAGCGATCGCTTGATCCAGGACGCAAAAGACTCTTGCCTGGCGCTGGTCCGGGCAGGATACCAGCCTCCGCTGCACCAGCCCATCCGCGTCGTCGGTGAGCGGGGGCTGCCTGCGATCGAAGCCTACCTGTACCTCACGCGGACCGCGGGATACATCTCAGACCACGATGCGTTTGTGGCCGGGAAGCTGGCCCACGTGATGTGCGGCGGGCGTGTGCCGTACGGGACGTCAGTCACCGAAGAGTATCTGCACGAACTCGAACGCGAGGCCTTTCTCAGCCTGGCGGGGCAACCGAAAACGCAAGAACGGATGAGATACATTCTGCAGACGGGCAAACCACTGCGGAACTAAGAGCGGGACTGGGGACTGGGGACTGGAACAAAACGGTAGTAACTAGTCCAGGGAGAGACTCCATTGAGAGAAGCTGTGATCGTTAGCGCGGTCCGGACTGCCGTCGGCAAAGCACCTCGCGGTACGCTGAAGGACACGCGGCCCGATGAGATGGCGGCGGCGGTCATTGCCGAAGCGGTGCGGCGCGTGCCTGGGCTGGATCCCCGTGAGGTCGAGGACGTGGTGCTCGGCTGCGCGTTGCCGGAGGCCGAGCAAGGTCTCAACGTGGCGCGGATCGCCGCCCTGCGGGCCGGGCTCCCGCACACCGTCTCCGGCCAGACCATCAACCGGTTCTGCTCATCCGGGCTGCAGGCCATCGCCATCGCGGCCGAGCACATCATGAGCGGGTTCGCGGACGTGATCGTCGCTGGTGGAACCGAGAGCATGAGCCTGCTGCCGGGACAAGCCGGACACCAGTTCCGGCCTAATCCGGATCTGGTCGCTCACTGGCCGGAGGTGTACATCTCGATGGGTCTCACCGCCGAAAACGTGGCCCGTAAATACGGCGTCTCGCGCGAGGACCAGGACGGGTTCGCGTACCGCAGCCATCGTCGCGCGGCGGAGGCCATCGGGCGCGGAAAATTTGCCGATGAGACCATGCCCCTTATGGTGAAACGCTGGGAGCACAACGGAGGCAACGGGCCCAAGGCCAGCGAGGTGGTGTTTTCGATCGATGAGGGGGTGCGCTACGACACATCCCTGGAGTCGCTGGCGAGCTTGAAGCCGGCCTTCGCCAAGGGCGGGGCCGTCACCGCGGGCAACTCGTCCCAAACAAGCGATGGCGCTGCCGCCGTCGTGGTCATGTCGGGGGAAAAAGCGGGGCGGTTGAAGGCGCAGCCGCTGGCGGTCTTCCGTTCGTTCGCCACGGCCGGCGTGCCGCCCGAGATCATGGGAATCGGACCTGTGGAAGCCGTCCCCAAGGCCGCGCGGCTGGCGGGGCTGACGCTTTCCAAGATCGATCTCATCGAACTGAACGAGGCGTTCGCAGCCCAGACGCTTGCGGTGATGCGGCAACTGGACCTCAACCCTGAGATCGTCAACGTCAATGGCGGAGCCATCGCACTCGGCCACCCTCTGGGATGTACCGGTGCAAAGCTCACCGCCACCCTGCTGCACGAGATGCGCCGCCGCAACGCCCGCTACGGACTGGTCACAATGTGTGTCGGCGGCGGCATGGGTGCGGCGGGCGTCTTTGAACGGGCGTAGGGTATTGTCATTGCGAGCCCGTAAGGCCGAAGCAATCTCCCCTGTTGCGAGGCCCTGCAGGGGCCGAAGCAATCTCCTTTCCAGAGGAGATCGCTTCGCTCCGCTCGCGATGACAGAATGGGGCAGAGATCGCCACGGCCCTTCGGGCCTCGCGATGACAGACGGGTCCGACCGCTCGCAATGACGGAAGAAGAATCAGGAGCCCAAGTGAACGATAAGGAAGTCGCAGCACCGGTCGCAGGCGGCAGCTTCCTCATCCGCGAGACGAACCCGGGCGATACGTTCACACCGGAAACGTTTACTGAAGAGCACCGCTTAATCGTTCAGACGGCGCGCGACTTCGCGGAGCGGGAAATCGTCCCGCACCTCGACAGGATCGAACAGAAGGACTGGGCCCTCACCCGGCAGCTCATCCGCCGACTGGGCGAGCTTGGCTTCCTGGGCGCCGGCGTGCCCGCCGCCTATGGCGGCTCCGAGCTGGACATGATCACGTCGCTCATCGTGGCCGAGGAACTGGCCGTCGGATCGTTCAGCGTCTCGTTCGGCGCGCATGTCGGCATCGGGATGGAACCGATCGTGTTCTTCGGCACCGAGGCACAGCGCCGGCAGTACCTGCCGCCCATGGTGCGCGGCGAGCTGATCGGCGCGTATGCGCTCACCGAGCCCACGGCCGGATCGGACGCGATGGCGATCCGGACCAAGGCGACGCGTTCGCCGGATGGCGGCCACTATCTGCTCACGGGGGCGAAGCAGTTCATCTCGAACGCCTCCTTCGCCGATCTGTTCAACGTCTTCGCCAAGGTCGACGGGGATCAGCATACCTGCTTCCTGGTGGAGCGGACGACGCCGGGCGTGTCCGTGGGCGAAGAAGAGCACAAGATGGGCATCCGCGGCTCCTCGACGGCGTCGGTCTTCCTGGAGAACGCCAGGGTGCCGGTCGAGAACGTCCTCGGAGAGATCGGGCAGGGTTTCAAGGTGGCCGTCAACATCCTGAACATGGGACGGTTCCGGCTGGCCGCCGGATGCGTGGGCGCCTCGAAACAGATGCTGCATCAAGCCATCGCGTATGCGAGCGAACGGCAGCAGTTCGGCCGGGCACTGGCCGAGTTCGGGCTCATCAAGCACAAACTATCGGAGATGGCGGTGCGGGTGTATGTGGCGGAAAGCATGGTGTACCGCACCGGCGGGCTGGTCGAAGGCGCGCTGCATGGAATCCATGGCGACCCGAATGAGGCGATGCGGGCGCTCGAAGAGTACGCGATCGAGTGCGCCGTCAACAAAGTGTTTGCGTCGGAAGTACTCGACTATGTCGCCGACGAAGCCGTGCAGGTCTACGGTGGGTATGGCTTTATCGAGGACTACCCCGCGGCGCGCGCGTATCGCGACAGCCGCATCAATCGCCTGTTCGAGGGCACGAACGAGATCAACCGGTTGCTGGTCACCGGCATGCTGCTGCGCCGCGCCCAGCGCGGCCGGCTGCCGCTGCTCCCCGCAGCGCTGCGGGTCATCCAGGAGCTCACCGCACCGCCGTCGGGCGAGGAACCGCCGACCGGCACCCTGGACGAGGAGCGGCGCCTGGTATCCATGGTGAAAAAAGTGGTGCTGTTCACCGCCGGCCTGGCCGTCCAGAAGTTCCTGGATGCCATTGAAGAACAGCAAGAGATTCTGGCGGGGATCGCCGACCTGGTCGTCGAGGCATTCGCCATGGAAAGCGCGCTGCTGCGCACGCTGCGGGCGGTGGAGCACGATGGTCGCGAACACGCGGCGGTGAAGACGGCAATGGTTCAGAGTTACATGCACGACGCCGTTCCGCGGATCGACGCCACCGCCCGGACGGTCCTGGGGGCGGTTGAAGAAGGGGACGGGCTGCGCACGCAGCTGGCCGGACTGCGCCGCTTCCTACGCTACACGCCCAGGAACACCATCGCTCTGAGAAGGATGATTGCGGAGAGGCTGATACAACAAGGGAGATACACGAGCTAAACGCCGATCCTGGATCTAGGATCTAGGATCCAGCATCCAGGATCCGTTGGAGTGACCTTGATGTCTGAAGTCGCCACCAACCGGCCGTGGCTTCGCTTCTACGAGCCCGGCGTGCCCCACACGCTGAGCTACCCGCGCGCCACCGTCCAATCACTGCTGGACGATAGTGCGGCGCAATTCGGCGACAGGAGCGCCGCCGTGTTCTTCGGCGCCGCCCTTTCCTACCGCGCCCTGCGAATCCTGGTAGACCGCTTTGCCGGCGCGTTGCACCGGTTGGGCGTGCAACCGGGCGACCGCGTCTCGCTGCACCTGCCCAACTGCCCGCAGTTTCTCGTCGCCTATTATGGCGCGCTCCGGGCCGGCGCGGTCGTCGTGCCGTTCAACCCTCTCTACGTGGAACGGGAGATCGAACACCAGTTGATCGACAGCGGCGCGGACGTGGCGGTGACGCTCGATGTGATCTATCCCCGGCTGGCCGACGCGCGGCCGCGAACCCGTCTGCGGGAGGTCATCGTCACCTCTATCAACGCGTACTTTCCCCCACTCTTGCGGTGGTTGTACCCACTCCGGGCGTGGCGGGAGGGTCATCTCGTACGCGTGCCCCGCGGACGGGGGGTGCACCGGTTTAGTGACTTGCTCGACGCGGCCGTGCCTGCGCCACAGGTCGCCATCGAACCGGAGCGGACCGCGATGTTGCTCTACACCGGCGGCACGACCGGGATCCCCAAGGGGGCAATGCTCTCGCATCGCAACGTGGTCTGTAATGTGCTCCAGGCGCGCGCCTGGTTTACCGGGCTGCGCCCGGGCCAAGACTCCACCCTGGCCGTGATTCCCTTCTTCCACTCCTATGGGATGACTGCGGCGATGAATCTTTCCATCTCCGCGGGGGCGCGGCTGATTCTGTTGCCGCGGTTTCAGGTGGAGATCGTCCTGGGGGCGATCGCGAAATACCGGCCACAGCTCTTCCCCGGAGTGCCGACCCTCTACACCGCCATCATCTCGCATCCTCACGTGGCAGCGTACAGCCTCCGCTCCGGGATGGCATGCATCTCGGGCGCGGCCCCGCTGCCGGCGGAGGTACAAACGCGCTTTGAGCATCTCACCGGCGGGAAGCTGGTGGAAGGCTACGGCCTGACCGAAGCCTCTCCCGTCACCCACGCCAATCCGATCTCCGGACTCCGGAAGATCGGCAGCATCGGCGTTCCGTTTCCCGACACCGATGCGCGGATCATGGATGGCTCCGGCGGGCGGGTCCTACCGCCCGGAGAGGTGGGTGAACTTGTCATTCGCGGCCCGCAGGTGATGCAGGAGTACTGGAACCAGCCGGCGGAAACGGCACAGATACTCCGCGACGGCTGGCTTTTTACCGGGGATCTCGCGAGGATGGACGCCGACGGCTTCTTCTACATCGTCGACCGAAAAAAGGAGATGATCATCACCGGCGGCCTCAACGTCTTCCCGCGAGAGGTGGAAGAAGTCCTCTACGCGCACCCCGGCGTACTGGAAGCGGCAGCCATCGGCGTGCGGGACCCTTACCGGGGCGAAGCGGTGAAAGCGTTCGTCGTGCTCCGAGAGGGGGCGCACGCCACCGCGGACGAGATCACTGAGCACTGCCGCCGGAATCTCGCGCCATACAAGGTACCCCGCGCGGTCGAATTCCGGACTCAGTTGCCCAAGTCCGTCGTGGGAAAGATCCTACGCCGCGTACTGATGGAAGAAGAACGTGGCAAATACTAGTCTACCCAGTCTTCCTAGTCTCCCCGGTCTTCCCAGTCTAATTGCATCTCGATCAATGTTGGGCCATTGGACCAAGAAGACTAAGGAGACCAGGTAGACCAAGTAGACCAGGTAGACCAAGTAGACCGTTAGTTAGCGGCCGAGAAAAAGGAAAACCCCAGCCGCCAGCGCGATTACGCCCATTACAACATCGCGAGAAGAAAAAGAAATGTTTGTGACTGCCGTCAGACCCGTGAGGACCAACCAAATAGCCAGTAGCAGATTCCCGAGTTTCATCCGCATCACTGTTCACCTCACCCCCTCGGAGTTGTAGCGCATCCGCGACTGCCAGACCGCGCGACGGCGCCTGCTTAGCGGAACATTTCCAGGAGCGGCCGTACGTCGGTCTCTTGGAGCTCCTCAGGCCACATCGGCAGCCTGGCGTGGGCTTTCTTCTGGCGCGGGTTGCGATAGATGACGCCCAGCGGCAGCCGGCCCCGGCGGTCGAAGTCGTTCAGCAGGTCCCACGCGGCATTCGGGTCACCCGGATTGTGGCCGGCGGGGATCTCTTCCACGTGGGCTTTGTACCAATCATAGGTGTTGAACTTGTTGTATGTCACGCACGGAGAGAAATCGTTCACCATCGCAAAGCCTTTGTGCTGCATCGCCTCGGCGTAGATGCCGGCCGCGTGCTTGGGATCGCCGCTGAATGATTGCGCCACGAGCGTCGCGCCGGCGGTCAGAGCCAGCCGCAGCGGAGAAAACGGGGGCGGCGATTCCTCCGACCACTCCTTGATGTCCATGCCGCGGCCGTGAGTCGGCGAGTGCTGTCCCTTGGTGAGGCCATAGACCCCGTTGTCCATGATGACCAGCAGCACTTCAGGATCACGCCGGCAGACATGGACAAAGTTTTCCACCCCGATGGCGAAGGTGTCCCCGTCGCCGGCCAGCGTGATCACCTTCAACTGCGGGTTGGCCATCTTGGCGCCCAGCGCGTACGCCAGGGCCCCGCCGTGCGTGCCGTGGAACGCGTTCCCGTTGAGGTAGTTGCGGATCTGCCCGGAGCAGCCGATCCCGCCCACCATCAGGACCTCGTACGGGGTGATCTCCAGCTTGGTCAGCGCCATCTTCAGAGCGGCCAGCACTCCGAAGTCGCCGCACCCCGGACACCATTGAATGCGGTGGCGGGCGACGGCGTTTTCGTCCCAGACTTTTGCAGAAACCTTTTGGGGCTTAACCTCTGCCAACTAACTCACCCCTACACTACATTGTGGATTGAAAATTGTGAATTGAACTACCCGTTTGGCAAATTAACAATTCACAATTCCGCAATCGTCAATCTCCCTCGCTCACCTTCACTGGGGCCGGCGCTTCCACGCCCACGCGCACGCGCTGTGCGCCGCTGCGGAGGATCTGCTCCACCCCGCCCACCACGTCCGACGGGTAGATCGGCAATCCATTGTACTTCACGATCCGGCGCACCGGGACCAGGCAGTAGGTCTGGATCACGTCGGCAAACTGCCCGCTGAAGTTCTGCTCCACGGCGATGACGGCCGATGCCTTCTCCAGCAGCGGTTTCGCGGCCGCCGTGTGGAACGGCCACAGGTGGGTAAAGTGCACCACGGCCGTTTCGACACCGCGCCCGCGCAGCCGCTGCTGCGCCTCCTGCAGCAGGGGCCGGGTGCTCCCCCACCCCACCAGGACCGGCTTGCCCTCAGGCTTGCCGAACACCTGCGGCGGCTTTACGTCCTCGTCCAGGTAGACCTCCATCTTGCGCGCGCGCTTCTCCATCATCGCTTTGCGGATGGCAGGATCGGTGCTGACAAACCCCCGCTCGTCGTGCTCGGATCCCGTCACCTTGATGACGCCGCCGACCGTGCCCGGCACCAGGCGCGGGGAGATCCCTGACGGGGTCAACGCGAAGCGTTTGTAACTCCCGTCGCGGCGAAGATCACTCTCGCGCACCAGCGTGCTGCGGTCGATGCGCACCGCCTGCTGCCCGAAGAATGATTCGGGCACCACCTTGCGGCCCTCGGACAGATTGAGATCCGTAAGGAAGAACACGGGACACTGATATTTGTCTGCAAGGTGATGGGCCTCGATCATCAGCGTGTAGCACTCTTCTTGCGTCGCCGGCGCCAGCACGATCCGAGGGATCTCCCCATGGCCACCGTAGGCCACCAGGAACAGGTCGCCCTGCTCGCTCTTGGTCGGCATGCCGGTGGAAGGCCCCGCACGCTGGGTGTCCACGATCACCATCGGCACCTCGGACATGCCCGACACCCCGAACTCTTCAACCTTGAGCGACAGGCCCGGACCAGAGGTGCCCACCATCGAGCGCACGCCGGTGATCGCCGCGCCAATCGCGGCGCGAATCGACTCGCGCTCGTTTTGCCCCTGCATGGCGCGGCCTCCGAACTTGGGCAGGTGCTCCTCCATAAATTCCAGGATGGCGGACGCCGGGGTGATGGGGTACCCGGCGTAGAACCGGCAGCCCGCGCGAATCGCGCCGATTGACAGGGCGTCATTGCCGGACAGCAGCAGCATCGGGCCCTTGGTCGGCCGCGGCTCCAACCGGTACCCCGCGTCCGTCCAGGTCTTCGCCTTCAACACAGACTCCACGACTTCCAGACCGCGCTGCGCGGCCCGCAGGTTCAGTTCGACGATCTCGCGCCCCTTGCGCAGGAACCGCTCTTCCAGCAGTGCCCGCAGATGTGTGGCGTCCCGGTCGAACTCCAGCAGGCGAAAGAGCCCGCCCACGGTGACGACGTTCTTGACCACGTCACGCTTCAACTCATCCCGGGCGATGTTGCGGGCGGGAATGGGGAAGATCTTGATGCCGCGGCGTTCCAGTGTGTCGGTGGCGATGTCGCCGGTGCTGCTATCGTACACCAGGAGCCCGCCGTCCTTCAGGTACTTGCTGTGCCGCAGGATTGTGTCGCGGTTCGGCTGCTCTTTCGCGTCTGGGTTACTGTCGTAGTCAAGGGCAACGAGAATATCGATCTCGGGGTCGCCCCAGGACACCGGCGGCTCCTCCGCCACCACCATCGGGTCATACTGGTGTGCGCCGTAGATGGTCGACGCGTACCCGCGCTCCATGGCCAGGACGTGCAGCCCAGCCCGGGTGAAGATACGGCCGAGGATATCGCTCACCGTCACCACGCCGTCGCGGAGCTGGACACCGCCGACGAGGAGCTTCAAGTGGTTGACGATCACGCTCGTGATCCCTTCCCTTCCCACCCCAGGAATTCACCCACTACGCGAATCCCGGGAACCCTGGTGACGAGGGTGCAGGCCCCCGGTCGAAACCCCAGAGGCCTGCACCATCGCCGCAGTCTCGAACCTCATCACGTATCATACCACACTAGTGCCGTACCAACTTGATAGTTAGGCCTACCTTCCGAGCGATTGCAAGGTTACTAAGAAGAGCATGTGCGGCAAATCAAGTTGGTACGGCACTAGCGGACCACCCCGTACAGGCGCATCGCGACCAGCCCGGCCGCCAGCGCCTTGAAGAGATCGAACCACAGGAAGGGCAGGATCCCCACGCGGACGGCAGTTCTCAAGTTCGGCACGGCTCCGGTGACGGATAACCCAATGACTCCGCAGAGATAGATCACGACGAGGCCGGCCAGCATACCCGCATACAGCGTTGTGAGCACGGCGACGCCGCGCGCTCTTCGCCCGGTCCGGTCGGCCGCGAGGCCGGCGAGCCAGGCCGCCAGAGGGAACGACCAGAGGTATCCGGCCGTTGGCCCAACCAGCGCTGCCGGACCTCCGGTGAAACCCGCAAATACCGGCAGGCCTACAAATCCCAGCAGGAGATACAGGAGCTGGCTGAGGAACCCGCGGCGAGCCCCAAGGATCGCGCCGGCTATGAGCACTCCCAGGACCTGCAGCGTGAAGGGCACGCTCGTCAGTACCGGTAGTGTCAGGCTCAACTGTGCGCACGCCGTTGTGAGGACGGCGAACAGCGCTACCAGCGTGAGGTCTCGTGTCGCCACGGTATGATAATCCTACGGGAGGCAGGGAAAGACTCCTTCGAAGACAACCGGGATAAAGGGATATCTGAGATGCGCCTCCACCGTCTGGAGCTTCCTACGCCCTTCCCGGTTGGCCCGGTCAACGCCTACCTGCTGGCGGGCGATCCGTTGACGCTGGTCGACACTGGCCCAAAGACAGTAGAGGCTCAGACTGCGCTGGAGCGCGGGGTGGCGGCGGCCGGCGCTCGTCTCGGAAACATCCGCCGCATCCTGCTGACCCACGGTCACACCGATCACGCTGGGAACGCGGCCTGGGTGGCGCAGCGCAGCGGGGCGGCAGTGTACCTGCATGGGGGCGACCGCGCGAAGGTCGCGGGTCAGCGTGGGGAACTGGAACATTTGAAGACCTTTGTGACACAGGCCGGTCTGCAAAACAACTTCGTTGAGTCGATCACCTCGCAAATCCGGTCGGTCCGCCAGTACCTCGATCCGCTGTCAAAGGTGTCCCCCCTCACCGACGGGGAGTACCTGCCCCTGGCCGGCGAACGGCTGCGTGCCCTCCATACTCCCGGGCACTCCAACGGGCATGTCTCCTTCTATCACGAGGACGGCGTGTTGGTCTCCGGCGACCTGCTGCTGGAGGGTATCAGTCCAAACCCCATCGTGGAGTTCTCGCCGGACGGGAAACGCATCCCCACCCTTCCCCAGTACCTCCAGTCGCTCCGCCGGGTGCTGCTCCTCAATTGCGAGGTGGCGCACCCGGGACACGGGGGGCCGATCGCCAACCCCAGCGCCCGTGCCCGAGAGTCGATTACCCTTCATGAGCAGCGGAAGGAAGAGGTCGCCGCGGCGATCCGCCGCATCCCGAAGCCGCTGGCGGGGATCTGCGAAGAACTGTATCAGAACCTGGACGATCTCAACCGGATGCTGGCCCTCTCGGAGGTCATCGGCCATCTGGACCTCCTGGCCGAAGAAAAACGGCTCGCCATCACCCGCAAGAAAGGCGTACTGCAGTACAAAGTGAAATAGGCACCATAAGGAGAAACAGCCGGTCGAAATACGGAATATCCCTCCAGCTCTCTGACTCACCGCGGGAAAAATCTGAGCATCCAGCCGAGATATTCGGCACGAATGTTGCTTCATTCTATTGGTGGGGGTGGCAGGCAGTGGTGCAGGTGCAGGACCCGATCAGGATTGAGGATCTGTTCCCATCAGCCGCAGGGCTGTTCCGCAGGCGGCCGGGGCGTGGGCGCTCCAAAGGACTCCGGCTGTTCGCGTGGGTTGTGGCCGGCGCTCTGGCAACACTGGCGGGTCGCCAGCTGATGTTCTGGGCAGACCGCAACATCTGAGGTTCTACCAGGGAAGGGGCGCTGGTCCGGTCCCCTCCCCGTTTGTTTTCCCTCTGAGCCCCTCCGAGGCATGGCCTTCCCACACGGTTGTTCCTAGCTTCTGGCACCCGGCTTGCTCATATGTGGTTATAGGAGCGAGCCATGCTGAAAGACCCTGTCCGTATCGGGGACCTGTTCCCCACCGCCAAAGTACTCTTCGACCGCACAGCAAAGCGCCGGCCGACCGCAGCGCTGTGGCTGGCGTGGGCCGCCGGGGTGACACTAGCCTTGCTGCTGGGGCGGAAGGCCCTCCGCTGGATGGACCGCAACCTCTAAGCGAGTCTACCCAGTCTCCACAGTCTTCTCGGTCTTCCCCGTCTACCTACTCAGCTTTTACGTACCGTTCCTCGTATCGGTGCCAGGCACCGTGTGATTACACAGTGTCAGGCACCGTGGAAGGGGGAACCGACCAACCTCCCCTTGTGACTCATCGGTGCCAGGCACCGTGGAAGGAGCTTAGGGCCCGGCGGGCCCCTTGCAGCTTAGCCGGGAACTCGCCCCGACAACCGCAGACTGCTGAGCGGGAACGCACCCGTAGGTGATGTGGGTCGGCCCATTCAGCACCCGCCCCTGGTCGGTCCACGCCAGCGCGGCGCTGCCGCCCCGATCGATCACGACCGAGATCGAGTCCGCAAGGTCGCGGTTGCCGCCGGTCACCGAGCAAAAGATGCCGACGGTGCAAATCTCGCCGACATGCATCACGCTGCTTGAGGCGGAGGTCTGGTTGAACTTTGGAGTGCCCGACGTGCCATTCGTGGTCTGCGCGAAAGTGACAGACCACGGTGACTGTTCAGCATCCGTCGGCGTCGTGTCGGGCGAAGTCAGCCAGATGAAGTCGACCCGCCCAGAGCTCCCCGCCGCAATCCAGGGGAAAAAGTGCGTTCCTCTATCGTTGTTGACCTTGACAGGGGGCGACCAGGTCCCGCCCCTGTTACTGGAATGTGTGAACCAGATATCCCACACAGTTGGCGCGGCGAGGTTGTCGGCGAAAACCGCGTAGACATTCCCTGCCACGCCGGACACACCTGAATCGTCTACCCCCAGCGTGGCGAAGATCTTGTCGGTGTTCGTGCTCGAGCCGCCGTCGAAGACCATATGTGCATCCCACACCGTTGCCCCGCCCACCGTTGCGGGCGGTGAGTGCCCCACCCACACCTGAT
>VBAL01000284.1:0-253 GCA_005888595.1 Candidatus Segetimicrobium genomatis
CGGATTGTCTCGAGCAACCTGCGGGCGGTTGATGCGCAGGTGCTACAGATCGTGCAGTCGGCCCATTTCACGCCGGCCACAGCGGCGAGCGAGCCCGTGCGTGCGCAGGTGCAGCTGCGGTTCGAGTTCCACGCCGAGGGGTTCAACGCGATCAGCTACCGGGTGTCCGGCCCCTGACGGCGACTCCTCAGCCCGTTGTCATCGTTTTGTAATGTTCCCCCCACTAGCGGGAAAGGGTGTTTTTGTACTATCT
>VBAL01000284.1:514-2092 GCA_005888595.1 Candidatus Segetimicrobium genomatis
CCCACCGACATCCCGACGAACATCCCGCCGATCAATCTCCAGGAACACTTCGACCCGAAGGACTACTCGGGCTCCGGCGTCGAGGGTGGCGTGGGGAACGGCATCGTGCCGAGCTCGGACCAGGTGCTTTCGGTGGACGTGGTGCAGGAGAAGCCGGAGCGGCTCGCGGGGCCGCAGCCGGTGTACCCGCCGTTGCTGCAGCAGGCCGGCATTCAAGGCGTCGTGAAAGTCGAGGCGATCATCGACACCACGGGGCACGTGGAGCCGAACTCGGTGCGGGTCGTCGAGAGCCCCAACCCCGGCTTCGATCAGGCGGCCAAGACCGTGGTGCTGAAGTCGCTGTATCGCCCCGCCCGGGTGTATGGCAAGGCGGTGCGCGTGCTCATCCAGCAGCCCATCAACTTCCAGATCTCCCGCCACTAGCGGGAGCCGCGTGTCACCGACCCCCAGGAGTCCGCGCCGATGAGTTACTTGGAACTGTGGCAGTCCATGGGCTTGTTCGCCAAGTCCATCGTGGTCGTGATGTTGATCATGTCCTTGTGGTACTGGACCATCACGTTCACGAAGTGGTGGTACCTGCGGAAATCGCAGAAACAGACGGCGAAGTTCGCGCCGGAGTTCTCGCGGTTCCTGCAGGAGGAGCAGCTCGACGGCGCGATCGCCCTGGCCGAGAAGTACAAGATCAGCCACGTGGCCCGGGTGCTCGGCGAAGCGCTGGCCGAGGTGAAGCCGCTGCTGCGGGACCGCGCGACGATCACCGCGGCCGACATCAACTCGGCCGAGCGCGCGGTGGAGCGGCAGATGCTGATCATCACGGCCGAGCTGAAGCGCGGGCTGGGCATTCTCGCGACGGTGGGGGCGACGGCGCCGTTCGTGGGCTTGCTCGGCACCACGATGGGCATAGTCACGGCGTTCCAGGGCATGTCCGCCGCGGGCGGCGGCGGGTCCCTGGCGGCAATCACCGGCGGCGTGGCCGAGGCCCTGATCACCACGGCGTTCGGCCTCATGGTCGCGATCCCGGCGGTGTGGCTGTACAACTTCTTCACCACCAAGATCGACTTCCTGACCGTGGAGATGACGTACTCGTCCAAGGAGCTGATCGACTACCTGATCAAGAGTGTCGGCAGCGAGTTCGGCCGGTCGATCTTCACCAAGGAATTCCAGACGCAGAAGGCGTCGCAGACCAGTGGCCCTATCAACCGGTAGCTCCAAGGTCCCCGTCCGGGCGGACATCAACGTCACGCCGATGATCGACGTCATGCTGGTGTTGCTCATCATCTTCATGATCGTGACCCCGGCCATCACGGCCGGCTTCCAGGCCACGATCCCGCGGGCCCAGAACGCTGAGAAGCGCGAGGAGGACCAGGGCGAGATCCGGCTGGGGATCGACCGCAACGGCAAGTACTACGTGGACCAGATCAATCCGGCCACGCAGGTGTACACCGGCCCGCGGCTCGTGCCCGACGGGGAGTTGCAGAACACACTCACCGCCATCTACGGCCAGCGGACCAGGGACAAGATCCTCTTCCTCAAGGCTGACGAGGGGATCGACTTCGCGCACGTGCAGGCCGCGATCGA
>VBAL01000151.1 GCA_005888595.1 Candidatus Segetimicrobium genomatis
CAAACCCCCAAATACGGGATCAGGGATACGGGATTAGGGATCCGTGACTACCCATACCAAGGCTATCAGCCTCGTCAACTAGTCCCGGAGCCCGGCGTTGTATCTTGTACCCTCACCCTTTCCCCGATGGAGAGGGAGAGGAGGATGACGGCCCCTGGCCGTTTCTCCTGCGGCGGCGACGGCGGCGACGACGGCGACGGCGATGTCCCGGTCCTGCTCCTTCGGCCGCAGGTGCTCCCGCCTGTTGCTGTTGCCGCTGCGGTGGCGAAACCGGCGGAGGTGCTGCGCGCGGCGGTTCAACCGCGGGCAGTTCCGGCTCAGAAGGGGGTCCGACTGCTGCCTCGGCTGTCGAGGGCGTCTCTTGTGGGCGACGCTGCACCCGGGGTAGATCGCGCTCTGCCGTCATCTTGAACTTTTCCAGGCTTCGCTCTACGAACGCGTGCAGGATTAACCGCGCCGATGCCTCCGAGATGAGCGCAATTCCGACCTCTGCCTCCACCGTCATCGCCAGATCCGTCTCTCCATCGATGACCTTCAGGATGTACTCCCCTCGAAAAGCTTTCAGAGCGCCACGGGTCTGGCGAAACTCCACGCGCTGAGGCGGGTACAGCGTCGCGCGCTGGATCGACTCGATCGGCATGCCGCCGAAGTAGCCCCGGTAATGGATCGTGACCGTGTTGGACTTGCGGTCCAGCAGATCTGCGGTCAGCCATAACCCGGTTACCCGGGGCTGGGCGTCCAGCCGGCTGATAAGTTGGAAAACTTTTTGCACAGGGGCGCGAACGATGCGGTGACCTTCAACTTTAACCATCGAACTACCAGTGACTCGTGATTCGTGATTCGTGATTCGGCAAAGCGAAAATCAGAGAACCTACAACGAGTGGATACGAACACAGATTCGGGAGGGTTGTTCGCGAATCACTAATCACGAATCACTAATCACGCGGGAGCACGTTCCCTCGTTCCAGTGAGTTCCGCCCTCACCAGTTTCGTCGCTTCCACCATGTTTCGCAATTTGCCCACAGTCTCTTCGGCGGTCCGTGTCTTCAGGCCGCAGTCCGGGGAGATGAAGATCTGTTTTGCCGGAATCACACCAAGGGTGCGACGGATGCCGTCGGCGATCTCCTCCACGGACTCTACACGATGCGAGTGCGCATCCACCACGCCCAGGCCGATGTCCTTTGTGAATGGCGATTTCTTGAACGTCTCCAGCAGTGCAAACTCCTCATTCTTGAGCGCCAGGTCGAGCTGATTGACGGCGAGTTTGAGCATCGCGGGATAGATCTTGGGCACGTCACCGTAGCAGATGTGGCTCACGGTGTAGACGCCCACCCCGTCGGTAACGATTTCCATCGCTTCTACCGCGAGGTCGAAGTCTTCCTCTGGCCGGGTGTGGATGGCCGGTTCATCGATCTGAATGAACCTGGCTCCGGCGCGCTGCAGATCAACGACCTCTTGATGAATCGCGCGGGCGAGTTCCAGGACGAGTTCCCGGCGAGTCGGGTAGTGTTCGTTGAAGGACCACTCCGCAATCGTGTACGGGCCAGTTAGCATTCCCTTCACCGGCTTGCTGGTGAGGGACTGCGCGTACGTGAACCACTCCACCGTCACCGGATGGCGGCGCCCCACCGGCCCAACGACTACCGGTTTGAGATAGTACCGGTTCCCGTATGAGCGCACGAGGCCGGCGATGGCAAACCCTTGCATCTCGTCGGCGAAGTAGGCGACCATGTCTCCGCGGTATTGCTCGCCGTCCACGAGGAGGTCCATGCCGGCGTCTTCCTGGATCTGAATCCATTCACGCGTTGCGCGGCGCTCCAGTTCCGTGAGTTCTTCCTTGGAAAGGTGCTTGCGGAGAAACTTGCGCCGTGCCTCGAGCAGGTAGGCGGGTTTCGGGTAGCTGCCGACCGCAGTAGTTGGGAGCAGAGGAAAGCTCACGCCTGTACTCCTTTCAAGGCCTGGCTGGCCGCGCGGGTGCCTTCCACAAGGCGCTGAAGCTTCCGCTTCGCCACCCCGTGTGGCAAGAACTCCAGCCCTGCGCTGGGGGCGACCATCACCCGGTCGGGTGGCACGACACCGGTGATGCGCCGGATGGCCCGCCCGATTTCATCGACTGTCTCCAGCCGGGTATTCCGGGCATCGAGGATGCCACACATCAACGTCTTGGTAAACGGGGCGCGCGCGATGACGTCCCAATTGCGATATCCGGCCACAAAGTCGAGTCCGATCACCTCGAATGGCAGCTGCAGCAGTTGTGGGTACACACCATCGACATCGCCGAAGTAGGTGCAGAGGACTTTCTTGGTGTTCACGCCATCCACGAGTACGGTCATGGCCTCGGCAAACAAAGAATACTCCTGCTTGTACCGGCACAGGGCGGGTTCGTCAACCTGGATGATCTCAGCGCCCGCCTCCTGCAGCGCGCGCAGCTCGGCGTTGAGGGCACGGGCCAGCGCCAGAACGAACTCCCGTCCGGACTGATAGTATGCGTTCCGGCCCAGCCTAGCCAGAGTGAACGGCCCGGTGACCACCGGCTTCACCGGCCTGGGGCTGTGGCGGCGGGCGAACTCAAAGTCCCGCACAGAGACCGGCTCGACCCAGGCGATCTCGCCTTCAGCCACAGGTTCGCGGAAGTAGATGTTGGTATCGAAATAACGCTGCAGCCCGTTGATCGACAGACCACGCAGCCGCCGGGCGAAGTGGGTCTGGCCATCCTCCCACCGGATCTGGCCGTCGGTGATTAGATCCACCCCGGCGTCCACCTGATCCTGGATCGCTTCCAGTGTGACCTCGTCTTCCACCTGGCGCAGCTCGGCCTCGGTCAATTGTCCCTTCTGGAATTTCTCGACCGCGCTCCGCCACTTGCCGGGCGCAGGCATGTCGGGGATTTTCGGATAGTTACCGATAACAGTCGTGATCAAATGAGTCTCCTATTTATTCTTCTATTCTGTCATCGCGAGAACTGTAGGGCCGTGGCGATCTCCTCGTCCACGCTGTCATCGCGAGCGCAGCGAAGCGATCTACTCATGGGTGGAGATTGCCACGGGGCTGCGCCCCTCGCAATGACTGTCTGAGTTTCGGATCCCTGATCTCGGATCCCTAATCCCGCCTTTGTCAGTTTATGTTTTCGCTGGTTGTCTCGCAAGGCGTACCAGTTCCAGCACGCCATCGTAGCGTCCAAACGACGGGATCAAGTAGACACCCCCGACTCGAGAACGGACAGCTTCCATTAGCTCGTGCGCGACCCCCATCCCTTCCTGCCGTCCATCGGCGGCCAGGCGCATGCGTTCACGCACCCACGATGGAACGGCAAATCCCGGCAATTCGTTGTGGAGGAACTCCGCATGCCGGTGGCTGACCAGCGGAAGCACTCCGATCAGCGCCGGCCGGGGCAGCCCACCCATGATGCGTTCAAAGCGATCGAGGGCTTCCGGCTCATAGATCGGCATCGTACAAATGAAATCCGCACCGGCGGCCATCTTGCGCTCCAAGATCCTGGCCTCGCGGTCGAGATCAGGGGCGGCCAGATTGAGCGCAACACCGACGGTGAACCCGGTCGGCGCGCCGATGGCATTCCCGGCTACGTCGTGCCCCTGATTGAACTTCTTGATGAGCCGGACCAGACCGGATGGTTTGACATCTGAGACCGCCGTTGCGTTGGGGTAGTCCCCCATTTGCGGGGGATCACCTCGCAGGACCAGCACGTTGCGCACTCCCAGCGCGTGTACCGCCAGCAGGTCGGACTGCAGCCGCATCAGGTTCCGGTCGCGCGTGGTAAAGTGCAACACCGTCTCCAGGCTGACCTCGGACTGGATGCGCGCACACATCGCCCATGGGCTCATGCGCAGGCGGGCCATCGGATTGTCTGCAACGTCTACCACGTCAACGCCGGCATCCTTGAGGCGCCGGCACCCATCCAGTTCGCGGCGGTCATGCACGCCACGCGGCGGATCGATCTCCACTGAGACGACAAAGGTCCGGCCGAGCTTCTGGGCCAGCGGAGTGGGTGTTTGGGGTCGTGCGGCGGGCTCGGGTTCGGCCGGGCGGGATGACCGCAACTCAGCGGGAATCGTCAGACCGGCCGCGCGCGCGACCGGTTCAGCCAGCGCGTGCCGCATTGCCGCGATGTGCTCGGGAGTGGTACCGCAGCATCCCCCGATGACGCGAACGCCCACCGCGGCGAGCTGCGTCGCATACCCCGCCATGTAGGCGGGCGTGGAGAAGTAGATGTACCGGCCGCTGACATAGGCGGGGAAACCAGCGTTGGGCATCGCCGACAACCGGGCTCGGGTGACGCTTGCGGCCATTTGCTGCAGCACATCAAGAATCCCCTGCGAGCCCACGCTGCAGTTCGCGCCGACGACCTCCACGCCCGTCTGTTCCAGCGCCCGGACAATCTCGCGCGGTTCGTGCCCAACAATCGTCTTGCCCTCCTGCGTGAACGTCATTTGCGCGATGAGCGGCACGGTCGTCGCCTCCTGCACGCCGCGCACGGCCTCCAGCAATTCGTTCAGGTCGGTGAACGTCTCCAGGATGAGGACATCCGCTCCACCCTCGACCAGCGCGGCGGCCTGCTCGGCGTAGGCGCTGCGCACTTCTTCCGGCGTGACAGCACCCAGCGGAACCATGGGCCGGCCAATCGGGCCCATGGAGCCGGCGACAAAGACCTGACGGTTCGCGGTGAGGGCCGCCTCGCGGGCCAGGGCGGCGCCGGCATGGCTGATCTCCGCCACACGGTGAGCGAGGTTGTGCTGGCCGAGCTTGAAACGGTTTGCGCCAAAGGTGTTCGTCTCGATGAGTTCTGCGCCGCTCTCAATGTAGTCTAGGTGGATCTGACGGACGAGTTCCGGCCGGCTGAGATTCAGTTCATCGAAGCACTGGTCAAACGATACCCCCCGTGCATACACCAGGGTCCCCATCGCGCCGTCCGCGAGCAGAACACCCTGGTCGAGACGCGCCAGAAATGGATGCGATTTCAACTCGGGCCGGACCATTCGGACTCCTGAACTACGGGACTCGGGAATGGGGACTGGGAACTAGAATAGCACTCTTACCAGTCCCGAGTCCCAAGTCCCTAGTCCCGTATTTGCCCCTCCAGGAGCGATTTGGCGATGATGATTCGCTGAATCTCAGAGGTTCCCTCGCCGATCTCGGTGAGCTTGACGTCGCGGTAATAGCGTTCGACCGGATAGTCTTTGATGAAGCCGTAGCCGCCGTGGATCTGTACCGCCTTGTTGGTCGCGCGGGCCGCAGCTTCGGACGCGTACAGCTTCGCCATCGAGGCTTCGCGGCGGAACGGTTGTCCCAAGTCCGCCAGTTGCGCTGCGCGCAACACCAGCAGCCAGGCCGCATCCAGCTCCATCGCCATGTCGGTGATCATGAACTGAATGGCTTGATGCTCGGCGAGCGTCTTGCCGAACGCCCTTCGCTGCGAGGCGTAGGCGATGCTGTCGTCCAGAGCGGCACGGCCGAGACCGACCGCCATTGCTCCGATTCCCATGCGCCCGCGTTCCAGCACACGCATCGCCTGGCGAAACCCCTCACCCTCCGCGCCGATGAGCATCTCCTCCGGCACCTGGCAGTCGTCGAAGACGACTTCTGCGGTGTCGCTGGCGCGCAGGCCGAGCTTGTCTTCTTTCTTGCCGATGCGCAGGCCGGGTGCGTTCCGGTCCACGACGAACGTGGAGATGCCGTGACGGCCGGCCCCGCGATCGGTCACGGCGAGGACGACGTAGACGCCTGCCACGCTGCCCTGCGTGACAAATGTCTTGGCGCCGTTGAGGACCCAGGCGTTCCCCCGGCGGACGGCGCGGGTTTCGATGGCGGCGGCGTCGCTGCCGGCGACCGGCTCGGTAAGGCACCAGCCTCCCAAGGCCTGCCCCTGCGCCAGGCGAGGCAGATAGCGGCGCTTCTGTTCTGGATTGCCGAAGAGGAGGATGTGGCCGGTGCACAGAGAGTTATGTGACGCCACCGTCAGAGCGATGGACGCGTCCCCCCAGGCCACGGCCTCGATCGCCAGCATGGCGCTGACCGTCTCGAGCCCCGCTCCGCCGTACTCCTGCGGAACGGTAAGCCCCAGCAATCCTAGCGACGCCAGCTTGGGGACGAGGTCAAGGGGAAACTTACCTTCCCGGTCCCGCGCCGCGGCGTGCGGCTTGAGTTCAGCCGCCGCGAAGTCTCGCACGCTACGATGAATCAGCTTCTGCTCGTCGGTGAGCTCAATTCTCACGGGGGCTCGCTCTGACCCTAGTGAATAGTGAATAGTGAATAGTGAGAACCGGCTCGTTGCTATTCACTATTCACCATTCACTCTTCACTTCTCACTATTCACTTGATCGTCAACGGCGCCTGGTCAGTGATCACGGTGCTCTCATTCGCAATCATCGTCCGCAGTGGTAAGGGCAGGCTCATGACTCGCATATGTGTTTCGCCATCGTAGAAGCGCAGCCGGATGTTGCGGGCCTGCAGGCGCCGGTCGATTTCAGCGGAGGACAGCCCATCCCAGACGGCCCGGCGAGAGCCGGCCACGAACGCCCACGGGTAGTCAAACGACATGACAAAGTCGCAGTAGGACCGGGCGTGGGGGAATGCTTCCCGGACCGTTCGGTGGATGGCGGCGTGCAGCCGGTCGCCGGCATCATAATGAACGCCGATGGCCTGCGTGACAAAGATTCCATTCTGGTCAAGCACCCGCCCGACAGAAGTGTAGAACTCGCGCGTGAAGAGGAGCTTGCTCGGGCCGCCCTCGATCGGATCAGTAATGTCGTTGATGACGACGTCGAACCGCTCAGAGGCCTGTTCGACATAGGCGCGCGCATCGCCATGACGCACCTGCACCCGGGGATCGTCGAAGGCGCCGCCGTGCCATGACGGCAGATGCTCACGGCAGAGCGCCACCAGCTCTCGATCGATATCGACCATGACCACCGATTGGACCGCGGAATGGCGCAGGATCTCGCGCAGCGGGGCTCCTTCGCCGCCGCCGCAGACCAGGACACGCCTGGGGTTGGGATGGGCGATCATGGCCGGATGCACGAGCAGTTCGTGATAGATATACTCGTCGACTTCGGCGGACTGAATCTTTCCGTCGACGATCAAACACCGACCCAGGTGGTCGAACTGCTGAATGACCACATCCTGGTAGGCCGTCTGCGCGCGGGCCACGACCCGCCCACAGCGGTGGGCATGGACCTCGGATTCGGTGTAGCGATCGTAGAACCATAACCCTTTCAAAGGAAACTCTGCCAATGGCGGTCCTTCCCGATTGGACACGCGAGCCTCCTTGGTTGGTCTACCCAGTCTTCCCAGTCTACCCAGTCTACCCAGTCTACCTACATTCCGTCTGGGCAATAGACTGGGAAGACCGTGGAGACTGGGAAGACTTAAGCATCGGATCCCTAATCCCGGATCCCTGATCCCGCCGTTATCCTTTGACGACGCCCAGGGGTCGGGCGCGCGCGACGCGCCGGCTAATGCCAACTGCCTGGCAGACCTCGACGACGTCGGCAACATCCTTGTAGGCAGCGGGCGCCTCCTCAGCCAGCAGGCCGCGGTCCTGGGCGCGGACCAGAATGCCCNNCCAGCGTGCGTACGGCTTGCTTGCGGCCCATCACCCGGCCGGCGCCGTGACAGGTCGACCCGAACGAGATGCGCATCGCTTGCTCGGTGCCGACCGCCACGAATGAGTAGCGGCCCATGTCGCCGGGGATGAGGACTGGTTGGCCGATCGCTTTGTAGGGTTCAGACACCTCAGGATGATTGGGCGGGAAGGCTCGGGTCGCCCCCTTGCGATGAACGATCAGCGGCTGCACGTGGCCATCGACCGGATACTCTTCCACCTTTCCGATATTGTGGGCGACATCGTAGACCAACGACATCCCCAGCTTCTCAGGACTCTGGCCGAAGACGCGGCTCATCGCTTCACGGACCCAGTGTGTAATCATCTGGCGGTTCGCCCAAGCAAAGTTGGCCGCGGCGCTCATGGCGCCAAAATATCGCTGGCCTTCCGGTGATTGAAACGGCATACAGGCGAGTTGACGGTCCACCAGGTGGATACCGTGTTCGCGCGCTGCGCGCTCGGCCGTGCGCAGGTAGTCGGTGCATACTTGATGGCCGAGGCCGCGCGAGCCGCAGTGCACAAAGATCGCGACCTGGCCGATCTGATCGATACCTAGCGCTGCCGCGGCGCGCGCATCGAAGATCTCGTCGATGACCTGCACCTCAAGAAAGTGATTGCCGGAACCCAGGGTGCCGATCTGCCCCCGCCCCCGCTGCTTCGCGGCCTGGCTGACCGCCTCCGGATCCGCCTGCGGCAGGCTGCCATGGGCTTCGATCACAGCCAGGTCGTCTGACCAGCCGTATCCCTTCTGCACTGCCCACCGGGCGCCGCCCTTCAGCACGTCGTCAATCTCGCCCATGCTGACCTTGATCCGGCCGCTGGACCCGACGCCGGAGGGGACGCTGACAAACAGGGCATCGACCAGCGGTTGCAGTTTGGTCCGCACGTCGGATTCCATCAGATTTGTACGGACGAGACGAACGCCGCAGTTGATATCGTAACCAATTCCGCCAGGGCTGATGATGCCATCGTCAACGCGAAACGCTGCGACACCGCCTACAGGGAATCCGTACCCCCAGTGTATGTCAGGCATCGCCAGTGAATATCCAACTATTCCTGGGAGCGTGGCGACATTCGCGACTTGTTCCAGGGCCTGTTCTTCGGCAATCTGCCGCAGCATGCGCTCGTCGGCGAACACGAGCCCGGGCACCCGCATGCCGGGTTTGTAGGACGCGGGAATCTCCCAGCGGTAATCGTCGACCTTCTTGAGGATGTGCGTCCAGGGAGTAGACATGTTCACCT
>VBAL01000152.1 GCA_005888595.1 Candidatus Segetimicrobium genomatis
GCAGTTTCACATTTTGGCCGCCCCAACAAAAAGATAGTAGGCGGGGTGAGACCGGACGCCCCTCGGACCGGGCCCCGAAGTGCGGCTATGGAGTGATTGAGTTACGGGTCCCGCTCGGAGGGCCGCCCGGTCTCACCCCGGATCGAACCCGCAGATCACACAAGGAGGCGGGGTGAGGACTTTGGACAAGGGGACCAGTAACTGAGTCACTCCTTAGCCGCCTTTCTGGTCCCCGGTCCAAGGTCCTCAGCCCGCCTCCGTGGCGGTAAGGTCGTTTCAGAAATGCCTCAAAGAGAAAGAGCGGCGGCGCTCCACCGGGTCACCCAGGGTAATCGCCGGGCTGTGAGACCGGACCGCCCCCGGACCTGGACCCGAAGGGCGGCTATGGAGTGATTGAGTTACGGGTCCCGTTTCCGAGGGCGGTCCGGTCTCACCCCGGATCGAACCCGCAGATCACACAAGGAGGCGGGGTGAGGACCTTGGACAGAGGGGACCAGTAACTAAGTCACTCCTTAGCCGGCTTTCTGGTCCCCGGTCCAGGGTCCTCAGCCCGCCTCCTCGGAGTAAGGTCCTTTCAGAAATACCTCAAAGAAGGAAGAGCGGCGCGAGAGCCGGGTTTGACCCGGTCCCCGCGCCGCACGAATTGCTAGATCTTCACCTTCACCAGATCAGGGTCGACTTGTTCCAGCAGCGAGAAGTCCGCGTAGTCCTTTAGCTTCGGTGACTTGTCAATGTTGTTCAGCTCCCGGAGGAACGAGGTGATCGTCTCGCTGCCTTTCACGAATGAATTGTCGACGATCATGGAGTAGGTGTTGCGGTTCATCATCTCCCGCAGTTCTTGCTTGGGAATGCTCAGAGCCGGGGAGAGGATGTTGATCGTCTCATCCCGGTTTGAGTTTACGAACGTTGTCGCCGTCTTCAACGCCCGCAGCATGCGCCTGATGGTCTCGGGGTTCTTCTTCAGGAAGTCCCGCGTCACCTGAAGCGTGGTATGGAAGTCCATCCAGTTCACCGGCCCCGTCTTGCCGGGAAGGGCCGAGAGCTTGCCGCTGAACAAGAACGTCCCGCCGGCCCCGATGCCCTTGGTGACCCAGGGTTCCCAGGCCGCCATGGCGTCGATGTCGCCGCGGGAGATCGCCGCGACCTGATCCGCGGGAGCCATGTTGATGAACTTGATCTTGTTGATGTCGACGCCGAGTTCTGTGGCCATGTTCCGGATGGCGATCAGCACGCCGGCCCCGTTCACCATGCCAATGCGCATGCCCTCCAGGTCCTTGGGGCTCCGCAGGGTCAACCCTTTGCGCCCGACCACGGCCTGCGTCCCGGCAATGTTCGCCAGTGGGGTGACGATGATAGCGGGCACGCCGCTGGCCTGCACGATGATCACTGTAATGTTGGTCTCAAAACTCACCGGCGCACTGCCGCCGGCGATCAGCGGCCCGATGTCAGGGCCGGATTGCACCAGCCGGTTCTTGATCCCCATCCCCTGCGCCGCGAAGAACCCTTTCTTGTCGGCGATCACCTGCTGGGAGGAGATCTGCGCATCGATCACACCCCAGGCCGTGACCTCTTTGAGCTCCGGCGCTGCCGCCAGGGCCGACTCCAGTTGAGGCCAGAGTCCGCTGCGGAGATGCGGAAGTCCCAAAACGGTCGTGGCCCCAACCGCCGAAACGTACGCCAGAAATTCTCGCCGTGTAAACTCGCCCACCGCTCCACCACCTCCTCCAGTCTGGCCCTACCGTTCCAACGCGTGCGCGTATCCCCCCTTTCGCCAGCGGAATAACCGTGCCTCGACCCGCCCCAGCAGGAGGCTGAACAACGTGTATTCCACGCCGATCAGCGAGGCCGCCAGGAACATGTTCGCCATACGGAAGAAGTTGCGGGAGTCAATGATCAGGTAGCCCAGTCCTGCGTCGGCGCCGATCATCTCCGCCACGACCAGGGCCGAGAACGACAGCGCCAGGCTGACCCGCATCCCCACGAAGATATTCGGCAGCGCCGATTTCAACACCACCCGCCGAAAGATCTGCATCTCCGATGCTCCCAGGCTGTAGGCGGACCGGATCAGCAACGGGTTCACACTCTTTACCCCGTCGACGGTGTAGGCCAACACGGGCAGGAAGGTCGCGTAGGCGATGAAGACCAGTTTCGGAAGCTCGCCCACCCCAAACCAGATGATGAAAATCGGAAGCAGCGCAAACGGCGGGATCGGCCCGACCAGATCAAGCAGCGGCGCGGCAATGCTCTCCAAACGCCGGGAGCGGCCGACCAGAATCCCCACCACCACGGCCACCGCCGTACCCAGGCTGAACCCGATCAGCAGCCGCCATGCGCTCTGTAGTATGTGCAGGTACAACACTCCCCTGCCCACGAGATCGCGGCCGGCCCGGAGCACCATTGTCGGAGAGGGCAGGAAGACAGGGTTGAACACCTGGTGGACCGCATTGTACACAGCGATGAGTTGCCACACCAGGAAGAACGTGGCGATCGTGACCCACCGGGTGTAATCCACCGCGGCGGGACGTACCCGCCGCAACCGCCCGAGCTGTGCCACGTCCTGCATCGTTGTCTCCTCCTACTCCTCCGACAGGGCTGCCGGCTCACGCGTGGCAGACGATTTTCTGTCCACCATCAGCATCTGCTCAAGCGCTTTGACGTACTCCAGAAACTGCGCCGCGTGCGAGTCACGAGGCCGCGGCAGATCCACTGGGATGATCCCCTCCAGCGTGCCGCGCAGGTTCATCACCGCGATGCGGTCCGACAGGGCGACCGCCTCGGGGATGCTGTGCGTGACGAATACCACCGTCGGGCGTACTTGCAACCAGATGCGCAGGAGTTCCTGGCGCATGGCCTCGCGCGTCAGCGCGTCCAGCGCGCCGAACGGCTCGTCCATCAACAGCACGGTCGGCTCGTTGGCGAGTGCCCGGGCGATGCCCACCCGCTGCTTCATGCCGCCCGAGAGCGCATCAGGATAGACGTGCTCGAATCCGGTCAGCCCGACCAGGGCGATGTAGCGTTGCGTCATCTCTTGCGCGGTGCCGGCGGGGACCCCGCGGACCTGCGGTCCAAAAGCGATATTTTCGTGCACCGTATACCAGGGGAACAACGCATACTCCTGAAATACCACGCCCCGGTCGGCGCCAGGTCCCTCAACGGTCGTCCCATCAATGAGGATCCGCCCGCGATCGGGCTTGATGTACCCGGCGACGAGGTTCAGAAGGGTAGACTTCCCACACCCAGAATGCCCGAGGAGGGAAAGAAATTCGCCCTGCGCCGCCTGCAGTGTCACCCCGCGGAGCACGAACCTGCGGCTCGAAGCGGTAAACGGATCGAAGCTCTTGTAGACGTCTTCGATGGCCAGCTTCATGGTGGCTCCTGGAGTGTCGGGCTGCTTGAACTCATTCAGTACGATACGATCAGAGGGCTTCCTGCAGGAGACGGCCGCGCAAAAAAACAGGGACGCAGGAGACGATCTCCTGCGCCCCTGTCTCGAGACGGAGTTGTTTTTGGGTTAACCGACCGCCCGAACTCCCGACGCCTGCGGACCCTTCTGGCCCTGCGTCACGGTGTACTCCACTTTCTGCCCCTCGGTGAGGGACTTGTACCCGTCACCCTCGATGCCGCTGTAGTGCACGAAAACGTCTTTCGTGCCGTCTTCCGGGGTGATGAACCCGTACCCCTTCTCGCTGTTGAACCACTTCACGGTCCCTGTTGCCATGCTCTTGCTCCTTTAACTGCAAGCTATCACAGACCCAACCCGATTCTGTAACGCCCATATATTATAAAACGGATCACCCGCACGTTCAACCCCCTGAGGCTGCCGGGCGCTCCGGAGGAAGGGCAGCGGAGAAAGGGAAAACCCGGCGTGGTAGTGTTGGCCCGACTGCACAGTTGCGAAGGAGACGCCGGTGTTTCTGTCACTCGATTTCATCTATCTCCCCAGCCGCGATTTCGATGCCACGCTGGAGTACTACACGAAACGGCTGGGGGCCGAGCTGGTCTGGAAGGTCCGCGGGATGGGAACCGTTGTGGCCCACGTGAAACCGGCGGACTCCGGGCCGGCCCTGCTCCTGTCCGAGCATCTCGAAGGGGCGGTGCCGATCTTGATCTACCGCGTCGCCGACTTCAAGAAAACGGTGGCCGAACTCAAATCACATGGGGTAAAGGGGACGGAACTCGAAATTCCTCATGGCCCGTGTTTCAGTTTTAAAGCCCACGGTGGCCAGCGCCTTGCCGTCTACGAACTCGTCCGGCCTGAGGCCGCCACCATGTTCGAAGGACGCGTCGATCCGTGAGAAATCTACAATCCGACGAGGCGGTCCAGCCCGATGCGGCCTGCGCCGGTAAACACCAGGGCGAGGGCCTGAGCCATCAACGCAAACTCAAACTCCCATCCACCCTTCTGATCCATGAAGGCGGTTTTCTGCATCCTGCGCTTGACCAGCCAGATCGCCACAAACATGTCAATCGCGATGCCGGCAGCGACGATCCGCGTGCCCAGCCCAAGGATGAGCAGCGCGGCGCCGACCGTCTCCAGCAACACCACGACCCACGCGAAGAATAACGGCAGCGGAACACCCATCTGCTTCAACCACCCCGCGAAGCCCGCCGGTCCTTTCACCGACCCCTTTGGGTTGAGCTTCAGCCACCCGTGGAAGGGAAAGGTGACACCCAGCGCCAGGCGCAGAATCAGCGGGCCCCAGTCACTCATCGGTGAGAAGAAATGTTCCAACATGTCTGTCCTCCTGTCAGGTTACTCGGAGTTCGACACAGCACGTCCAAACTCCGGTGCAGCGGTCAACAACACGCCGTTTTGGGACGGGTCGCGAACCAAGATTCCCTCTGAATGTTCCTCCCCTACGATCCCAGCCGCCTGCACTCGTCCCGTCACACGATCCAGCTCGGTCCGATCAGGCAGCACGACTGTAAAGTGACGCAGGCCGACCGCATCACGCGGGGGCGCCGGTGCCCCCACACCCCTCCAGACGTTCAGCCCGATGTGAGTATAAGAAGGTGGCTTGAAATCCCAGCACGTCCTGATAAAACCGCCCAGCCGCGTCAAGATCAGCGACATGCAAATGCACGTGCCCGATTCTGGTGTCGGGGTTGGCCCCTGTCCACGGTGAGAGATCTCGCTCGAGTTCGCCGAGCAGTTCCTCCGGATCCAGCGGGCCGTTCCCGAGGCGTACCAATTCCGCAGCCTCCGGCCACTGCTCGCGCGGAAAATCCCAGGCCAGCTCGATGCCGTTGCCTTCCGCGTCGGGGATGTAGATCGCCAGGTGTGTGTAGTGATTCACCATGCCCTGGATGTGCGCGTGTGTGTCCACGACGCGCCGGAGCAGGTGCGCAAGTTCCCAACGGGTCGGCACCAGGACCGCGAAGTGATACAGCCCTGTCGTGCCGCGCACCCGCCCGGCGCCGCGTAGTTCGGTCAGGCGCAGCAGGTCGTCACGGCCGGCGCCGAGTCCCGCTGTGGCATCCTTCTTCCAATGGAGCTTAAAACCTAAGACGGATTGGTAGAATGTGATCTGGCGATCCAGATCGGCCGTGGTCAGATGTACGTACCCCAATGCGGCAGCGGGATGAATCACGAATTCCTGCTTGGTCTGCACTTGAACCGGCATCGTCACTTCTCCTTGTCTTATAGTCTACTTAATATACTTCCGTTTGTCAAGTTACTTATCTCTTGTTAGTTACCTGGTGGACCGGGACTGCGGGGGAAGACCACTCCGGCAGAGAATGAGCCAAACGCACACGAGACCCATGCCGACGATCAGGGTCATCAAGCTCTCGAAAAGCTACCGCGTCGGGCGGCAGGCCGTCCCGGCGGTACGCGGCGTCACCCTGGACGTACCCGACGGCAAGATCGTCACGCTGCTTGGACCGAGCGGCTGCGGCAAGTCCACCACGCTGCGCTGCATCGCCGGACTGGAGCGTCCAGACGACGGCGAGATCTTCTTCGACCAGCGACCGCTCTTCAGCCGCGCGCGCGGCATCGCTGTCCCGCCGGAGCAGCGGAACGTGGGGATGGTCTTTCAATCCTACGCCATCTGGCCGCACCTCACGGTCTTCCAAAACGTCGCGTACCCGCTGCAGGTCCGCCGTCTGCCTCCCCGGCAGATTGCCGAGCGGGTGCGGGAGGTGCTCGCCCTGGTCGGGCTCTTGGGACTTGAGGACCGGCCAGGACCCTACCTCAGTGGCGGACAGCAGCAGCGGGTCGTGCTGGCCCGCGCCCTGGTGTACCGGCCTGACGTCTTGCTGCTGGATGAACCCCTGTCCAACCTCGACGCGAAAGTGCGCGAGCAGGTCCGCGAGGAACTACGCTCCCTGCAGCGCCGGCTGGGCATCACGACGCTCTATGTGACGCACGACCAGCTAGAGGCGCTCGGTCTCTCCGACGTGGTCGCGGTGATGCAGGCCGGCGGGATCGTGGAGATGGGCAGTCCTCAGGAACTCTACGCCAGACCCGCGCACCCGTTCACCGCTTCGTTTCTCGGAGAGATCAGCTTCATCAGCGGAACCGCGGCATCGGCGGATGGCGATATGGTCGAGGTCCTCACCTCGTGCGGGCTGTTGCACAGCCTACGCTCGGAACGCGCACTGGCGGGGAAACCCGTGGTGGCAGGCGTCCGTCCGGAACACGTCAGGCTGAGCCGCGACCGTCCCCGGGACCAGACGAACGTCCTGGAGGGTACGGTGGTGTCCTCACTGTTCGAAGGGACCCGCGTCAAATGCCGCGTCGCCGTCGGCGAAGTCACGTTGCTGGCATACGGCGACGAGCTTTTCACGCTCAACGAACGGCTCTACGTCTCGATCGAGCCGAAGCATCTGATGCTGCTCCCTCATCTCGCCGGCTAAGCAGTCATTGCGAGGGGCGAAGCCCCGCGGCGACGCCGCAGGCGTCGTTGCGAGGCCCGAAGGGCCGTGGCAACCTCCTATCGATATGAGATTGCTTCGCTTCGCTCGCAACGCTTCGCGGATCGCCACGCCCCTTCGGGGCTCGCGATGACATGACGTGCACTAGTCCGCGAGTTGCGTCCTGCTCGCCCGCCGGGCCCCAGCGACGAGGACCACCGACACCAGGCTGACCACCACACCCAGCGCGGCCATGCGTCCGTGCAGGCCGTCGATCCAGAGGTGGTAGAGCAGTGGGCCCACCGGCTCGGAGCGGGGCGTGTAGAGGAAGAGCGAGGTGCTGAATTCCCGCATGAAGATGGTCGCCAGGATCGTCCACCCCGCCATGAATCCGGGGCGCAGCAACGGGAAGAGGACGCGCCGGAACGTGTGCAGAAGCCCAGCGCCGCACACCCGGGACACCTCCTCCAGGTCCGTGTGCACCTGGACCATCGTACTGGTCATGGCGCGAAGGCCGTAGGGCAAAAAGCGCGTGACGTAGGCAATGAGCAGGATCCACACCGTGGCATAGATCGGGACCGGTAGCCGCACGTAGCCCCAGAGCAGCCCGATCGCCAGCGCCGTGCCTGGAAACGCCCACGGAATGAACGTCAGGAGTTCGAGGGCGCCACGGCCTGCGACGCGGGTGCGGACTGTCAGACACGCCACGGCCGAGGCCAGGAGCATTCCCAGGGTGGCGCCCGCGACGGCAAGCATCGTGCTAATCCGAAGCGCTCGTGCCACGCGGTCGCTGGTGAGCAAGAACGCATAGTGCTTCAGCGTCAGCTGCCTGACCGTCTCCCACGTCGGGACCGAGTAGAACGGCAACAGCGAAGTCAGGAGGAGGACGCAGAATGGCAAGAGTACGATCAGCGCGAGCAAGAGGATGGCTCCGGCCGAAGCCACATACTGCCACGGGCCCAACTCGATCGCATGTGGGCGGTAGCCCCGCCCGGAGATTGTTACGAACCGTTCGGTCCGCGCCGTGAGCCGGCGATAGACATACACGAGGACCATCGCGATGCCGAGCAGACTCATCGCATAGGTTGCGGCCAGATTGTGGTTGGGCGGGTAGGCGGTCAGCGCCTCTCGGGCGACCTTGGTGGTAAACACCTCGATGCGGGCCGGGATAGCGATGATCGATGGCGTGTCGAAGCTCTCCAGCGCCCGGACAAAGTTCAGCAGACCCGCGGCCAGCAGCGCCGGCCGGATCATGGGCGTGGTGACGCGCCGGGCCGCCTGAAGCGGATGGGACCCGGCAATGCGGGCCGCTTCCTCTAGAGACGGATCCATCGACCGCAGCGCTGCGGAGATGATCAGATACGCGAGCGGTGCCAGGATCAACCCTTCGACAAAGATCATCCCCGGCATGGAATACACGTTGAACGGCGGCAGCCCGACCCGCCGCGCCACGACGTTGATCAGCCCGATACGCGGACTGAGCAGCAGCACCCACGCCGTCGCGGTCAGCAGCGGCGGCAGCACGTTCGGCACCACGGCCACGAGTTCGAAGAGCGCGCGGCCGGGCGCATCCGTGCGCACGGTGATCCAGGCGAGCAGACCCGCCACCACGAGCGAGATCGCCGCCGCGCCCGCAGCGAAGACAAAGGAGTTTCCGATCATCCGGTACGTGTTGGGGTCGCCGTACGCGGCGCGGTAGTGCGCGAGGGTCAGATGGCCGGGCACGCCGAGGGGCGCATCGCTGACGCTGCCGTAGAACAGCATGGCGGTGGGATAGAGGGCGAGGAACGCCAGAATGATTCCGATCCCGGCGGCCGCGACGACCACAGGATCGGTCCGTGCGGACCAGTGCCGTACCAACTTGATAGTCAGGTCTGGCTTTCTGGCGATTGCCACAGTGCTAAGAATACATGTGGCGCATCAAGTTGGTACGGCACCAGGAGGCCGGCCGTCCGGCCGCGGCGAGTTGGGCCACTGGCAGATCAGCGCTTCAAGAAGAGGGTGCCGACCTGATCACGAAACTGCTTGAGTTCCTGCTCGCTCAAGTCGTCCATCAGCACGATGCGCAGCTTCTCCGCATCCTTAATGGGGGGATAGACGCCTGGGACCAGGACGAACTCTCCGGCCTTGGCCAGCGCCAGCAGGCCCAGCCGTGAGGTGAACACGTCGACGAACAATCGCGCCGCGTTGGGATGCGGGGCCTTCGCGGACAGAGCGACGTGATGCGCCTCTGCCAGCAAGGGACTAAGCCGGACATAGTCGAGCGGCGCACCCTCGCTGCCGAAGATGTATACGTATTTCACGTAGGTGATGCCGAGCGGAAATTCGCCGACAATGACCTTTTGGACCACCGGCAGGAACGATTCTACGAGCGTGACCTGACCCGCCAGCCGCTCCACAAACGGCCGGTACTGCGCTCCCATGACCGGTTCGAGATTCGCCAGCCAGACCGCCGTTGTGGTGTGCACGTTCGGATCGGGCATGACGATCTTGCCCTTCCACTTCGGGTCGAGCAGATCCGCCAGCGACTTGGGAGCATCTTCGGCCTTCACGAGACGTGTGTTGTAAAGGATGCTGACGACTACCTGGCGGTATGACGGCGAGAGCACATCATCCGGGTCGCGTGTGGCCGATGGGTAGCTGCCGTAGGAGGGAGACACGTACCTCCCAAATACGCCTTGCGTCTTCAAAATCATCATCGGACTACGGTTGGTAAGGACCGCATCATACAACGGCTTGCCTGCGCGGGATTCCGTCAGCACGCGGTCCATGACGCCGTTGCTGGACGCGCGGAAGTAGTCGACCGGAATGCCGTACTGCCCCTCGAAGATCTTCTGGATCACGGCGAAGACGTCCGACTCCATGGAACCGTAGACCACCACGCGGCCTTCGCGTTTCGCTGCGCCAATGAGATCAGCCTGACCCTGAGCTGCGGGTACAGCGAGCGCGAGCAGCATGACGCCGGCGATCCCGGCCAGGGCGGCCCGGTACGTCAAACCACGCATATCGATCCCCCCGCATGGAAAAGGCGTTAGCCCCGCCCGAATCGGGCAGCATCGTTGACCCGTTCGCTCTACGCACCTCTGCCCGATTCGTACGGGGTTAGCCGCTTGTTCGCTGTGAGGCCTGCGCTTCCTCCGGCTGGACTATCAGGCTACTCGCCGATCAGCGTGAGCGGGACAAACAGTTCTTCGAGCGGGAGCGGACGGCGCAGCAGGCGCTGCTCCACCAGATACTGAACGAGCGTGCTCAGCACGTGGCGGTTGGCCTCAAGCCCGTAGGGCCAGGGGTCCGAGCCGAACACCTCGGCCATCTCGTCGAGGTCGGCCTGGAGCCAGGGCAGCGTGTAGCGGAGGCTGCTGCTGAATCGCATCTGCGTCAGGCACCATACCTTCGACTCCACGAATGCCTTGTATAGACTCTCCGCGATCCAGCGGTGCTCCTGGTAGAAGGCTTCCCGGATGACCAGCGTGTGCATGATCGGGAAGATGCCGGTCTTCCGGTAGTACTCCCGCTCCAGCTCCCGGTAGTTGGGGAAAAGGCGAACCACTCGGGCATCCTTTCCGAACGCCGCGGGCTTGCGGGCGCCGATCAGCGCGTCGATCTCTCCCTCGACCAGCAGGTCGTTGAGCGTGCGATCCTGGACTCGGGTGATCGAGACTTCCTCGTCCGGCCGGTTGACCAGCGCGTCCGGCCGTCCCGGCGCGTTGACCCCGCCCGTGACCCACTGCAGCGTCTCCAGAGCCACGCCGTACTCATGCTGCAGGAGGCCCCGGATCCAGACCGCGGCCGTCTGGCTGTACTCGGGGACGCCTACCCGCTTCCCCTCCAGATCTTTCGGACCTCGGATTCCAGCTTTGGAGTTCACAAAGATGAAGCCGTGCCGGAACATACGGGATGGGAAGACCGGAAGGGCAACGAAGGGGAACTCCCCCTGCCCCCTGCGGATCAGCGCGTGCGCGCACGACATTTCCGAAGCGTCGAACGCCTGGTTCGCGACCATGCGGGCGAATATTTCCGGAGGCGATTGGATGGCGACGTAGTTGAGGTCGATGCCCTCGGGGCGCACGACGCCGGTGCGCAGTGCTTCGGTTCGATCGTAGGCGCCGCAGGCCAGGGTTACGCGCAGGGGAGCCATGAGCACCTCATATCGTCATTGCGAGGCCCCAAAGGGGCCGAAGCACTCGCCTCCGAGGGGAGATTGCTTCGTCGCTTCGCTCCTCGCAATGACATCGGGTCGCCCATGCGCAAGGCGGCTACAGCGGATAGACGAAAACGTCCTGAAGAACTGATGTGTCCAGGATCACCTTCTTGGATTTGAATTTCGGGGTCGCGATGGAGAACTCTACCACGTCCCGGTACTCCCCGACGGCCAGCAGCCGCGGCGTGACGTCCACCTGCACACTTTGGTACACGGCGAAGTTTGCGCCGACAAGGGCGTCTCCCGATTCATTGAGCTCGACCCACACCGGACCGACGACGTGCCAGGGCCAAGCGTCATTGTAGTGCCGGTCTGCGGCGCGTCCGCCGGCGCCCCAGAACTCCCGGATGATGGTCACCCGGTCGACGATGCGATCCTTCGAATCGTCCCGGATCACGGCGATGGGCAGATTCCGCTCGTGATTCTCGCGTGTGATCACGATGTACTCGGCGGCGTCACTGAACAGCGCCGGCCATTCTTCGATCCGGCGCGGATCGTCTACGACCCGGATGTATTTTGTGCACAGGTCCAGTGCGGCCTGGCGCCGCTCCCCCAGGTCAACGCGTCCCGCGAGCACCATCTGTCCCCCCATGA
>VBAL01000293.1:0-2046 GCA_005888595.1 Candidatus Segetimicrobium genomatis
CCGAATTCCAGAGACTCGTCACCGCGGTGTTCATCGCGAGGTCGGGGCCGGGAAAGGCGATCGACATGTTCGCCACAGCGGGACTCGCGTGGTTCGCCGTCACCCAGTCCACGCCGGCGATGACATCGGAGGCGAAGCCGACGGCCGGAGTCACCCCCGCCGCGCCGCACGTTAAGAACACCCGCACGCCGTGCAGGAAGACCCCCTTGGCGACGCCCCACGTCGCGGCACCAACGGTGCCCGCCACGTGCGTGCCATGGCCGTAACAGTCCGTGCCGCCCGCACCGAGGACGTCATACACGTTGTCCGCCCGCCCCCCGAACTCGGGGTGGAGCGTCCAGATCCCCGTGTCAATGATGTACACGTGCACCCCAGCGCCCGTCGACGTGTAGGTGTACGTGCCGTCAAGCGGGAGCGCGCGCTGATCGATCCGGTCGAGCCCCCAAGGCTCGCCGCTCGCACTCATCTGCTGGGTCCCCTCCACGCTGCTCCAATGATCGGGCTCGACGTAGGCGACGAACGGGTTTTGCCGCAGCACCGCCACCGCCGCATCGGGCAGGCGCGCCGCGAATCCCTTGAGCGCGCGAGTGTAGGTGCGCAACAGGGTTCCGCCCTGCGCGTTCACCAGAGACCCGGCGAGGCCGACCGGGTCGGCCACGATATCCCGGAAGACGACGATGTATTGCCCGGTGACCACCTGCTGGGCCGCCTCCACCGCCCCCAGGACGTCGTGGCTCGGCCTCCCCAGCGCCGGCTGAGTCGGGGTCGGGGCGTCGCGGCATGCCCCCAGAAGGAGGACAACAGTAACCGCGACGGCCCGTGCGGATGACATCATGGCACCCTCGAGAGATGATCGTTGTCAGCCGAAGGAGCAAGTTCCGTTCCGAGCGGTGGGAGGGAGGTGGGGGAGGGTGCTGGCTCGCAGGGTGTGGGACCGCACGCAACGGTGTGGCGCGCGGGGCCGGCTTAGAAACCCACGATACCTTTCGCCACACAGATGGTCACAGCGAGCGGTGGCGCGGCTGCAAGTCGCTCAGGCAAAAAAACGGAGTGCCAAGCCTTAGCTTGACTTAGCCCTCACGGACCCGGCAGGACTCGAACCTGCAACTCCCGGCTTTGGAGAACGCTCAAGCCCTTTGCCTGGGGAGGCAAGGACGAAGGGTACCTTCCGCTTCCGGCTAAGCGTGTACGAGGATGGCTTGACAGGTCATTCCATAGCAGGGCGATTTCTTTCGCCCCATGAGACAGTCGTACTCGATGATGTTTCCATACCCGGTCCGGCCGACAGGGAACAACGTCATGAGCGTGAAACCCAGAGATTCGTCGAACGCGAGCGTTTCGAGGTAATTGGGCATCCCCTCGTAGATCGGGTTTACAGAGATCTCAGATTGCAGCAGCATTACCTGGGGCAGGATTTCCTTGGCGCCTCTTACGCCTTCCCTGTGTATCGATTTTCAGGGTATCGATTTTCAGGAAGATTCTCGGCGAGGAAACCGTCTGCAAGAGACTCGGGACCACCGAACCGCGCCGGCGAACTTCGACTGGGATCGGTTCCTTTACTTGTACTTGTATCTGTGCTTTGCGTGGTATGCCCCGGTGCTTTCCTTTGTCATCGGCCCATTGAAAACGGCCCGACCCGGCGCGGCTACACTGTCCCTTCCCACTCGTCTCTGCGGCTAAGACTATGCGCCTCGGGTTCGGCCTGCCCAGGGCCTCGACCGTCACTCCAGCTTCATGATCCGCGCGACTGAGGGGACACCGATTCCGTTCACCAGGAAGAGCATGTAGGGGCCGGGTGGGGCGGTCGTGCGGCTCCCGGGAAGGGTGACTGAGAGGCCGCCGATCGCCTGCGAGAAGCTCAGTGGAACCAGGCGCGTGCCTTGGTCGAACGCATGCGTCACCGAACTCAGCCGAATGAACGTCACTTTCGTAATGCTGGGGCCGTCCGGTGTCTCCACAGACACAGTCTGTCCGTACCCGACCACGTCGGGGGTCGCGCCGGTGATGTTGGGACGCGCACCCTGGAAGAGGTAGGGGGGCGAGTAG
>VBAL01000293.1:2057-4429 GCA_005888595.1 Candidatus Segetimicrobium genomatis
CGGCATCGCCGCTGCCGGTGTGGAGGACCCGTCCATCGGGGAGGAGCAACGAAGTCGAGTGGTAGATGCGGATCACTGAGTTGCTCGCCATCAGGGTCCACGTTCCGGTCGCGGGGCTCCAGAGCTCGGCGGCATGCACGGCGCCCAGGGGCTCGTTGAAGCCGCCGGCGCTCGTGCCGCCCGTTACCAGGACGTCGCCCGTCGGCAGCACGGTGGCGTTGAGATGCCGGCGGGGGAATGCCATCGGGCCGGTGTACATCCACTCCGGATTCGGCTGATTGAGGTTGATGATCTCGGCCGTGTTCGTCGGGGGGTCGCCGCCGCCCACGTAGAGAATCTTCCCCGGCTCGTACATTACCGCGGATCCGTAATCGCGCATGCTGAACTTCCGCAGCGGGCCGTCGGTCCAGCTTCCGGTGCCTGTGACGTCGAGGTAGCGGGATGGCTGCCAGTCTCCCGCGTAGAAGACGCGCCCGTCGGGCGCCACGAACGTGCGTGGATAGTACGACACCTGCAGGTCCGCCGTCGTCAGCCGACGCCAGCTGGTTCCGTCCCAGACCTCGGGGATCGTCACGTACGTTCCGCTCTCGTCCGTGCCTCCGATCGTCACGACCTCGCCGCTCGGCAGCGTGGTGTTGGTCGGATACCATCGGCCCTGGGCCATGGCAGCCCCTGCCTGCCACGAGCCGGTCCCGGCATCAAACACGTTGGTGTTCCGCAGGCCGAGACCGTTACCCATGTGCCCGCCGGCCACGAGCAACCGCCCGTCGGGGAGGAAGTCGTGGCCCGCGCAAAACAGCAGCGAGGGACTCGGCACCGCCGTGAAGGCGCTGGTCGTCGGGTCCCACACCTGCGGATCGCCGGTGTGGCCCCAGCTCAGCACCTTCCCATACTGCACGACCGGCGCCGGAAAGACGGACGACCACTGTCCCACCAGAAACTCCGGCACCGAGCCGATCTGCGGTGAGGCAGCCCGCACTGCGGGCGCACTCTGTCCGACGGCGCGCGGCGCAGCGAGGTCCCGATCGGGCAGCCCGGTCTGAGCGGCCGGCCGAGGCGCTCGCAGATCGATCGCTCCCGCTGTGGGGCGGTCGGCATCGCGACATGCGTGCAGCAGCGGAAGCAGAACGACGCACGCGCCCAAGGCTCGAACAAGTGTGGCGAGGTTTCGGCACCAGTACATGGAGCGACTCCCGAGAGGGCGGACCGCTGGCGGGCCCGCGCGGAACCGATCGCTTGCATGTCCCAGGCCGCCAGGCCGATGGAACCGAGTTCTAGGGCAAGGCATGGCGACACTTGCCGCAACTCGGGGCACGTTGTGTGGTACAGGCACCTCAGCTGTCATGTGGTGCGACCGGGCCGGTCGCGTGATTCGAGGCGCGGCCGCTACAGGAGAAGTCAGCGCGACTGTGAGGCCATGATTCCACGCGAGGGCAGCCTGTCCTCTACTTGAGGTCAAGCCGCCGGCTCGCCAGCGGTGCGACCACGCCTCGACCGTCCCGCCCCAAGGGGGTGGCGCGACCGGGGAGGGGCCCAGCGCGTTGGGTGTGGGACCACGCACAACGCCGTGCGACGCGCGGACATCAGCGGGCCAGCACCAGCGCTACGATGCCCCCCGCTCGGACTGTCGTCGGTGGCGGCGTGCGAGGAGAAAGCCACCGCCTGGCGTCCAAAGGGTTCGCTTCTTCGAGCGACCATCCAGACCATGCCACGACGGTCAGCTCGGTTGGCTTGCTCCCCGCAGCCATCCACCACATGGCGCAAACTCGGTGCCACGAGCTACTAAGGAATCGCTTTTATGGCGCGGCGAGTGGCGTAAGACCCGTCATCGCGATGCAAGTCGCGAACGTGGATTGCTGCAACATTGCGGCCTGGTCGCCACAGCAGGAGGAATCGGCTTCGCGGGGGTCAGAGCACGTCCCAGTCGGCGGGCGTGATGTGCCACGCCGACGGATCGAAGAGCTCCGGCCCGGTCTCTGTGAGCTCCTGGGCGATCAGGTTGAGCGGCCGGGGATTGAAGCGCTCAGGGACGCGCACGAAGCCTACCTTCCCCAGCTCGCCGAAGTGCGGATGCAGGCCCATCGTCACGCCCAGGACCGCCCCGTCGCGCCGATCGGCCTCAAGCCGGGTGCGGATGAGCCGACGAAGCGCCGCGTCCTCGCCCGCGGCGCAGCCCAGGTCCATGAACACCGTGCAGCGGGTGTCGAACAGCGCCGCCGGCCGGGTCACGACGTACGCTGAAAGCTGGCCGCGTCGCGCGAGCGCCCACACCCTGTAGTCGCCCCTCGGCTTCTCCAGGAAGCGCCAGCGGAGGTAGCGGATGTTGCGCTCGAGGCCCACAGCACGCCCGCGGGCGAAGTCGCGGACCAGCG
>VBAL01000275.1 GCA_005888595.1 Candidatus Segetimicrobium genomatis
TGCACCCTGTCATCAACGACGGCAGGAACCTATGGTGTTACTATCACAGGTGCGGGCTCGCCTGGAACTGCTTCCCGCTCTGCCGCGTCTGCCGTTCACGTCGGTGATTTCAGTATCAGTGCTACGTCTCCAAGCGGCGCTGCCGGAGCGTCGATCAGCTCGACGATCACTCTGACCAGTACGTTCAACTTTGTCGGTTCTGTTGCTCTCTCTGATGCTCCTCTTCCTGCTGGTTTGACCTGTAACGCGTTCACGGTGACGCCTGTATCTCTTACTGCCAATGGAACAGGTACCTCGAGTCTCTCCTGCTCTTCACCTACTGCTGGTACATTCTCCGTTACTATTACCGGGGCTGGTTCGCCTGGTACTGCGTCTCATCAGGCTACTGCCGTGTTCACTTTCGCTACAGTCGACTTCTCTATCTCTGCGTCTTCGCCTGCTGACTTCAATACCGGTGCGACCGGAAGCTCAACTATCACCGTCACACCAATCGGAAGCTTCACTGGTGCTGTTACTCTCACCACTGTCGTCTCTCCGTCCACGGGTCTTGCTGCTAACTGTCCTGCCAGTCTCACTGTTACCTCAGGCGCTGTTACTGGAACATGCAGTCCATCCTCCTCCACACCTGGAACCTATCTAGTCACGATTACTGGCACCGGTGGCGGTCATACTCACTCTGCAAGTTTCGTCTCGCATGTCGGCGACTTCACCATCTCCGTCGGCAGCCCTGTGAACTTCAACTCTGGAGCTACGGGCTCTGCCATCTCGGTCTCTCTGACCAGCACGTTCAACTTCGCTGGCACTATTGCTCTAACTCCTGTCACTAGCCCAGCTACGGGCTTGACTGTGACATGCCCTGCTCCGGTTAGTATTACTGCGAACGCTACTGTTGCAGCTTCCTGCTCGCTATCCTCGACCGTTGCGGGCACCTATGGCGTAACCGTCACAGGCGCAGGCTCGCCAGGATCTGCTTCTCACTCTGCCAGCTCTACGGTCCATGTGGGCAACTTCACCATCTCGGTCGGCAGCCCTGTGAACTTCAACTCTGGAGCTACTGGATCTGCTATCTCCGTCTCTCTGACTAGTACGTTCAACTTCGCTGGG
>VBAL01000071.1:0-7245 GCA_005888595.1 Candidatus Segetimicrobium genomatis
CCAGGGCGAAGTTGACGACAGCTGCAAAGGCAAACGCACCCCAGTTCGACAGGACGTTCCTGAGTTGGAAGCGAGCGCCTTGAACGGGGGTGATAGTCGAGGAATGAGACATCAGCAGTCGGGGAGGCTCCACCGGGTTGCGGGATCTGGTCTCAACGCGCACAACAGCTCAGCAAGTCCCGGGCCGGGCCAGGTGGCCGAAGACGTTTGGATGGAGCCCGCTCTCGTCTGCCGATGAGACCGCCCTGGCGCCACCATCGCACTACTCGGCGACCTGTCGAGTCGGCCGCCGAATGCGGAAGGAGAACCTCGGATGCCTAGCCGGCGGCATGACGGCAAGCCGCTCAGGGTCATTCAGGCTGGGCTGTGCCGTCCATCCCCGCGAGCACCCGACTCACGCGGGCGGCGCGATCGCGATAGTCGACGAGGACCTCCACGTTCGGATCGCGTGGCGCGGACATCCGTCCCAGCCAGAGAGCTTCCATCAGCCGCTCGATCGCAGCAACATCGTCCGGGGCGGCAACGGTCGCTCCTAACCGCACCGCCTCCCGGACGGCCGGGCTTTCCCCCGGCGCGACCACCAAGGTCGGAATCTCCATCGCCACCAGCTCGTACAGCTTGGCCGGCACCTGCCACTCGGATCGGTGCGCTAACACGATCGCGAGCCGCGATCGCGCTACGAGGTTCAGGGCGGCCTCGCGCGACAGTACGCCGGCGCTCTCGACGAAGCGTTCCAGACCTCGCGCGGTGACCTCGAGGCGCAAGGCACGCTCGTGGTGCGGTTCGATGTGCCCCGCGATGCGGAGTTTGGTTCCTTGCGCCGCTGCTGGCGGGTGGCGATCGAGGAACCGCCGCAGGGCCCGCAGCACGGGTCCCAGATCGTAGGTCCCGTAGAGAGTCCCGGCGTAAACGATCCCCAGTCCCGGAAACGGATCCGGGCTGCGCGCGGGCAGGAGCTCTCGGTCCGCCGCGTTCGGAACCCATTCGACCGAAACCCCTGGGTAGCTGGCCCGCAGCGCGGCCGCGAAATCGCGCGTGGTGCAAATGACGCCGTTGGCAGAAGGGATAACCAACCGCTCCAGCCGCATGCTTAACCATCGGCTCAGCAAACTCTGGTAGGCTGGCGACGAGCGCCATGTCGCAGCAATCGGCCCCGCCCAAGGATCGCGAAGATCCACCAACCACCGCGTGCGCCTCCCTCGCGTCGCAAGCCAGGCAGCTAGGTGCGTGGAGTGTGGGGGGCCACTGCTGACCACGGCGTCGGGCTGCACGGCCGCAATCAGTCTTCGTGCTCGCGCCGCAGCGCGAAGAATCCAGCCGCGTCCATGATCGGGCACCGAGAGCAGCATCGCCGCCTCGAGCCGCATTCGGGCAACCCATCCCAGGGCAGCCTGCTCGAGCGGCTCTCCGAAAGGTTCGTTCGGTCCCCTCCCGACCCTCTGCAGCCCAGGTCGTAACCGAAGCCAGCGATACACGTCGTTGAGCGTACGTCGTCGCGGACAGGACTCGACCGTGACTCCATTGGCAACCTCAGTGCCGGCGGGGGAAGCGGCCGTGACCACCCAACAGCTCCACCCCAGGCGGGCGAGGTATTTGGTCAGGCCGGACCACCGTAGGCCTCCGACTGCTACGACCAAACGCCGTACGCCGTCGGGGCCGCCGGAACCGGAGGGCACCTGCGAAGCCGCAAGCGACGCTCTCATACGTCGGGCACGAGAGCCGCAGCAGCCTCGGCGAGGAAGCCCCACACTAGAGACATTGGCGCAGCGAAGCCTTCGGGTTTGCGATGCCACGGGTGGGCGAGAACTGAGAGTCGCTGAACCCCGCGTCGCTCGGAAACTGCGCTCAAGCATAGCTCCGGACCAAGATGTCGTCCAGCCATTGCTTGATCAGGCCCGTGGTTCGACGCAGCCCGTGGGACGGGGTCGTCGTCATGATCACCATCCTCCGTCGCCGGACGGGAGCACGCGCCATGCGGCCCCCGGCAGCTCCGGCGGTCTCACGCGTGAGGTTGAAGACGCGCCCCAGTTTTGGCCAACTGATAGGCTTGATTCAGCCTGGCGCCGATCACCTCCCAAGAGTAGCGCTGTTCGACCAGTCGCCGACCAGACCAAGCCAAGCGGCGGCTCAAGTCCGGGTCGCGCTCCAAGCGCCGGATCTGCCTAACCGTGTCGACCGGCGTTTCAGCCCGCAGGTAGTGTTCTTCCTCCACGAGATCGAGGCCTTCGACTGCGAGTCCCGTGGCCACGAGGGGTTTGGCCATGGCCAGAGCGTCGAGGACCTTCAGTCGTGTGCCCCCACCGTCCCTGATGGGGCAGACGTAGATAGCTGCGGCAGCAAGGTACGGTCGGACGTCCTCGACGTACCCCGGAACCTGGACGGCGCCGTCGCGGGCGGCCGCCAACACCTCTCGGGGTGGGTCACGTCCGATGACAGAAAGGCGGCGGCGGGGGTTGTCAGCCAGCAGCAGGGGCCAGATCTCTCTCAAAAAATAGCGAATCGCTTCCCGATTGGGATACCAGTTCATCGTCCCGACGAAAATCAGGCCCTCCGGCTCTTGCCCTCCCGGGGAGGTCGGCTGAAAGTACTCGAGATCGACCCCGTTCTGGACGACCGCGACCTCTCCATCGCCTACTACCGTCCGGAGGCGCTCCGCATCCAGGGCGGACACAACGACATTCACGGCCGCCCGGCGGCATGCAGTGCGCTCGCACCGCTCGAGTTTCTGGGCGTCTCGTCTGAAGTAGATGCGCCGCAGCCACTGGCTCTCTTGTGCGGCTCGCCGGCGCATCATATGCGACTCGATGTTATGGTGGTTCAGAACGATCGGCAGCGCAGGGAGGACATTGGCGTAGGGCATAAGGCCCAGGGTGTCGACGTGTACGACGTCGAAGTCCGCAGTGGTGACCATGCGACCCAAGTATCCCCTCATCGCCGGATGTCGCAGCCAATTGACGTCGTATGGGGTCGACCGCCAGAAGCCAGCTGCCGCCATCAACCCCCAGCGGAAGCGCGAGTGATCAAACGTGTTGGGAAACACGTCGACCCTAGCACACACGCGCGACAGCGTGCTCACCGCCTCCGCCACCTCCGCAGGGGTAGAAAGCTGAGCCCGGTTGTTCACGGCCACCAGGTGCACCTCGTGTGTGAGCGCCGCTTGCCTCAGCAGGTAATAGCTCCGCTGGAGCGCACCTCCACGAGGAGGATACGGCAAGAAATGAGACAGCCAGAGGATCTTCACATGCCTCGCTTCAGACTCTTCCCGTTTGGGCCCCGGATGCCAGTTCGTCAACCCAGCGGCCAGCCGCTGTGGCGTGCGCGCAACAGCCACGAGAATTCCACGCTGCTCTACGGCTCACGCCACCCGCCCGATGCAATGCTCGTGCACCTGAGGAGGACGCCTGAGGCTCTTGACCAGCCCTGGCACAACTCCTGTAAGGGACGAGGCGGCACGAGCAGGGGTCGCTGGCTCGGCAGGGGCGAAGGGTTCCAAACGCCGCGCGCCCCCCGGTGAATTCGCAGGCCCCCGCTTGCCATGTACGCGACGGCGCCCTGTCGCGGTCGGCGGACACCGAACTCGGAAGCCCAAGAGGGGTGCCTTTCCTAGATGGCGACGAATGGAACAGTACGCTCTGCCGACGTAGAGACCCGCGCACAACGCCCAAACGCCTGGCCGGCGCGGTCTCGCGTCGCGTTGGTCAACGGCAGCCTCCTCCTGCTTTCCCTGGCTGCAGCGAGCGGCGCTGGCGAGGTGGCGGTCCGCGTTCTGGCACCGCAACAACTGATCCTCAAGCGCCCCGACGTGTGGAAAGCGGTAGACACGCTCGGCTGGGTGCACCGCGCGAATCTGCGCACGACCATCAATACCGGCGAGCGGAGCGTGCATGTCGTGACGGATCAGGACGGTTTTCGTGTTGGCGGGACCAGACACACCGCCGTCCAGAAGCACGTGCTCTTGCTGGGCGACTCCTTCATGGAAGCATTCCAGGTCGAGTACGAGGAGAGCCTTGCTGGACTCCTTGAAGCTCGGCTGCCAGCACGTATCGGCATGTCGGTTGACGTTGCGAACACCGCCGTCGGGGGTTGGGACCCTCCCCAGTATTTGTTGCAAGCTCGTGCGCTGCTCGGCCGACGTCGATTTGATTTGGTGCTAGTGTCCCTGTACGTGGGGAACGATGTGGTGTCGACGCGCCCTGACAGGTTCCCGCCGCGAGCCCCAAAAGAGGTCCATGCTTTGCGCGTGCCCAGACGACTGGTGGGGAGCGAGTGGGTCGACGCTGTGCTGTACCCGATTAACGATTTTCTGGAAGTCCGTTCTCAGCTGTATGTCTTTCTAAAGACCAGACTCCACACCGCGCGCATGCGGGTGCATCTGGCGGCAGACTACTTCCCCACGGTGCTCCTCCGGACCGAGGCTACTGCCCCGCGCTGGGAGGTCACAGCTCAGATCTGCCGAGACATCGCGGCTCTAGCCGACCGAGCCGGCATCCCAACCCTGTTCGTTCTCGTGCCCACGCCATACCAAGTCGATCCCGCCGCGTTTGCGCAGTTTCTCCGAGGATTTCAGATCGACTCCGCTGCTATCGACGTAGACCAACCGAGCCGCCTCCTGCGTCTCGCACTGGAGAAACAGCACCTGACAGTCCTCGACGCCCTGCCCGCGTTCAGGGTGGCGCAGAGTGCGGGTATGACATTATACGGGCACGTCGACAACCACCTGTCCCCAGCGGGACACGGTGTCTTGGAGCGTTACCTGGAGGCAGGAGTCGCTGCCAAACTCCGTGATACAACCCCCGACGATCGCTAATCCGGAGCTCCCCGGCTGTTGCACGCACGCCACAAACGTGGGACGCCGGCGGCGGGTGAACACGCATCTATCAGTTGTGGTCCAACGAGTTACGTCGCGCCCCAGTGACCCGCGAAGCGAGTGCCAGGTGGCGCTCCTCTTGCTGCAGGACCTCCCCGAATGGCGCGTCAAGTGATCCCGGACCCGTCGCGGGCACCAGTGTCCTTCGCAGCCGCCACGGTGACTGCGCCGGATCGTGGTTGGGATTTACTGCTGGTTTGTGTAGCAGGCTACATCGCCACTGCGGTAGGTCGGATTCATCAGCTGTTGCCCACATTCGTCGCGGCTGTGCTGGCGATCGGCGTCTATATCGTTCATCAAACGGGACCACGTCGCATCGAACGGCTGCGCGCGCCGACGACGACCTATGTGATGGCGCTCCTCCTGTGGGTCGCCCTTTCCGTGCCAGGCGCGCTATATCCGGGCCTGGCGTTCGACCTGTTGACCGGAATCTTCATCAAGACCGTCGTATTGTACCTGCTGATCGTGGGGAGCGTGCGTGGGTTCCGCGACGTCGAGCGGCTGGCCTTCGCGTACTTCGCGGTAACGGCGCTCTATGCAGCAATTGTACTGACGCGCTTCAAGCTTGGCAGCGGTGACGACTGGCGCCTCGGCAGTCTTTACTACTACGACACGAACGATTTCGCGACGTACGCCGTCACCGCCATGCCAATTGGTGTGTACTTTGCGTTCGGTCGTCACCCCCTGGCGCAACGGCTCGTAAGCGCGCTGAGTCTCGCGTTGCTCTCCATTTCGTTCATTAACTCTGGCTCGCGAGGCGGGTTCCTGGCGATCGTCGCTGTCGCCCTGTACATCTTGCTCGGCTACAAGACAATCCCGGCGAGATGGCGCATTCTGGGAACCGCTGTTATTGCGGCGATCTTTGTCGCCACTGCCAGCGATCGCTACTGGAGTCAGATGCGTACGATTGTGATCGGGGATGAGGACTACAACCGGACATCCGAAACCGGACGCTGGCACATCTGGCGGCGCGGCATTGGATACATGCTGCAGCATCCTGTCTTGGGGGTGGGCGCGTACAACTTTCAGTTCGCCGAAGGGACAATTTCCCCGCTTGCGAAACGTCAAGCGTACGGCATCGGCGTACGGTGGAACGCGGCGCACAACAGTTTCATCCAGATCGGTGCCGAGCTCGGACTTCCGGGGTTGTTCTTCTTCGTGGCCGTGATCGCCACCGCATTCGCGGCTCTCCGCTCAGTGGTTCGCTCTCACCCGGGTGAGCCCGTGAAGTCACGGGGGCCCCCCCAGCTCGGGCAGGCGCTTACCGGGTCGCTGATTGGATTCGTGGTGGGGGCGTTCTTCCTTTCTTTAGCGTACCACGAAATGGCATACGCCGTGCTGGGCCTCGCGGTCGCCCTCAGAAAGGTGACGCTCGGGCCGCGTCCTACACGATTCTCAACAGCCGTACGGAGGCCTATTTGGTGACTAACGAGCGCTGGCGCACCGCCCAACGGTACGAGAAAGAGTACTGGGAGAAACTAGGGGAGCGCATCGCCGCGAGAGCGAGCTCCCAGTTCACCTGGTATCAGTGGCGTGCCGACCAGCTGATCGATCGACTGCGTCACCTGCAGCTAGACCAGCTCGTTGACGGCCAGGCTCGGGTCATCGAAATCGGCAGCGGGCCTGTAGGGCTCGCCGCATACTTCCCGGCCGTCGAGCGCGTCGCTGTGGACCCTCTTGAGAACTTCTACGCAGGCAACAAAGCGCTGGCGGCCCTCCGCAACCCCAGCGTTGAATACCGACAAGGAGCGGGCGAGCAGCTGCCCTGCGAGAGCGGTCGCTACGACCTCGCCATCATCGAGAACTGCATCGATCACGTTCACGACGTCACGGCCGTGATGGGGGAGCTAGCGCGTGTCCTGAAGCCCCAGGGCGTCCTCTACCTAACGGTCACCGTCTCCTGTCATCGCTTCGCATCGACGCCGGCCATCCCCACACGTTCACTCCAACCCGGGCGAAGAACATGCTGCAGAATGGTGTGTTCCGCCTCTTGAGCTGCGAAGTGGCCTCCTACTTCGAGGCCCTGCGCGGAGATCTTCAGTGCAGGTCAACACGGGCCCGCATCAAGGCCCTTGTGGGGGTAAGTGAGTTCTTGGTGACGGCAGTGGCACGCCGGTCGCAAGACTGAAGCCCCCGCGCACTGCGGCCCACGCAGCCGCCCGCCGGACTTCCCCCGCATTCGCGAGGCGGCCCTAACTCCGCCCGTGCTACCCCATCCGGGGCGCTAGCGCCGGCTGAGGTGCACGTGGTCGACCCAATAGTAATCGTTCTCCGTTTTGACGGGCCCCGTGCCGCCAAACGTCGGCGAGAACTGGAAATCCAGAAACCCTGCGTCGCCCGGAAGCTGGACGTCGGTGTAGCTCCCCACGCGCACCCCA
>VBAL01000071.1:7435-14176 GCA_005888595.1 Candidatus Segetimicrobium genomatis
CTGTCCATCGCCGCTCTGGGCGAACATGAACGCAATCTTGTTCCCCGCCGCGTTGTCTTGCCACGGGTTACTCGCCTTCCACCAGAACCCCGCGTACAACTCCTTGGTCGCCGCCATGTCGTAGTACACCGTGGCCGGGGCCACCCCGGTCGGAAAGCCGATCGGATAGAAGAACTGCAGCACGTTCGGCGGGGACCACGGCGCCGTGCTATCCACCATAATCCTCACCTGACCGTTCGTCAGATCCTGGAGATAGGCATTCCCCCACCCCCCGCCCACGACCGCGTCTTCCGCCCAATCCGTCAAGACCGTCAACCCCACCGGTTCATCCGGCCACCCGCCACTCGCTGGGGGCGGTAGGGCGCTCACAGTAATTGCGGCCGTACCGCTCTGGCGCTCGCTCGTAGCCGCGATCGTCGCCGATCCCACTCCAACTGCGCTCACCAACCCACTTCCGTTCACCGTGGCTATCGTCCCATCGCTGCTCGTCCAGCCTACTGCCCGACCACTCAGCGGATCGCCGTTCGCATCCCTAGGCGTCGCCATGAGGTACACGGTCTGCCCCACAGACACACTCGCCGACGACGGAGTGACGGTCACCAAAGCCACCGGCACACTCGTCCCGGTCACGCCCGGCCTGTCGCAGGCGACGGCGACCAACGGGACGAACCACGCTGCCCTCAGAAACACAGCCAGCCGAGGCTCAATCCCCCACGCGTATCTCATTGGGGTCACGCGTCAACGCCATCTAGCGATCGTTAAGGTTCGCAGCCAACGGCCGATTCTCCTCGGTGCACGAGACGAACCACGTGTCTGAGACGCACAGCACATGGTCAGGTGTCGCTTTACCTAATAGAGACCATCGCGCCGTCTACGGCCTGCCGGTCGCCACCGTAAGATTGTCGACCCACATGTACTGATCCACGGGCGATCCGTCGCCGATGTAGGGCGCGATCAGGAATTGGTGGAAGTTGATGCTCGGTCGCGCGCCCGTCCGATACAGGATGTCGTGCCGGTCGATCACCAGCGTCCCATTGAGCCAGTACTGCAGCACGCCGTCGGGCTGACCGATGGCGCCAATGATCGAGTTCAGCTGATAGTACGCCTCGACATGGTTCCAGTTGCCCTTGTAACCGGGCCCCGGCACCGGCTGGAACCAGACTTGGGCGGCGGTAATCTCCTTGCTGTTATACCAAGGCGCGCTGCTGAAGCAGCTCGTCACCACGTTGCTTTCCATAACGCCGTTGCAGCCGCAGGTCGAGCGGTTCTCCGTGATGCCGATGAGGTTAATGGGCGGCGTGCCGAAGCTCGTGTTGATGGCCTTGTTGTCCTGCAGCGCCATGCGGGGGATGCCGCCATTCTGATAGTTGTGCTCGAGATAGAGCGTGAGCCAGTTGTTTGCCGGGCCGTCCCAATCCCCGTCTAGGTCGCTCAGGACCAAGAACTCATGCGGGTGATAGGGCTTTCCTGAGCCGACCCAATTAACGCCGTATTTCACCCAATAGCTGATGTAAAGACTCGGCGTCGGGAGGAACAAGTGTCGCGCTGCTCCACCCGACGCGGGGGTCGTCGCACCGACCGGGAAGTGGACCTCAAGGGCGTGCGTACTGCCAGCGATGTGTACGGAATCCGTGATGGTCATGCGCGTGTTGTCGTACCAACCCCGCGACGCAAAAGCGTTGTCCTCGAAGTTCTCCTGAAACAGGAGTACAGCTCCAGCCGGCGGCGCCGCCACCGTTATCGCCGAGCTGCCATCCTTGCCCTCGCTCGTGGCGGTGATCGTCGCTGACCCCGCCGCCACCCCGGTCACCAGCCCAGTCCCGTTCACCGCGACCACCCCGCTATTACCCGTCGCCCACGTCACCAGCCGCCCGCTCAACGGATGCCCCGCTGAATCCTTCGGCGTCGCCACGAGCTGGATCGTCTGGCCGACTGTCACCGTTTCCGAGGCAGGCATCACTTCCACCTGCGATACGGGCGCACCGCCGAAGGAGGGACCAGCAGCCCCTTGACAAGCGACGAGCAGGCCGGCGGACAGCAGTCCGGTGAGAACCAAGGCGCGTGGGACCAGCGATCGCATCAGCTCGCCCAGTAATGACACGGATGGGACGTGCTAATCTAAGGGGCGGTGCCTGCCCTGCGTATCCCCTGGCGCTGAACCGGGACATCCCGAGGGAGGTGGGACTGCCACCTCCCTGGGGATCCCGACCGGCTGGGGCACCTCAGCACGGCTGGTTGAGCCGCCGGCCCTCGAATTAGGGCCTACTGATGTGTATATCGTCGTACCAGAGGAAGCAGTCCGCCGGGGGGGACTCACCCGGGAGTGACCCTCCCCACGTCGGCGAGAATTGCCACTCGCCAAACCCGGCGTCGTTCATGAACGTCACGTTGTTGTAGTCCTCCACCAGCGTGCCGTCAATCCACACGCGCACGATGCTGTTCGTCGTGGGCGACGTGCCATACTTCAGATACCCCTCGAACTTATGCCACACCCCCCACGTCAGGTTGACATCGGATACGTTGGGGGCACGATTGCCCGCCTCGCCCGTCTCCATGCGCAGCCACAGTGTGTGGTGGTCCCCGGGATTCCGACCGTCGAAGTACCAGAACATCTGGTTGGACTGGAAGAACTGGAAGAACAGCTTCGACATCCCGGAACTCGGGAGGTAGAACGGGTTCGAAATCTTGAACCACACGCAGATGAAGACTTCGCGCGGAGCCCCGACGTTGCGATACATCGTGGCCGGCGCGCCGCCGGCGATCCGGCTGTCGCCACCCGGATACCGCCACTGGCCGACGGCCGTGTTCGTCCCCGGCGAGCTCGCGTCCACAACGCGCGTCGCCCAGCCTAGGTCGTTGTTGATCGCCCACCCGGAGGTGCCGACCGGCATCGCGGTGCCCACCGGCAACACCGCATTGAAATCGAAATCCGTCAGGGTGGTCAACCCTCCCGGCTGGTTGGGACACGTCCCGGCCGGGGGTGGAGGGGGCGGCACCGTGACGGTGATCACCGCCGTGCCGGTCACGCCCTCGCTCGTGGCGGTGATCGTCGCTGAGCCGGTCGCCACCCCGATCACCAGCCCACTCCCGTTCACCGTCGCCACGAGCGTGTTACTGCTCACCCAGGTCACGACCCGCCCCAGCAGCGGGTTGTTGTTCGCATCCCGGGGCGTCGCGGTGAGCTGCACCGTCTGCCCCACCGGCACGCTGGCCGGGGCCGGGCTCACTGTCACCGACGCCACCGGCACGACGCTTACCGTGACGGCGGCGGTGCCGCTCTGCCCTTCACTCGTCGCCGTGATCGTCGCCGACCCGGCCGTCACGCCCGTCACAAGCCCACTGACGTTCACCGTGGCGATGGCGGTGGCACTGCTCGCCCATGTGACCACCCGCCCCGTCAGCGGATTGCCGTTGGCGTCCTTGGGGCTCGCCGTGAGCTGCCACATCTGCCCCGGCGAGATGCTCGCCGTCACCGGCGTCACCGTCACCGACGCCACTGGTATGTTCGTCACCGTGAGCGTCGCCGTGCCGGTCACGCCCTCGCTCACGGCGGCAATCGTCGCCGCGCCGGGCGCCTGACCTGTCACCAGCCCGCCACCATCGACTGCAGCCACGTTCAGGTTACTGCTTAACCAGGTGAGGGCTCGCCCGGTCAACGGCGCGCCGGTCGAATCGCGTGGGGTGGCGATCAGCTGCATCGCCCGACCTACGGGCACGCTTGCCGCGGCCGGGCTCACGTTGATCGAGGCCACCCGCAGCGCGGTGTTGAGGACTGCGGTGACGGGCCGCTCGCAGGCGAGCGTCGCGAGGAGGCCGATGAGGAGGGCCACCTTCAGCCGCGCCAGTCGCTGGGCCAGCTTGTGCAAGAATGTCATAAGCAGTCGCTACGTCCTTTCGATCAGTGCCTTAGGCGAATGAGTCGCCAGCATCGACCCGGCGGATCGCTGGCGTCACCGTAACGTGGCCGATGTCGATCCAGCCCTCAGCCGTCTAGGGCTTGCTGGTCGCCACTGTGAGATCATCGTACCACACCGTCTGATCGACGGGCGAGCCGTCCCCTATGTAGGGCGCGATCACGATTTGCTTGAACTGGAGCGCCGGATGCGCGCCCGTGCGGAACAGTACGTTTGTGCGCTCGATTACTAAGGCGCCGTTGAACCAGTAGCGCACGATACCGTCCGTCTGGCCAATGCCCCCGACCACGGAGTTCATCTGGAAGTACGCCTCGACATGGTTCCAATCGGACTTGTAGCCCGGCCCCGGATTGGGCTGGAAGGCGACGGCCGCGGCATGGAACTCCTTGTTGTTGTACCACGGCGGCCCGTTGAAGCAGCTCCACGCATCCACGCCAGCGAATTCCGCGATGCCGTTGCAACCGCTCACAGAACGATTCTCCGTCACGCCGACAAGATTGGTGGGTGGCGTCCCATAACCGAGATTGATGCTCTTGTTGTCCTGCAAGGCGAGATGCGGTACGCCGCCGTTCTGATAGACCTGCTCGATGTAGGCGGTGAGATAGTCGTTGGACAGCCCGTCCCAGTCCCCGTCCAGATCACTCAGAATCATGAACTCGTGCGGATGGTACAGCTTCCCGGAACCGATCCAGTTCGTGCTGTATTTCACCCAGAAGCTCACGTACAGGGTCGGGCTCGGCGTGAACAGGTGGCGGAACGTACCCCAGCTCGGGTTGGTCGCCCCGGCCAGGAAGCGGGCCTCAAGCGAGCCGCCACCGGTGTGGTACTCAGTCGCAGAGATCGTCGCTGGGTTGCCGTCGTACCAGCCGCGCGCCGCAAGGTTGGCGTTGTCGAAACCTTCCTGCAACAGCGTGCCGCCCGGAGGCGGGGGCGGCGGCGCGGTCACCGTGACGGTGATCACCGCCGTGCCGGTCACGCCCTCGCTCGTGGCGGTGATCGTCGCTGAGCCAGTCGCCACCCCGATCACCAGCCCACTCCCGTTCACCGTCGCCACGAGCGTGTTACTGCTCACCCAGGTCACGACCCGCCCCAGCAGCGGGTTGTTGTTCGCATCCCGGGGCGTCGCGGTGAGCTGCACCGTCTGCCCCACCGGCACGCTGGCCGGGGCCGGGCTCACTGTCACCGACGCCACCGGCACCGGTGTCCCCGTCGTCGTCCCGCTCACCACGTTCGACAGCCCGCCGAACACCGCGTTCACGTTCAGCGTCCCGCGGAACGCAATCAACTGGAACTGATAGCCCGTGACCGAGGCGAGGCCCAGCACCGTGCAGCTCCGCTTCGCCCCGATGGTGCTCCCCACCACCGGGACGGTGCAACTCCCACGCGTCACGTCGGCGGCCGAGCTCCAGGCGATCGCACCCACGGCCCAGCGGATGTCGTAGCTCGCCGGCTGCCCGGTGCCGTCGGTCACCTCCGTGAAGGAGAGCGTGACCGAGCTGTCCGTCACGCCGGCCACCGCGAGATCCGCCACGGTCCCGGGGTTCGTGACGACTGCAGTCACCGTGAGCGCCGCCGTGCCGTTCTTGCCCTCACTCGTCGCCGTGATCGTCGCCGACCCGGCTGCCACGCCCGTCACGAGCCCACTGCCGCTCACCGTCGCGACGCCAGCGTTGCTCGTCGCCCACGTCACGACCCGCCCCGTCAGCGCAGTGCCGCTGGCATCCTTCGGGGTCCCCGTGAGCTGCACTGTCTGGCCCGTCGAGATGCTCGCGGTCGCCGGCGTCACCGTCACCGACGCCACCGGCACGATGCTCACCGTGACGCCGGCGGTGCCGCTCTGTCCTTCACTCGTGGCCGTAATGGTCGCTGACCCGGCGGCCCCGCCCGTCACGAGCCCACTGCCGCTCACCGTCGCGACGCCGGTGGCACTGCTCGCCCACGTCACCACCCGCCCCGTCAACGCCGCGCCGCCTGCATCCTTCGGGGTCGCCGAGAGCTGGACGGTCTGCCCAGCCTGGATGCTCGCCGTCGCCGGCGTCACCGTCACCGACGCCACCGGCACGACGCTCACCGTGAGTGCCGCCGTGCCGTTCGTGCCCTCGCTCGTCGCCGTGATCGTCGCCGACCCGGCGGCCACCCCTGTGACGAGCCCAGTGCCGTTCACCGTGGCCACGCCGGTATTGTTGCTGGCCCACGTCACGACCCGCCCTGTCAGCGCAGCACCGCCGGCATCCTTCGGGGTCGCCGCGAGCTGCACCGTCTGCCCCACTTGCACGCTCGGCGCGGCGGGGCTCACCGTCACCGATGCTACCGGTACGTTCGTCACCGTGAGCGCGGAGGTGCCGCTCCCGCCCTCGCTCGTCGCCGTGATCGTCGCCGAGCCGGCCGCCACGCCCGTCACGAGGCCACTGCTGTTCACCGTGGCCACGCCGGTATTGCTGCTGGCCCAGGTCACGACCCGCCCTGTCAACGCAGTGCCGCCCACATCCTTCGGGGTCGCCGAGAGCTGCATCGCCTGCCCCACCTGCATGCTCGGCGCGGCCGGGCTCACCGTCACCGACGCTACCGGCGCGTTCACGGTCGTGATCGCGGTCGTCCCGCTCATGCCCTCGCTCGTGGCCGTGATCGTCGTCGGGCCGGCCGCCATGCCCCTCACGAGCCCACTGCCGTCCACTGTGGCGACGCCGGCATTACTGCTCACCCACGTGACCGCCCGCCCGGTCAAGGGCGCGCCGGTCGAGTCCTGCGGCGTCGCGGTCAACTGCACCGCCTGTGCCACCATCACCGTGGCCGCGGTGGGAGTCATTGCGACGGTTTTCACGGGGAC
>VBAL01000273.1 GCA_005888595.1 Candidatus Segetimicrobium genomatis
CGTTCGAGGTGCAGCAGGTTGATGACGAGACAGCTGCTCTCTCGATCCAGCCTGGGGTCGAACCGGCCGACGAACCGGTCTCCGGCGAGGATCGGCATCGTGTAGTAGCCGTAGACTCGCCTGGCCGGCGGGACATAGACTTCCCAGGTGTAGTCAAAGTCGAAGAAATCTCGGACGCGCTCACGCCGCCACAACAAATTGTCCAGCGGCGCCAGGAATCGCACGGGAGCGTCCATGATCTGCCGCGTCTGCAAGGCGTGCCGCTCGTGCCGGCGGAGCCGGCCTTCGTCTTCGGCCAGCAGAAAGTAGGGTCTTTTCATGCCGTCGATCCGCAACGGGACCACGGTGCCGGCGCGAATCAGCTTCTCCACGATCGGGCGTCGCTGCACCCCTGGCGTCCTGCGCCAGCCAAATGCCCAATCACCAAGGTCGAAGATGCGGTGCGCGCGCATGTATGTCATCAAGAGCGCCTGGTCCGCCTCCTGCGGGTCGATCTCGCGCGCCCGGCGGAGCCATTCCACAGGCACCACGCGCTCGGGAAGATCAAAGTGCCGCTCCAGCCCCTCCCGGCGGCTGACCATGACCTGCCCCACGTACGAGAGGAGGTTCAGGGCATGAGAGGTGACCTTGGTTTTGGGCCCCTTGATGTCCCACCATCCATGTACGCGTTGCTCAGAAGTAAACGCGCGGGCGGGGAGCGGTCCCTCTCGCTCCAGCCGCGCCAGCACGGCACGCGCCACCGGCCGGACTCTCGCGAGGTCGGTCTGCAAGCGCCGGCGTATCTGGCGCCGCTTGTGTTCAAAGATGGGATAATCCTCGATTGGAAACACGCATGCCGCATGACCCCAGTATTCAAAGATCCGGCGCTGGGCCAGCAGTCGCTCTAGAAGAGCGGGGGTGTACCCGTGAACTCGCGCGGCAAGCACGAGGTGCTGGTTACGCTCTACGGCGGCCACGGGATCGAGTTGTACGGCTTCCAATCGCTGGATTTCCCGCAACACCTGGCCAGACGTGGCGACTGCGGCCGGCCGATAGTGATGGTCGCCCAAAAGATCTTGCGCCTCGAGCAAGAAGCGGCGGATTCCCTGCCTGGTGACGGTCAGACCAGCGGTGGGTGACATCTGACCGCCAGTCTACCAGGTCCTCCGGGCACGAAAAATGCGGTGGCGAATGCTCCTAGCCCACGCACCGGCCAGAATGAGTCATTTTCTTCGTGGGGACTGTCCCCCTGATCGTGGCGAAAAATGCGGTATTTCGGAAGGGGGATAGCTCAAACAGGTCATTTTGCGATTGGGGACATGCGATTGGGGACAGGCCCCGTTCCAAGATCGGTCATCTCAGGAGGACCTGCCGAGCGCGGGAACGCCGTCGGTTGTTTTTCACCAGTGGAGAGTGCGGTGACGCGAGCTGTCGCTCGAGCTTGAGGGCGCGGTCTGGGCGTTCACGCGTTCGTGCCTGCCGGATGCTCCGGTGGGGTATGCTAGTGGCGTGAAAGACTTTCAGCCCTTCCTATGTGTCGCGTTGGTGCTCAGCGCACTGAGCGTGTCCCTCGTCATTGATCCCGTCTCTGCCGCGGCGCCCATCCTCACGGCGCCCGACCGGCGGGCGATTCCTCAGCTCGTGACCCGCGAGAAGGACATCATCCGCTACGGGACGGGGGTCGTGGTCGGTCCTGAGACTGTCCTCACCGCAAAACACGCGGTGGCGGGCGCGGTAGATATCATATTCCCAATTGGGAAAGTCACCGGTCACGTCCAGTGCCGGGCGCCGGATCGCGATACCGCCGTGATCGCGGCGCGACTCCCGAAAGGGACGCCGCGTTACCGGATCGCGTTCCGGGCGCTCGCGGTTGGGGAGTTGGTGCGGATCGGAGGGTATCCCGGCAGGACATGGACGGTCGCCTCTGGCCGGGTAACCAACGTGATCAAGACCGCCATTCTCTCGGGCCGGCGCATCAACACGCCGATGGTCGTCTTCAAGCCGGCTCTGCACCAGGGGGCCAGCGGTTCCCCCGTGCTCGATGCGAAAGGCTATGTGGTAGGAATTTTCATCGCGTCCAACCCGCCGGAAAACTACAGCATCGCCCTCCCAATCACCACCGGCCTGGGACCGTGCAGGCCCCTGGTCCGTGAAGGGTAACTCCGAAGCATCTCTTCGCGGCGAGTACGAGCGTCCGCGTCTACCGCAGCGGCTGGATGACCAACCGGTTCTCCATAAAGATGGGGATCAGCACCCGGTCGCGCTTGCTGTCGTAGCCGATGTCCGCCGGCGACGGGACGTTACTAACCACGGTCTTCACCGTGCCGTCGCGGTCGAGCTGGAACACCGCAGACGCACCCCACGAGGAGATCAGCAGGGCGCCGTTCGGCAGCGCCTCCACGCCGTCGAGGTTCCCTGAGGGGAGTTTCCGCACGTTCTGCACCTTCCCGCCCGGACCGAGCGTGTACACTTCTCCGGCGGGAGTGAACGTAACCAGGACGAGGGTGCCATCGGGCAGCACGGT
>VBAL01000072.1 GCA_005888595.1 Candidatus Segetimicrobium genomatis
ATCAGGTGTCGCACGACTTGACGCTTGGTCGCGCTCGGATAGGGTCCCTGAGGCCCGGTGAGATCCGTCGAGCTCCCGGGGGGCCCGCACCGCTGGACGGCTCTCGGATCCGAAACGAACGGCAACTGGGTACAGCCGTCATTGGCGGCGGCCATCGCGCTCAGGTCTCGCGAGAAGCTCCCTGGGACGTAGGTGTCTCCGCCGAGCTGCCCGCCGACGGTGCACTCATTGCCGTCCGCGGCGCCGTTGTCCGCACCTTTGCTGCTCGAGTCGCAGACGAGGGTGATAGGTGCCAGCATCGGCTTGCCGTCCGGGGCGACGATGATCGCGCTCGCCAGGTTCGTCTGGTGCAGGTACGGCTTGTCCGCGAAATACGCGTCCACAGGGATCTTGAAGACCCGGATGTCGCTGCCGTACGCCGTCGACGTTCCATAGGCCGAAAACCCGAGCGAGGGGAACGTCCAGTTCCGCACACCGACCTTGCTGGTGTGCGCACACGCCTCGCCTGAATAGCAGTTCGTCGCGTCGTATTTGACGATGGCCAGGTCCAGGATCGGCGTGGCCGGCGTGACGAGCGACTGGGTCGGGAAGACCGTGGCTCCTGCCGGCGCCGAGAAAGAGGCCGACACGTCATGGACCTTTACGTTGATTGCCGCAAACGCGCCGCCCACCTCAAACGGCGGGCATGGGTTGGTGGGCGAGAGGGTCGGATCCGGCGCCGGACCGCCGACCACCCCCGTCGTGGGATCAACGGTGACGCCACACGAGGGAGTTGGTGCCGCCTTTACCACGGGGTCGGTGCCAAAGCCGCGACCCCATGCGAAGAGATGGCGCTGCCCCACCTCGAGCCGGATCTGGTTCGTCATCGAACCACTCCGGCCTGGACCGGGCCCCGCGAGATAGACCCCCCGGTACTTCGCGAAGTTGCTCAGCCCGTCGCGGGCAAACCGAGCCTGGCCGTCTAGTAGATTCGCGTTGCCGTTCTGGTGCGCGTTCTGGAAGTCGAGGGGCGTGCTCCCGACGGCGTTGGCGCCGAGCGTTCGGTCCTTTTCATATGCGTCCGGTAGCCCGTCGGTGTCGGTGTCCACCGGCACCGTCAGAGTTCCGGTCACGGTTTGGGTCACCCCGTCGACGAGGGCCGTTACCGACATCAGGACAACCGCACTGCCGCCCCAGTCGTACGAGTAGAGCGTTGCCTGGTACGTCAGCGACCCGGTGCCGAGCGAACTGGCTGACCCCGACTGCACGCTTGGATTGATCGGGTCAAAGCTGAAGTCGTTGGTTGGCGTCGCCCCGAGCTCGCAGTCCTCGTTCGTCGCCGTCCCCGGAATGTTCGTGGACGTCATGCTGAGCGCCATGGTCGACGATGTCGCCGTCACCGTGTGGCCGGGGCCCGGCGTCAATGTGAAGGCGAGGGTCACCGGCTGCGGCGTGACGCTCTTCGGAGCGATGCACTTGCCGGTGGAATCCAGGGTTACCGACACGGCCCTCACACTCGGCAGAAAGAGCGATGGATCGCCGCCATTGACCGAGGCCACGATCGTGACGGGTTGTGGCGCCGTCACCGTAAAGGCGTTGGCCAGCGTCGAGCTGCCTCCGGCCGACGTCACTGCGGCGCTCCGCGCGCCGAGCGCCGCCGTCCCGCTCACGCTGACGCCCGCGATCGTGATCGTCGTGCCGTCCGGCGAGACTACGACGGAACTCGGCGTAAACGTGATGTCACCCGCCGCTCCACCGAACGTCACCGTCGCATTACTCGCAAACTTGGACCCCTTCAGCGTGAGGGTCGGCACGATCGTCCCTTGGGTAGCGCTGCTCGGCAAGACGTTGGAGAGCAGTGGATTTGCGACTGCGAAGGGCAGCGGGTTGCTGAGTTGGCCGTTCACCGCCACCGTGACCGGTCCATCCGTTGCGTTCGCCGGAACCGCGACAGTCAACTGCGTCGTCGTCGCACCGGGCATGACCGTGGCGGGCACCCGCGAGCCGTTTGACCCCGCGAAGGTGACCGAATCGGCCGTGAGCGTCGTGCTGAAGCCCGTGCCGATCAGCTGCACGCTGCCGCCGAGTAACGCCGCCGACGGGTTCAACGTCGACAGCGCAGGAGCCGCCGGAGGAGTACTCCCCGAGTTGGAAGGCGCCAGGCCGACTGGCGCGCCGGGCGGTGCGGTCGCCAGCGAGACGATCGTGCTCGCGCTCACGCCCGTCCCGAGGTCGGGGTTGACCACCGTGACGGTCCGGGGCGTCAGTGCCGCGCCGGCGGCGACATCGACCACCGCCGCGATCTGGCTGGAGGACGTGAATTGCACCGAGTCGACCGTGATCCCGGTGCCGCTGAACATCACGCTCAGGGGCGAGCCCGTTGGAGGCTCGAAGCCGGTCCCGTTGATGATGACCGTTTGGGTGCTCACGTTGGTGAAGAGCGGATTGGCGCTCCCTCGATTCGTCGACAGGACCTGCGGCCCTGAGGTCACGGTGAGCGCGCCGGGTAGCGTGAAGGTACCGCTGGGTTCGGTGATCATCACGTCGTGCGGACCGAGTTGCGCGCATGCGTTGACTTCGACTGTCACGATCAGCTGAGTGGAGTTCACGAAAGTCACACCGCTGATGCCGATGCAGGGATCGTTCACGCCGTTGACCAGGAAGCTGAAGCTGGCACTGGCGGCCAGGTTCACTCCGGTGATCACGAGACTAAGACCGCTCGCCCCTCGTCCAGCGCTGGTCACCGAGATGCTGTCGAGCTCGGGCGCCTGTGTCAGGGCAAAGTTCGTGTTCGGCGTGTCAATGCCGTTCATCACCGTCAACGCGGTGGCTGTCGCCGTCGTCGTTGCGCGGTTGAAGTACTGCGACGCGTAACCAGGCGCGCTGGCTTGCGCAAGGTACCCGCCAAGGAATGTTCCCGGCGCCGCGGTAGACGGCGCGAGCGACGCAATTCGGTAGAACCCGTTCTTGTTCGTCAGGCCGCCGACACCACTGACGAAGCCGCCGGTGGCCGCGTCGAAGATCCTTATCCCGGCGCCCTCGAGCGGCGTCTGGCCATCTGCTTTGAAGACGAAGCCCGAGATCGACCCCTGGCTCGACGAGAGGCTGAACGCGCTCACTCCGGGCTGATCGAGCGAGACCATTCCGGTGGTCACGGTGATCGTGTCAGCAGCTTCTCGGGTCGGCTTGCCATTGAACCACTGTGTCGCGAAGCCGAGCGCGAACACCGAGAGCGTGTATTGCCCCGGCCCCAGATCGGGCACGATGAAGCTGCCGTCCGAGCGAGTCCGAGCGAATGCGACGATCGAACCGTTTGCGGCATCCCTGATTTGGACCAGCGCGTCCGGCACGGGCGTCGGCCCGTCCTGTTGCGTCGTGACCGTGCCTCGGATGCCGCCGCCCGTCGCTGGGACCATGTTGACGTCGATATTCGCCGCCGCCGTCCCATTCTGAACGGTCACCAAGCTCGCATCGGCTGAGCTGAAGCCCCCGGCACCGCTCGTCGTGTAGGAGCGTGGGACAAAACCCGGCGCCTCGACATCGATCCGGTAACTGCCCGCGGGCAAGCCACCGAGCAGGAAGGTGCCGTCCTGCTGCGTCACGTCACTGCCGTAAAAGTTGTTGAAGAAACCGCGGGCGCGGACCGTAGCCCCCATTACCGGCTTGCCCGTATCAGCGCTCGTGATCTTGCCGCTGATGGTGTTGGCGGTAGCTGGGAGGGCGAAATCCACCCCGATCCGATTGCCTAGCGTCACATCGACCACGTCCGCAGCCGCAAGCGCCAGTTCGTCGTCGAACCATCGCCTCTCCGACGTGCCCGTCGTGCTCGTCCGCACGTGGTACTGGCGTGGCCCAAGCCCGCCGACGGTGTAGCTTCCATCGCCGCGCACGACCACGAAGGCGACGCCGTAACCGGTGACCACGTCCTCGACAGAAACCCCCGCGAAGGGCATCGGATTTCCAGCGTCGTCCCGAACGGTACCGCTGATCGTGCGGGGACTCGCACCACCGCTGAAACCGGGGACCGTGAAGTTGACGCAATCCGTCAGAAATCCGTCCGTCACCGGCACTGGCAGCGCGGTCTGGGGCTGGGGCGCACCCGTCGGGAAGATGGGCGAACATCCCCCGGAGCCGCTCGCGACACCGTTCGAATATGCGACGGCAGTCCCGTTGACCACCTGTATGCCGGGCGCCTGCACGATGTACTCGCCCGTCACCAGCCCAGTAAAGACGTACTGGCCGTTGCCGTCGGTGCTTGTCCCCGCGACGAAGGAATCGCGCGGCAGGATGCCCGTGCGGGGGGCGTCCGAGAAGTGGACCTGGATGGCCAGATTCGAGACGGGTGCAAGCGTGTCGCTTCGCAGGATCCGCCCGCGAATCGCGCCGCCCCCGGGTGCGGGATTGATGTTGACGTTGCTGACCGTATTGGCGCCCACGATGCGCACAGGCGTGGCCGTTGACCCGTCGGTCGCGGGATTATCCGCGTTGCCGCTGTAGTAGCTGATGGCGTATCCCAGGTTCTGCGGCTCGACGCGCACGATCCAGTCGCCGTCACGCAGGCCGTGGAATACGAAGGATCCGTCGCTTCCTGTCGTCACGACGCTCGGATTCCGAAAGAGGAAGGAGTTGGCCGCGGAGCGGAAGATGATCACCGGCACGCCCACAAGCGGCGTCGATGTCCCGCGCGCGTGAACGAAGCCTGAAATCGTCCCGCCCGAAGGGAGAGCGATATTGACGTTCGTGACGATGGTGTTACTTACCGTGACCGGCGTGGCGGTCGTGAAGTCAATCCCGCTCAGGCCGCCAATCGCATAGAAGACATCGAGGAACCCATTGAGGTGGGCTTTGATCTTGTAGGTGCCCGGAGCGAGAGGTATCGAATAGTTGCCGGACACGTTGGTTGTTGTGGTCGCCACGAACGCGCCAGTCGCTGCGTTGAACGCGTCGACCACTGCCCCTTGGAGCGCCGTACCGGTGCTCGTGGTGACTTGACCGACGGCAGACCCCGTAACCGGAACCCCCGAGACATCGAATGCCGGCGTCGTGGCAGCAGTCTCGGCAAACCAGGCCCCGCTCCCAAAACGAGCGAAGTAACCCGCAGCTCCTACAATGTTCCACTGCCACCCCCACTGGGTGGCGGGCGCACCAGGGACCGACAGGGCAATGAAGTAGGTATTCCCCGGAAGGAGGAGTGGCCGCACGACTGACACCGCAGTGAAGAGCTGCGGGGTCTGGAACGCGCTCGCGCTGAACGTGAACGACTCCACCAACGTCGCGGTGTTCAAGTCAGAGCCAACAAAGAACCCGACGCTCAGAGTGTTGGCTCCCGCGAACCAGTTAGCAGCGAACCGGAATTGGGTCAGTTGGTAAGTCTGGCCAGGCGGGATGGTGAACGCTACCGCGGCCGAGGCACTTTGACTACCGCCGATCGCCCAAGCCGTACCGGTCGAAGTTTGGAACGTGTCGCCGGGGCCGAAATCGCTTGCGAGGACGACGTCTGCTCGGGCCGGAGGAGCCGAGAGACCGACAATTACCGCGACAGCGACGAGAGCGAAGAACCGCCGCAGTATAGTGCCTTCGTCAACTGCTGACATGCTCGACCCTATCCGGGATCGACTCGACAGCCATGAATGTCTTCCGAGCACTCAGACCGCAGATGGTGCACCTCGGTGCCACGGGTCACTCGGGCTTACTCGATGGGATCGGGATGAAACTCCTTACGTGAGAGAGAGCGACGCGGAGTTTACTCGTCATCACCTGCTGCTCCGTGTGCGAGGAGCACCTATGAATCTGGTTGCGTCGCCGCGACGGCCGGGAGTATTGGCGCAAATGAGATGCTTGTCAACAAAGAAAGGGAAAATGCGGCCTTTCCGGAATTTCAACAGGCGCCTCCCCGCTGGGGTGTATGACGCTTGGGATCGGGCGCGGCGGTAGATCTCGCCGCCGCCCTTCCCGCGCTCTCCCGGCGGTCTGCAACGTTTTGCATAGACGTGACTGGAAAACCAAAGGGAGCCATCCGCCAATGGCCGACGATAGCGGGTGGGCTATACCTCCCGAGCTTCGAACGCTGCCTCGCGAGCGGGACGCGTGCGTCGGGACAAGAGCGTGGACGAGGCCATTCGTTTCGGCGTGACGCTCACGCCTGCCTTCTTCGTTAACGGCAAGCTGGTCTCGGGAGCTCAGCCACTCGAGGCCTTCATGGGGTCATCGAGCGCTAGCGCGCGAGCCCGGTGAGATCGAGCGATCAGCCGTCCTTCAACGTCCTTTTCTTGGGCAGGCCAGCGGGTTCCTAGGGTTGAGCCGCGCGTTGTCGCGGATTGACGCCGACTCGTTCAGTAAGCACACGCAGGGCGCGCGAAGGACCTCATGCGCTCGGTTCTCTCTGGGCGTTGGACGCGACCCGACGTCTTAGCCTTTAACGCCAAGTACACGCAGGCCCTCTACGCGAACATCTGGTCGCAGCCGCTCCAGAAGCCGCACCCGTGTGGATCCCGGGCGGTGCCTCCACCAGGCAGCGCAAGTAGTCCTCCTCGTCACAGCGTACTCACGGAGCGCTTCGGCATTGCCTTCGACGACCTCGCTACCGAGGTCGCTGAAGCCAAAGGCTCTCTCGGTAGCGTAGCGGGTCGTCGCGCTGATCGCGATGTGGCCCGGTCGCGCGAAGTTCAGAAGCCGCGCGGCAACGCTGGTCGTCTTGCCGATGGCGGTGTAATCGTTGCGCAGACCTTTGCCGATGACACCAGCGACTGGGCCTGTGTGGACGCCAATCCGAATCCGAAACTCCACTCCGTGAGCATGCATCCTCGATGCGCGATTGAGCGGTCGCTGAAGACTACGCGATGGGCAGACGCGAGGCTTCGAGCCGGGCCTTCGAGGTCATCCTCAGTGCCGTGCACCGCTACGATGGCGCGATCAACCAGTTCCTCGGCGACGGAGTCACGGCGCTCTTCGGGGCCTCTACTGCGCACGACGACGACCCCTATCGCGCGGTGCGTGCGGCCCCTGGCGATCCAGGAGGGTCTGGAGTCACTTCGGGCCGACGTGCAGTCGGGCTTGCGTTGACTTGCGCTAATCGCCTCGTGTAGCGGCATGCTCTCGCGTGCGTGTCTGTCTCGAGAATACTTTCGTGTCACGAGCGATCATCGAGCGAACGCGTAGACGGGGCAAGCGGTTACGCGCAAGTACGCGGAAAATGAGAGGGCCGGCTCTTCACCGGCCCTCGTTTCGTAATCAGCAGGTCGCGGGTTCAAGTCCCGCCGCCGGCTCCAGTACCAAGCCAGCAGCGCCAATCACTACGAACTACGGGGCAGGGATTACCTCGCGCACGGCAGGCTCATGCGCTTTCGCTTCCGCTATTTCCGAAACACCGTGAGCGTTGCGCTCTGTGCGGAGCATCTCGGCTCGAAGGCGTCATTTGAGTCAATTACAGGTCGTGGGCTTGGCGGTGCATGCCTCGCAGCGCGTCAGGTGGCTGGATCGTCGATGACATGTTTGTTCTTGTCTACTCGGAGAGTTCCTTTCGAGGTGTCGAGGATGACGAGCACGTTGTCCCAGGGGTCGGCTACGACGGCGCAGAGGCCTATCTGGATCTTGAACGGACCCTTGAGAACCTTGCCTCCGGCGGAAGTGAATCTCGCCAGGGCTTCGGGAACCGAGTCGACAACCAGGTCAGTTTCCATCGGCCGGTCGCCGCGGTGAAGCACTAGTTCTGCGTTGGAGCCTGGGAGCTTCAGGCCCGCCGCCTTGCTGCTGCGCCAGATCAGCTCGTGCCCGAGATTCGTGGAATAGAAGGCCAACGCTGCATCGACGTCGGGTACGGGAATGCTGAGGCAATCGACTCTTCTGGATAGCGGTGTCGTCATCTCCGTGCCTACCGAACGGATAGCGTGAGTTCCCGAGCGGCAGTCCGGAGAGTGCCTGAAGGAGAGGGGCGCTCACCGGGACTCCATCTGAAATCGCATGCACCACTCGCCTTCCAGACGCGTGAGCATGGCGTCCCCGCTATGGATAGCCTGCAGTACCTCCGCGTCGCGGGAATGGACCAGCATCCAGCAGAGACGAGGATGGAACAGGCAGTAGGTCTGCGCGAAATCCGCTGTGAACCGCGGATCCAGTCGCCCCGA
>VBAL01000274.1:0-1325 GCA_005888595.1 Candidatus Segetimicrobium genomatis
ATCCCCTGCTCCGCTGCCCGGACGAACTCCGCCGGCGGCGTCGCGTCCTTCAGCTCGCGCACGCGGCGGATCCAGGGCGCGAACTGGGCTTCTGTGTTCTGCCCCACGAGGTGGGTCAGCTCCAGATGCGTGTGACAGTTCACGAGTCCTGGCACAAGGACCGCGTTGGGAAACTCAAGTGCTTCGGTGCCGCGGGGTCTGGGGACGCGGGTGTGCGGGCCGACGGCAGCGATGCGCCCGTCGGCGCCAACGAGAACGGCGCCATCCGGAATCGATGGCGCCGTGACGGGATGCACCCAGCCGGCGCGGAGGCGCAGCAGCGGTGGCGGCGCGTTCAGGGCGTTAGGGCGGGGCCGAGGACGCGGTGCACCGGGCATTCCTGGGTCGGCTCGGTGCCCGGGTAGAACCACTCCCAGCGGTGGAGCTTTTGCGGGCAGAAGGGCGTCGCCAGGTAACCGGTGGAGTCGTCCACCTCGCGGGTGACGAGCGAGTCGGGCCGGATCCAGTCGGCGGGAGCAGGGCGCCGGTCGTACACATCGCGCATGAACGAGGTCCAGGCAGGGGCCACGATCTTGCCGCCGCCCGCATTGTGCTCCAGAATCGCGCGCTGGTAGTCATAGCCGACCCACATCCCGGCGACGAGCTCAGGCGTGTAGCCGATGAACCAGGCGTCGGTGTACTGGTCGGTGGTGCCGGTTTTGCCGGCGGCGGGCAGGGTGAAGCCCGCTTTCCAGACGGCGGAGTAGGCGGTGCCGCGCCGGATCACGTCCTTCATCATGTCTACGAGCAGCCAAGTGTGCTCGGCGTCCATCACCGGCTGGTGCACCTGCTGGGGCTGCCAGACGATGTTGCCCTCCCGGTCTTCGACCCGGAGGATGCCCTGCGGCACGGCGCGGGTGCCCAGCGTCGCGAATGCGGAATAGGCGGCGATGATCTCGATCGGCCGAACGCCCTTCGCGCCGATGTGGATCGACGGATAAGGTGGTAACGGCGTGGTAATGCCGTAGCTCTTCGCCTCACCGATGACGGTCTGCTCGCCGAGGGCCATGCCGAGCTTGATCGTCGCCAGATTCCGCGAGCCATAGAGCGCCTTGCGCATCGGAATGGCGCCCCAGGTCGAGTCGTCATCGTCCTTCGGTTGCCACAAGGTGCTGTCGAGCTGCAGGACCGGCGGGTTGAGGGGCGAGTCGTCCAGCATCTCGGTCACCGGGTGGCCGGCGCGGACGGCCGCCGAGTACACGAATGGCTTGAAGGTCGAGCCCGGTTGGCGGACGGCCTGGACGATGCGGTTGTACTTGGAATCCTCGAAGTCGCGGCCGCCGATC
>VBAL01000274.1:1404-2010 GCA_005888595.1 Candidatus Segetimicrobium genomatis
GAGGATTCGATGTAGTCACGGTAGGTGACGGCACCGGACGGCAGCTTGCCGTACACACCCGCCTCGATGGCGTCGAGCTGTGCTTGCAGGGCGCGCTCGGCGGCCTGCTGCATGTCGAGATCCAGAGTAGTGTAGATGCGCAGCCCGCCCTCGTACAGCTCCCGCCCAAAACGCGCGTCGAGCTGGCCGCGCAGCCATTCGACGAAGTACGGCGCCACGTCCCCGTAGTTCGTGCGGGTGGTGGTCAGCACCAGGGGGTACGCCTTCCAGTACTCGACATCCTCAGGCGTGAGGAAGCCCTGGTCCCGCATCAGGTTCAGCACGACGTTGCGCCGTCGCACGGCGCGGTCGGGGTGGGTGCGCGGGTTGTAGGTCCCGGGCGCCTTCGGGATGGCCGCGAGCGTCGCGGCCTCGGCGACGTTCAGATCGCGGGCCGATTTACCGAAATAGATCTGGGCCGCCGCCTCGACACCGTGGGCGCCGGCGCCCAGGTCGATCTGGTTCAAGTACAGCTGGAGGATCGTGTCCTTGGGGAAGTTGCGCTCGATCTCCAGCGCGACGCGGGCCTCCTTGAGCTTGCGCGTGAGCTTCTTCTCGCGACTGATC
>VBAL01000290.1:0-2964 GCA_005888595.1 Candidatus Segetimicrobium genomatis
AATCACGAATCACTAATCACGAATCACTAAGAGTGGGAGGAAGCCTCCTATGGCGAAGGTCCGTATTCCGGCACCATTGCGAAAGCTTACGGGAGACCAACGAGTAGTGCAAGCCAGCGGGGCGACGCTGGTAGACCTCGTGGACAATCTGGATCAGCGATTCCCCGGCATCAAGGCCCGCCTCGTAGACGGCGACGGCCGGGTGCACAGCTTTGTCAATATTTTTGTCGATGATCAGGATGTGCGATTCCTGCAGGGGCTGGCCACGCCGCTCGGTGAGGAGGCGGAGGTCGCGATCATCCCTGCAATGGCGGGGGGCCGCTCACGCGAGACTACGGGATTGGGGAATAGGGATTAGGGATTAGATAATCGAAGAAACCCGCAGACACCAATCCCCAATCCCTAATCCCGTAGTTCCCGATGGTTAAGTCCCAGTCAGCCAAGAAAGCTCCCACCGCAAGTACCCTCACTAAATCCGGGGCGCGCAGGCGCATCGAACAGTTGCGGCGGGGTATCGAGCACCACAGCTTTCACTACTACGTGCTCGACAGTCCCGAGATTTCTGACGGCGAATACGACCGGCTCGTCCGCGAACTGCGGGCACTGGAAGAACGCTTCCCGGATCTTGTCACCCCCGATTCACCCACGCAGCGGGTCGGCGCGGCGCCATCGGACGCATTCGCGACGGTCAGGCACCGGCAACCCATGCTCAGCCTGGCCAACGCGTTCGACGAGGAGGAGCTACTGGTGTGGGCGCGACGGGTGCAGACGGCCCTGGGCGAGCAGCGCGTAGAGTATGTCTGCGAACTCAAAATCGACGGCGCCGCGGTATCGCTGACGTACGAACATGGGACGTTCACCCGGGGGGCGACGCGCGGTGACGGCTTCGAGGGCGAGGACGTCACGGCCAACCTCAAAACGATCAAGAGCCTGCCTCTCCGGTTGCGCGTGAACCGGCCGCAAGCCCTGCTGGAGGCGCGCGGAGAGGCATACTTGCCGGTGAGTGTCTTCGAAACGATCAATCGGGAGCGAGCGGCGGCGACTGAGCCCTCGTTCGCCAACCCGCGCAATGCGGCTGCGGGCTCCCTGCGGCAGCTGGATCCGAAGGTGACCGCGGCGCGGCCGTTGGACCTGTTCATCTACGGTGTCGGTGCTGCAGACGGCATCGACGTTCGTACGCACCATGAGACGCTTACCTGGCTAAAGGCGGCCGGCTTCAGGGTGAATCCTCACACCGCGCGATGCCGCTCGTTGGACGAGGTCATGGTCTATGTGCGGGAGTGGACCCGCCGCCGGACGGACCTGCCGTATGACACGGACGGGGTGGTGATCAAAGTCGACAGCCTCGCCCAGCAGGCCGAGCTCGGCGCCACCAGCCAGGCGCCGCGGTGGGCCATCGCCTTCAAATTCCCGGCCGAGCAAGCTATCACGCGTGTCAACGATATTCGGGTCTACGAGCCCGTGCGGGTCTCAGGCGTTACCGTGACCAGCGCGACGCTACACAACGAGGACGAGATCCGCCGCAAGGATGTCCGCATCGGCGACTGGGTGATTGTACAGCGGGCGGGCGAGGTGATTCCCGAGGTGGTGCGCGTGGTGACCGAGCGCCGCACGGGGCACGAGTCAATGTTCTCGATGCCCACGACCTGTCCGTCGTGCGGATCGACTACATACCGTCCCGAGGGCGAGGCGGTGGCGCGCTGCACCAATCTGGCCTGTCCGGCCCAGGTGCTGGGGCGATTGATTCACTTCTGCTCGCGTGATGCGATGAATGTCGACTGGGTCGGCCCGAAACTGCTGGCGCAGTTGCTGCAGCGGACACTTATCGCCGATCCTGCCGACTTGTACGCGCTCAGGCAGGAGCAGCTGGCAGATCTGGAACGGATGGGGGACAGATCGGCCCGCAACGTCGTGGATTCTATCGCCGCGAGCAAGCGCACCACGCTGGCGCGGTTCCTCTATGCGCTGGGGATCCGCCATGTCGGCGCGCACGTCGCCGAGGTCCTGGCCGCGCCTGCTGGCACCCTTGACCGGTTGCTGCAGGCGAGCTTCGAGGATGTGCGCGACGTACCCGGCATCGGTCCGACCATCGCCGAGAGTGTCACGCAGTTCTTCCGCCAGCCTGAGAACAGGAGGCTGATCGATCGGTTGAGAACGGCCGGCGTGCGGCCGGTGGCCCCGGCGCCCATTGTCTCCACCGGTCCGTTGGCAGGGAAGCAGATCGTGTTTACCGGGACCTTGTCGAATTTCTCTCGCAGTCGCGCGGAGGCCCTGGCGAAGGAGCATGGCGCCGTCGTCAGCAATAGCGTCTCAAAGAAGACCGATCTTCTGGTTGCTGGCGTGGATCCGGGGTCGAAACTACTCCGGGCGCGGAAACTCGGAGTGCGAGTCCTTACGGAAAGGGAATTCGCCAAGATGGTCGGGACGCGGGCTGGCTAGCGGCACCCATTGGGATGGGAGATATGACCGGCAAACGCATTCGAATTCTTGCCGCGATCGTACTGGTCGCCGTGCTGCTTGGCACCGTGTGGTGGTGGGTCCGCCCCACTGAGGCCAGGGCGTCGGTGTACTTCGTCCGCGCTCAAGGGTCCAGCAGCACGGTCCAAGACGTGCCCCGCACCGTGCGGGGGCGCACAGCGGCAGCGCTGCTGGCCGCGGCGGTGCGTGAGTTGCTTGCCGGACCCACTCCCACGGAGCGCGGGGCAGGGTTGGTGACGGCGATCCCCGTAGGCACGCGCCTGCGAGGGTTGCGCATCGCTGACGGGGTGGTGATGGTGGATCTCAGCGCTGAGATCGAGTCGGGGGGCGGCAGCTCCAGCATGTTAGGGCGGCTGTGGCAGATCGTATACACCGCCACTCAGTTCGCGCAGGCACCTCGAGTGCGTATCTTGGTCGACGGCCAGACTCGTGAGTCCATGGGAGGCGAAGGGGTCGTGATCGATCACCCGCTGGCGAGACCCGCTT
>VBAL01000290.1:2981-4484 GCA_005888595.1 Candidatus Segetimicrobium genomatis
GCTTCGCACGGAACATCCCTAGGAAGCATTGAGGAGGCTGGTGTCGACCGCGCCGTGCCCAGTGAAGTTTTTGCAGAAGACATCGAGACGCTCCTGGAGCGACTGAACGGCGTGACATCGGCGCGTGTGGTCGCCAACGACGCCGGCGAGATCGATTCCATTTACGTCACCGCCCATAGCGAACAGGACGAGTCAGCGGTGCGCCGGACGATCGCCTCGGCGCTCATGTCCAGCTATTCCCTGGCGGTGGACGGATGGCGCATCCGGGTCGCTCGCCTGCAGGGCGGAATGCCGCCCCAGACCTGGCGGCCCCGGCGGGTCGAGGAGGTGTTGGCAGGAACCGCTGTCCAGGCCACAGTGGAACTGGAGCCGGTCCACGGGGAAGGCGGCACATTCATCGGTCATGCGCGCTCGTTGTCGGACCGCGCCAGCAGGCTCCGCGGGCTGGTCTTGGCTACTCTGGACGCGTTGAAGCCCGTGCTGGACCGCGAAGAGCGCCGCGCCACCCTGGAGTCGATGGCATCCGTCCCGTTGATTGGGCGAGAGGCAGTAGTCGTGGCAGTATCGATCGGATCGGCAGCCGAAGCGCGTCAGTGTGTCGGCACCGCAGTCGTGGAGGGGAATGAGGCCGAGGCCGTGATTGCGGCGACCTTAGATGCCGTCGGCAAGCGCGGGGCCAAGGTGCAACGACGGGGGGGGTGGACGATGAAGGATCGTCGCGATGAACTGGAGTCGATGCGGGCGCACTACCGGCACCTGCGGGAGCCCCAGCGGCAGATGCCTGCGCTGGCGCCCGAGGCAAACGGAGATGACGAGCACGCTGACGGGGCGGCCGATCTGTCCCAGATCCGGCCCGAACGATCGGGCGGTGCCGCAGTCTCTCCCCCGCCGGCCAAGTCCGAGGTAGAGTCCCGTATCGATCAGGGGCAGGCCCGTCCGGCGCAGCGCAGTTCCATGGAAGATGAATACCTGCGCCATCTCGTCGCCACTGGGATTCCGGTGCACATCCGATGCCGCGACGGATACGAGGTCCCCGAAGCTACTGTGAAAGACGTCGGCACGTACTCACTCCTGGTGGAGAGCGAGACGGGTCGCGAGTTGATCTTCAAACACGGGATTATCTCGATCCGGCCGTTGACGGCAGGGAACCAGCTGAAAACATGACGGCGGGGCCAGGGGACCGAGGGACCTAGGGACCAAGCAATCTGCGTCTGGCATTGGGCGGGGCGCGCGGTGGTGGTGCCCGCACCGATGCCTTTTTCCTGGTCCCGGGTCCCCCCAGCGTGTGAGGTGAGCTATGAGCCGCGATGACGTTCACGACCTTCGCCGACGGAAGGAGCACATTTTGGGCCTGGGTGGTACGGACCGGGTGCAGCGCCAGCACGACGCCGGCAAGCTGACGGCGCGTGAGCGACTCGACCGGCTACTCGATCCGGGAAGCTTCACGGAACTCGACATGTTCGTGACCCATCACACGCGCGAGTTTGGCATGGATAAGGTTGA
>VBAL01000291.1:0-472 GCA_005888595.1 Candidatus Segetimicrobium genomatis
TACAGGCTCAGCTCCGCCAGGAACACGACGTCCGCGCCCGGGTAAGCGCCCAGGGGTCGCATACTCCGCATGACAGCGGCCCGCATCAACCCGTAGTGGGCGTTGACGTACCCCAAGCGCTCGAGGACCTCGTGAAAGCGCTCGCTGGCCTTCGGGAACGCGAGGTGCAGGCCATCGTCGTAATCCGAGAGGCACCTCCCGTCCTCGTCGATGAACCTCGTCTTCGGACAAGCGAGGACCGCCCCGGGGTCGCGGTCCAGCACCTCGACACAGCGCGCCAGGAGCTCAGGGCCCGCCAGGTCGTCCGCCGAGGTCCACCGGAAGTACTCGCCCGAGGAGAGTTCAAAAGTGCGCCGGAAGTTCCGGTTAGCCCCGAGATTCTGCTCGTTGCAAGCGTAGCGGACGCGTCTGTCCTTCGCGGCATAGGACCGGGCGATGTCGCCCGTGCGATCCGTCGACGCATTGTCGCAGA
>VBAL01000291.1:606-3114 GCA_005888595.1 Candidatus Segetimicrobium genomatis
GAAGGCCTCGGCGTAACCTGCGGGCGCCGCCGCTTCGATCCCTCGGAGCCGCATGAGCCCGCGGAAGGTGTCGCTCGAGAACCACCGCTTCCCAAGCTGAGACTTGAAGGCCGCGGTGAGGTATTCCGTCTTCAACTGGCACACCGTGTCGTCGAGCGGCACATAGCAATTCGGCGACCCGAGGTCGCCGTCATATTTGGGCAGCTCGTACTCGAGGATGAGGTGATCCCGAAACGTGTTCCAGGTCAGCTCCGAGAGGAGGCGGTGATCTTGATGGCGGTCGCCTCGATAATGGGTGAAGATCACATCGGGCGAAACCGCATGCTTCAGCACCTCGAAGTACTCCTTGATCTCGGCACCGACGTACGGAAAGAATCCGTCACGAAACCGCTTCACGACGACCTGGTGTCGGCACTGCGACTGCAGGAACAGGCCGGCGCTGTGTCGCGCCTCCCGCTCCCGTTCCGGATCCGCGCTGAAGACCACCCAGTGGAAAACGGCCTGCGGGCATGCAGACACAAGCTGGAGTATCGTCCCGCCGCAGCCGATCTCGATGTCGTCCGAATGAGCGCCGAGGCAAAGCACGCGGAGGGACCCCTCCACGTCACGCGCGAGGTCGAGCGCGAGCATCAGCCCGATCGCAGCGCTCCGCGGCGAGCGTGCGGCAGTGGGATCGGCGGCGCGGCGTCCGAGGCCGCTCGGACAGTGGCCGGGCCCGGCCGCTGCCACACGACCCACGGTGCCTCGCCTCGCGCGTACAGATCATCCAGGCGCTGCTTGTCCCTAAACGTGTCCATTGACTGCCAGAACCCGTCGTAACAGTAGGCCAGCAGCTGATTCCGGTCGAGCAGCTGTTGGAAGGCGTCCATCACGAGGTCCTCGCCGCGCCGGAGGTAATCGAAGATGGCCGCCCGGAAAATGAAGAATCCACCGTTGATGCGCAGTCCGGTCTGCTCGACGTCCTGGACGCTCGTTACCTGCCCGTCGTGCTGCGCCACGACGAAGTGACAGCTCAGCTGCGGCCGGACGCAGAGGAAGCTCGCGCTGACGTCTTGCCGCCGGAAATGGTCCAGCTGCGCTGGTAGCGGCAGATCAGTGAGGCCGTCACTATAGTTCGCAAAGAACTCCGCCTCGCCGGCGAGGTAGGGCTCGACCGCCTTCAGGCGCTGCCCAATATTCGCGTTGATCCCCGTGTCGACGAGCGTGATCCGCCAATCGCCGATGTCGCTGTGTAGGAGCTCGAGCCGCCGCCCGCCATCGCTCAGAACGAAGTCGTTCGAGACGCACTCGTCGTAATTCCGGAAATAGTTCTTGATGGCGTCCGCGCGGTGGCCGAGGCAGAGGATGAAGTCCTTGTGCCCGAAGTGGGCGTAATACTTCATCACATGCCAGAGGATCGGGCGGTAACCGATCGGCACCATCGGCTTCGGCACGTTTTCGTCGTAGTCACGCAGCCGCATCCCCATCCCGCCGCAGAACAGGACGACTTTCATGCGCGTAGGCCCCGAGTCAATTCACACTCCCATCGGAGCATTTTCCATACCATATGCGGTCTGTGATGGACCGGCGGCGCGTGCGACACTGTCCTCACCGACCCTTCTCCAGCAGCGCGAACGGTGCCGACCGTCACGCGAGCTTCTGGGCGAGCGCTATGAGCGTGTAGCCCAGCCCGGCCCATTCCTTGGCCCGCTCGAGATAGCGCGGCGGGATCACCCAGCCCAGCGCCCTGTTGACCTTGTGCGAGTTGACGAGGCGGAGGAACCCACGCTCGCCGACCGGCATGATGCTGGTCGTGCAGAGGACTCGGAAGCTGCGCCGCAACATCCGCTTCAGCTCGTGGCGATTCGGATAGAGCTTGATGTGCGCATCGGGGTCCGGGCCGCCGGGGTGCCAGCGCTCCATCACTAGGCGATTCGCGGTGGTGATGACGAGGTATCCGCGCGGCTTCAGGATCTGCGCGATGATGTCCAGGTAGCGGGGCGGGTCTTCGACGTGGGCCACCACTTCCTGAGAGACAACCACGTCGAACTGTTCCGCGGGCAGCGACATCTCGAGCACATTGCCCGCGATGAACCGCACGCCGGAGTAGGTCGCCCTCGCGTGCGCGATCGCGGTCTCGGAGAGCTCGATCCCGGTGGCTCGTCCCAAGTGGGATAACTGCTCCGTGAACCACCCCGTGCCGCACCCGAAATCAAGAATCTCGGGATTGGCGAGTCGCAGCGACTTGAGCATCGCGAGCACAGCGTCACCGCGCCGTCGCTGGAAGTCATTTGGGAAGCGCCGCCGGTCCCAACACTCGTCCCAGAAGCGCCGCTGATCGTCGAGCGACGGCAGCGGTGGCTTGGCCGCGGTCATAGACGGGCCGGCATTCGGTCGCTCCGCCACCGGAGCGTCGGGCCCAGCTGCCCCTCCCGCTGGAGCCTTTGGATCTGCTTGATCCGACAGTAGCGGGCTCCGAGGAACTGCTCGCGGGTCAGGCCGTGTCGCTGATACGCCGCGCACAGCTCT
>VBAL01000292.1:0-1345 GCA_005888595.1 Candidatus Segetimicrobium genomatis
CTGTACCAGAGCCAGCCCAGCACGAACACGGCGACGGCTGCCACAAGGACGGCGAGATAGTTCACGTGCACCATCGTTCACCCTTCCTTTCACGGGGTCAGCGGTCCCTACCGCTGCGGGTCCACTCGGCGCGCTGCCGCTCCCCGCGCCACCAGCCCTTCGGCAAAGTCGAGGCGCTCCTGCGCCTCGCTCAACTCCTGCCGCAGATTGCTCACCTCGGCTTCGAGCCCTTCCAGCCGAGGCTGGAATTCGCTGGCTTCGAGCCCTTCAAGCCGAGGCTGGGATTCGCTCCCGCCGGTGCGCCGCCGCAGACCCTGGGCCCATAACCCGAACGCCAGCGCGAGCGCCGCGTGAGTCGCGGCATGCAACGGCTCGGCTTCTGCGGCCGCGAACCCGACTGCGACCAGGTTGACGACGCTCAGCACGATGGCGATCGGGTACCAAATCCTGGGCTTGAAGGTCATGGCGAGATCCTGTCGAGTCGGCCTAACGGCTCGCGCTTAGGCTGGCGCACCGGCTGGTTGATCACCAACATAACGTTCGGGTCCACTCCACGGGATTTCAGTCGCGCGCCTTCCGAGCGCACGAACCGGACAATCAGCATTACTCCGGCAGCCCCAAACAAAATGATCACCCCGACGCCGATTGCCCACTCCGACATTCCGAACATCGTCCTCCTGCCTCACTTTCAACCGCTCGTCCTATGCTGAACGGGTGACGTGCACTTGCGCGTACGAAGGTGCCATGAATGGAGTTTCGAGTTGGCCGCCGAACGGATCGCGCTTAAGCTGCGGGGTGCGGCGGCCCCAATCAAGTGATCTGTGCGCTCGACTGTCACCCGACTCTCAACAGCCGTACGGGAAGGCTTGGTCTTGCTAATTCCTCAGAAGCTGGTGCTCACGAAAGAACGCCCACATTCAGAACTGGTTGGAAGTCGAAGGGCATATGTGAGGCTGTCCGGGTACCCTGGATGTGCGATGTTAGGCGGCAGTTGCGAACGGTGGACGTGCTCCGTGAGCTACTGGCCCCGTTCCCAGCGCCATACTGGTCCATCGTCAGGGTCAACGACCGTGCCGACGTGGCGGAAGCCGCACTTCAGAAGCACCCGTGTGGACGCGTTCGCCTCTGGCCAGGTGTGCGCCCGAACCAGCCGCACCCGTCCACTGGCAAAGGCAAAGGCGACCAGCGCGGCGGCGGCCTCGGTCGCATAGCCGCGCCCCTGGAAGCTGGGCACGATGCCGTAAGCGACCTCGACGATTCCTGTGGAGTCGGGCGGACCCTTAAATCCCGCACTGCCGATTACGGATCCGCCTTCGCGATGGACTACGAAAAACCCGTGGCGCCA
>VBAL01000292.1:1364-1821 GCA_005888595.1 Candidatus Segetimicrobium genomatis
TCTGGGCTCGACGAGCTTCGCAGTGCCGCCAGCCAATTGGGTGACACATCATCCGACACGAAAAAGCCGTGGAGCCCGTCGGCTGCGGGCAAGCCGAGCACCTGCTCAAAGCGTTCCGGCTGGTCGATGAGCATGAGAAGATGCTCGGGGGCGCATGGCAGCAACGTGAGCCGAAGAGTCTCGAGTGACGTGCTTAGAGGAAGCAAGCCCACCGGCGGCGATCACGCCCCGAACTGGCGGAGGTGATGATCGAGATGCTTGTACTGCAAGACCCCCCAGCTTCGTCCGGAAATGCGGCCAAAGACACGGCTTGCTGGCCACTCACCCGCCGGTCCACGATCAGCAAAGCGCCCAATCAGGCCACGCAGCCGGCTCACATCCGCCTGCCACGTCGTTGGACGCGTGGCCAGAAACTCCGGCGGGCTTTGTCCCTTCCCTTTCGGCCAAGGCACCACGT
>VBAL01000073.1 GCA_005888595.1 Candidatus Segetimicrobium genomatis
GCGTCGGCCGCTCCACGATTCGAGAGGCGCTGCAGCACCTGGTCATCCTGGGCCTCGCCGAAGCCAAACGAGGCTTCGGCTACAAGATCAAGAGTTTCGACCGGCAAACGCTCCTCGGTCTCGACGTGACGGCCGCGCTCCTCGCGGAGGATGCCCTTCTTGACCTGCTTGAAGCTCGAGAGATCGTGGAGGTCCCCATCGCTCGCCTTGCGGCCACACGCGCCACGCCGGATGACCTGCAGGCCATGGAGCGGCTGCTGCGACAGATGGAGGATCGCCTCCTCCACGGGCGGACCGTTCACCGGCTCGCGGCCCGCTTCCACCTCCTGATCGCGCAGGCGGCGAAAAACGCTACGCTGCAGCGGTGGATCACGAGCATCATCCCGCTCCTCACCGCGCGAGGCTGGCAGATCGAGCATGATATTCCGGGCCGGAGCGCGAGGGAACTCACACTCCATCGTGAGTTGTACGAACGGATCAAGAGTCGCGACCTCAATGCGGTGCAGCGGGCGATGGTCGAGCACCTCGCGGATACGCGCGAGACCATCCTGCAGCATCAGGAGTCTTTGTCCAGCCGGGGAGGGCCTCATGTCCGGGCGCGCTCAGACCGATGACCTCCGCACACTCCTCGGGTTGATCACCGCCCACGAACAATGGCGCGGCCAGTGCCTCAATCTTGTCGCGTCAGAAAACATCCACAGTCCCTCGGTCGCCCAGCTCCTGGCGTCGGACCTCAGCGGCAGGTATGGCGATTACCATGGGCGCGATCTACGCCGGCGAAAATACCAGGGGACACGATACATCATCGAGATCGAAGAGTTGGCCGACAGGCTGGCGCGATCGCTCTTCGGTGCGCGTTACGCCGAACTCCGTCCTGTCTCGGGGCATCTCGCCGCGGCCGCCGTCATCCTGGCACTGGCTCGCCCAGGGGACACCGTGCTCGAGGTGGACCGCAACGGAGGCGGCCACCGGACTGCGGCCAAGCTGTCCGCGAGCACCCAGTTTCCCCTCGTCGTGCACCCTGTGCCCTTTGATCCCCACGAGCACACCGTTGATGCGGAGAGAACTGTCGCGCTGATGCGTGAACTGCGGCCGCGTCTGGTCATCCTGGGTTCGAGCACGTTTCTCTTTCCGCATCCTGTCAAGGCAGTCGCGGACACGGCACGCGATCTCGGCAACACCGTCGTCATCTATGACGGCGCACACGTGTTGGGCCTCATCGCCGCCGGGCGCTTCCAGGCGCCCCTCGTCGAAGGCGCCCATTTGCTGGTGAGCAGCACCCACAAGGTGCTCCCTGGGCCGCAAGGCGGGCTGATCCTGTCGGACGACGAAGCCTTGATCGCCAGGGTCTCTGAGGCCGTGCACCCCGGCCTGGTCGCCAATCATCATCTTGCGCACGTCGCCGCGCTCGCCGCGGTCCTCCTGGAGATGCGTGCGACGGGCGATGCGTATACCCAGCGCACCATCGAGAATGCCCAGGCCCTCGGGGCCGCACTGGCCGGGCGCGGCCTGACGGTGATCGGTGCGCACCGCGGCTACACGCAGTCCCACACGGTTGTGATTCAGCCCCCGTCCGGGCAGAACGCGTCGACCGCCGCCGACCAACTGGAAGCGGCGGGGATCATCACCTCGGTGTGTTCCCTCGACGCCTCCCTGGGGGGCGCGGGCCTCCGCCTGGGCGTTCAAGAGATCACGCGCGCCGGAGCGACACCGGCGGTCGTCGACGAGGTGGCGGATCTCATCGCCGAGGTGCTCATCCGCCGCCGTGCCGCGGAGAGCGTCACATTGAAGGTTCGCAGGCTGGTTACGGACCGGCTCGGCGCGCGGCCGTTTGATTTGACACTCGAGGAAAGCTCCCGCCATGCCTGACCGGGGGATCCTCGTTCTGGACGTCGGCTTGAGCGCGGTGAAGGCCTGTCTGTTCACCTTCGATGGCAGAGTACTCGCCGAGGCCCGACAGCCTCTGCCGACGCGTTCTCCGCGCCCCGGATGGTATGTGCAGGATCCCGAGGAATGGTGGCGGTTGGCCGTTGACACCGCCCGCCGGGTGCGGATCGCTGCGCCAGCATGGACGGTCGAAGGCATCGGGGTCACCGGGCATATGCATGCCCCCGTTCTTGTGGATGGCGCGGGGCGCGTCGTGATCGAGTGCCCTGTGGTCTGGGATCGACGGCCGGAGGCCGAGTGGACAGAGTTGGGGGCGGCGTTCGATATCCGTGCGCACCACGCCCGGACCGGGGGGCGAGTCGGTCCACAGGCTGTGCCGCCCAAACTCCGATGGTTGGCGCGGCATATGCCCGATGTCTTGCGACGGGCACACGTCCTGTTTGCGCCAAAAGATTTCCTTCGCTTGCGCATCACCGGGGAGGCCGGCACCGATCCGACCGATGCTGCCGGCCTGCTGCTCTTCGATATCCACCGTGGGGAGTGGGTCAGCGACCTCGCGGAGACGGCGGGAATCTCACCCGCGATCCTTCCCCCGATCATGCCGTCGACCTCCGTCACGGCCGGGGTGATGAAGGAGGCGGCAGACGCCCTGGGTGTTCCGATTGGGACGCCGGTGATCACCGGGGCGGGCGATGATGTCGAGGCGCTGGGCCTCGGCGCGGTTCACGCCGGCGACGTCTACGAACACCTGGGTTCCACAGGGACCCTCGGCGTCGTCACTGATCGGCTGGTCCTCGATCCGCAGGCCCGGGTCGAAACGGTTCCGCACGCGCGCGACGGCCGGTGGATCGTGGGGGGATCGACGAATGCGGCCTGCGCTGGGCTGGATGAGGTGCGCCGCCTTATGGGAGACCACAGCAGCGACGGTCAGGGATACGAGACCGTGGCGTTCCCGCCCGGGTCGCCGGCCAGACGGCCCCTCTTTCTGCCGTACCTCGCCGGGGAGCGCGCGCCCCTCTGGGATGACGCCCTGCGGGGAGCCTTCGTGGGGCTGGAATTGACGACCGACCGAGGTGAATTACTCGCATCTGCGATGGAGGGCATCGCCTTCTCGCTGCGTGACATCAGCGAAGTGTTAGGGGAACTGGGACTTTTGCGCCGGAGAGTCTATGCCTCGGGGGGCGGTGCCGTGATCGATGGCTGGGCCCAGCTCAGGGCATCGATCTATGGCCTGCCCATTATGACGTCCAGACAGCCGGACGCCACCAGCCGGGGGACATTCTTGCTGACGGCGGTCGCGTTGGGAATCTTTGCGACCCTCGATGAGGCGCAGCAGGCGCTTCCCGTACAGTGCGACGTGAGCGAGCCGGACAGCATGGTCCCAGCATACGAGACGCGGTACCGCGCGTTCCGTACGCTGGTCGACACGCTGGCGCCGTGGTTCCGGACCAGCGCGCACACGCTCCAAGGGGAAGGGAGGTGAGGGCTGCGCCGCTTGACCAGGTGATAGGACTCGTGTGCCGCGAGTATCGATGACACCGTGATACAAAGGGAGGTGGACAAAAGTGAACCGCAAGCAGGTGAGCAAGAGGCTGGGGCTGCTGCTGGTAGTGGCGCTACTGCTGCTAGCGCTTCCTCACGGCGGCTCCGCGCAAGCCACAGGCACAGTCACGTACTGGACGTACTTCACCGATAAATGGGATCTGGAGCAAAAGTTCCTGGCGGATTTCAAGAAAGCACGTCCCAATATTACTGTCCAGGCGCAACTCATTCCCCCTGATCAGCTTCAACAGAAGACTGTGACCGCATTTGCCTCCAAGACGGCGCCGGACCTCTGGAACACGGCGCCGACCTTCTACTACGAATTTGTGCAGCGCGGAGATCTCGAGAACCTCACGCCGTATATCACACGAGACAAGACCGGCCTGGGGACATTCTTCCCCAACATCCTGACCGATCTCGCCGTTCCACCAGGAAGCGGGAATTATTACGCGCTCCCGCGCAACTACGTCGTGTCTCTCCTCTATTACAACAAGAATGTCTTCGACAAAGCGGGGATCGGGTACCCGGATGAGAGCTGGGACTGGAACAAACTGCTCGACGTGGCGAAGAAGCTGACCCTCCGGAACGCCGACGGCACGGTTGCCCAGTTCGGATTCGTCAGCTCCCCCTGGCACACGATGCTGGATCCCCTCATCTTGGCCAATGGCGGACGGGTACTCTCCGATGACCAGAAGAGCTGCCGGCTGACCGACCCCGTGGCGGTCAAGACCATCCAGTTCATGGTAGATATGATCCAGCGCGACAAAGTCTCCCCAAATCCCACGCAGCTCAAGGAGTACATCGTCGAGAGCCCTGACGCGTTCAAGGCTGGGAAGGTGGCGATGTTCATCACCGGGAGCTGGGCCATCACGTCGATGCGGGAGATCAAGAGTTTCGATTGGGACGTGGCCATGGTGCCCAAGGGCTCGGCCAAGCGAGTCATCTACGGCGGTCCCGATACGATCGTTATGTCCAGTTCCACGAAGAACAAGAGCGGGGCCTGGGAGCTGCTCAAGTACCTAACGATGCAAACGCCGGTGTCCTGGTATGCTGCAGGCATGGGACTCGTCCCGTCGGTTCAAAAGACAGCCACGGCCAAGGAGTGGTTGTCCAGCACGCCTCCCGCGCATACCCAGGTGATGCTGGACTCGGCGACCTTTATGGTGGGCGGATTCACCCCGCACTGGCTGGAGTGGCAGACGGCGAAGCGCAATACTCTAAACGAGGCATTCTTTGGGCAAAAACCCGTCGCAGCCGCGGCGAGAGAGGCCTGCGCGGCCATCGACAAGATCCTCCAGGCGAAGTAACGCCTGAAGGCGTACACTGAGACGCCGTCCGCGGTCCGCGACCTGCGGGTCGCGGCGTCGCCTCATGTTGAGGGCCATGAGGACCGTTGACGTCAGGCGGTCGAGCATGCAGCGCGCCGGCCCGCTCGCGTCGTCTGTCGCGGGCCGGCGCCGCCTTCGGGAAACCCTCGAAGGCCAGGCGTTCCTGCTTCCCACGATCTTCGGTCTCGCCCTGTTTTGGCTTGGTCCTGTCGTGGCCTCCGTCCTGATCAGCTTCACGGACTGGGGAAACGGGCAGCACGTCTCCTGGCTGGGCCTGGCGAACTATCGAGCCCTGTACACCTCGCCGCTCTTCTGGAAGGTCTTTGCGAATACGTGGTACTACACGCTCGTGAGCGTGCCGGCCGGCATGCTCCTCTCGCTCGGCCTGGCGCTGCTGGCCAATCAGAAACTGCGGGGGATCGGCCTGTTTCGGGCCATCTACTTCTTCCCCAGCATCATCTCCATGACGGCTGTCGCGCTGATGTGGAGCTTCCTGTTCAATCCCGACCTGGGGTTCATCAACTACGTCATCCGCCGCGTCTTCCATGTCCCAGGTCCGGAGTGGGTGAATAGCATCCAGTGGGCGATGCCGGCCCTCATCTTTGTCGGTGTCTGGAAGTGGGCCGGCTACAACATGGTCATTTTCCTGGCTGGGCTCCAGAGTATTGATCGGTCCCTGCAAGAGGCGGCGGCGATGGATGGGGCCAATGGCTGGCAGCGGTTCCGGCACGTCACGTGGCCTGGCCTCACGCCGACCACACTGTTCGTGCTGGTGATCATGCTCATCGGGTCGTTCCAGGTTTTCGAACAAACCTACGTCATGACCGAGGGGGGTCCGGCCTACGCCACCCTCACCATGAGCTATTACATCTATCTGCTTCCATATGGGGCAGGCCGCGGCGCTGGCGTACGTCCTCTTCGCGGTTGTCTGTATTGTCACCGCGCTGCAGTTCGGCGTGCAGCGCCGCTGGGTGTTCTACCAGTAGGAGGCGCAGATGCGGGGCTCACGCGTGCTCTCGACCACGTTCGGATACCTGGGGTTGACGGTGGCGGCGTTGTTCTTCCTGTTGCCGCTCCTCTGGATCGTCGTCACGTCGCTGAAGACGCCGGAGCAGTTGTTTCAATACCCGCCGCGCTGGTGGCCACAGCATCCCACGTTGGAGAACTACACGTACCTCTTCTCCAAAATGCCCTTCATCCGGTACTCATTCAACAGCTTGAAAGTGGCCGGGCTGTCCACCATTGGCAGCGTGGTCAGCTGCTCGCTCGCCGCGTACGCGTTCGCCAGGTTGCGCTTTGCGGGGCGTACCGCGCTCTTCTACGTGCTGCTGGCCACGCTGATGATCCCCTATCAGGTGACCATGATTCCCGTGTTCATTCTGATGCGATCCCTGGGCTGGGTGGACACGTACTACCCGCTGATCGTCCCGTGGTTTTTCGGCGGAGCCTTCGGGACATTTCTGCTGCGTCAGTTTTTCCTCACCATTCCGACTGAGCTCGATGACGCCGCCAAGATCGACGGCTGCAGCGCCTTCGGCATCTACCGGCGGATCTATCTGCCGCTGGCGGGTCCCGCGCTCACCGCGCTGGCGATTTTCGTCTTCATGTTTCAGTGGAACGACCTGCTCACGCCGGTCATCTACCTGTCAGATCCAGACAAGTTCACCCTGACGCTCGGGCTGGCATTTTTCAAAGGGACCGTGGTCACCCGCTGGAACCTGATCATGGCCGGCGCCGTGATCAGCGCCGTGCCGATCCTGATCATCTACCTCGCGGCGCAGCGATACTTCGTCCAGGGCGTAGCCCTCACAGGGCTCAAGGGCTGAACGCGGCGGGTCCCACTGCGGCACCGGGCGGTCCGTGCTGGAGGAGAGCATGAAGCTCACGGGCAGAACGGCGATCGTCACCGGAGGAGCGAAAGGAATCGGCTTCGGCATCGCCCGAAGATTTGTCGCCGAAGGCGCCCGGGTGGTCATCGCTGATGTGGATGCCGACGCCGGCGCCCGGGCCGCCGCCACGCTGGAGGATGGGGCGCGGGCGGTGCCGGCCGACGTGAGCCGCCCTGCCGATGTCACCCGGTTGATCGAGCAGACCCTCGGCAGCTTCGGGCGCCTGGACATCCTAGTCAACAACGCCGGGGTGAGCCTCCCGGCCGCATTCCTCGACGTCTCGCTGGACATCTGGGAGCGGACGCTGGCCGTGAATCTGACTGGGGCGTTCCTCTGCGGCCAGGCGGCCGCCCGGGTCATGGCCAAGCAGCGGTGGGGACGGATCATCAACATCGCGTCCATCAACGCCTTCATGGCCGAGCCGCACGCCGCGCACTATGCAGCCTCAAAGGGAGCACTCGTCCAGCTGACCAAAGGGATGGCCGTGGACCTCGCGCCCTACAACGTGCTGGTGAATGCCATCGCGCCCGGTCCGATCGCGACTGAGCGGAGCGCGCCGATCTTCGCCCGTCCTGACCAGCAAGGGATGCTGGGGCGGGTCTTGCTGGGCCATCCGGGCGCACCCACTGACGTGGCCGCTGCTGCGGCGTTTCTCGCTTCGGACGACGCCGGCTTTATCCACGGCACGGTCCTGCTCGTCGACGGCGGGTTTCTTGCCGGCTGACGCCGGGTCGCCGCGCGCCGCGCCCGCACGCACGTAGAGTCACGAACAGAGGAGGAGACGCACGTGGCAAAGATTCCATATCTGTACGAGCATCTCACGTGGGAAGAGGTGAACGACGCGGTGCGCGCCGGGAAATGCGCCCTGATCCC
>VBAL01000074.1 GCA_005888595.1 Candidatus Segetimicrobium genomatis
AACCGAAGGTGGTGATGGTTTCGGTGAGTGCTCCAGGCTCGCTCGTGGGCGGTGCGCACGTTGTCCCCGCGCACACAAACGCGGTAGGCTCTGTAGCCGAGGCAATCATCGCCTGTACCGCCTCCGGAAAAGGAATCGAACGATCGCCGTCGGCGTGCAGCGTCACAATCTTGTCCGGCCGGAACGCCCGCAGGGCCGCGCCATGAAGCGCGTGCGTCCGGGGATCAGTGAGCGAGCCTATGATCGTGATGTGGGCCGGCTCGTGCAAGAGATCATCCAGGGCGATCAGCAAGGTAGAGGCAAACAATCCGTGCGGCGCCAGCGATGGGATAAACTCCTGGAGCAGCCGCTCCGCCACGTGGCGATAACTCTCTTGCTCAAAGATCCGAGACAGGCGGAGAAGGACGATCGCGGCGACGGCGTTCGCCGCCGGCGTGGGCGCATCCTGGACCGGCACGTGAGGGGTGTCCAGGCCGGGTCCCGAAGCCTGCTTCGGCACATCGAGAAACCCGCTGTCCGTCCAGTAGTCGCGGAGCACGATGTCGACGACCTGGCGGGCCAGCTGGACGTACCGGCTCTCCCCGGTGACCTGGGACGCATTCAGTAGGGCATTGGCCATCTGGACCTGGTCGTCCAGCATCCGCAGGCCGCTGGACGGCTCCGTCCCGAGTAGATGCACAAACGCATTCTCGGGTGTGTAGCCTTCCTCGATAAAACGGTCCAGCGCGTGGAGCGCCAGGTCACGGTATCGAGGCTCCCCCAGCGTCACAAATGCATCGAGAAAAGCGGCGATAGCCAGGCCGTTCCAGTTTGCATAGATGGCGTGGTCGACGTACGGGGCCTGCCGCTTGGCGCGGGCGGCGATGAGTTTCTCACGCCCGCTACTGAGCAAACGGCGGATCTCAGCGACGTCCTTGCGCAGGAGCGCGGCCACGACGTCCAGATCCCGGTCCACATACAGCACATGCTTGGTGGGATCGGTGTGCATCTCCCCCCGCCCCTGCAGATGGTAATGCTCGACCAGTACGGCGAATTCGTCGTCGCTGAGCGCAGTCCGCGCCTCGTCGATGGCCCAGGTAAAGTAACTCCCGTCGTCACCCGGCGTGGTATCGGCGTCCTGGCTGCCGTAGAACCCGCCCCGGGGGTGATCGTAGAGCACTGCTGACATGAACTCGGCGGTGTCCCGCGCGACCTCGGCGAAGTAGGCGTGACCTGCGGCCTGAAACGCCTGGGCATAGTTGGCCAGCAGCCCGGCGTTGTCGTACAACATCTTTTCAAAGTGCGGGACAATCCACCGCGCGTCCGTGGCATACCGGTGAAATCCGCCGCCCAGCTGATCGTGCATGCCGCCGCGCGCCGTTTTCGACAGCGTGCGCGTGACCATCTCCAGCAGGGCATCGTCATGCGTCCGGGCAAACCGGCGGAGCAACAACTCGATCGTGGAGGGATGTGGAAATTTTGGCGCGTCACCGAATCCGCCGTTCGCGGGATCGAACGCCCGCCTGATGCTATCGATGCCGGCGGCGAGCAGCGATGGATCGAGCGCCCCGGGGCGCGCTGGCGTGTCACGCGCGGCGAGCTGACGGTGCAGTTGCGCGGCGGCGTCCCGGGCCTCGTCCCGGCTCTCGCGGTAGTATTGCGCCACGCTCAGCAGGACGCGTGTGAAGCTCGGCCGGCCGAAGGCGTCAACCGGCGGGAAGTAGGTGCCGCCAAAAAAGACCTTGCCGTCCGGCGTGAGGAAGCCGGTCAGCGGCCAGCCGCCTTGCCCGCTGACAGCGCTGACCGCGTGCTGGTAGCGGGCGTCGAGATCGGGCCGTTCGTCGCGGTCGACCTTGATGGGGATGAAGTGCTCGTTGATGATGGCCGCCACTGCAGGGTCGTCGTAACTCTCATGGTCCAGCACATGGCACCAGTGACACCACACGGCCCCGATGTCGAGCAGAATCGGTTTGTCCTCGCGCGTCGCCCGCTCGAATGCTTCCCGAGACCACGGATACCAGTGCACGGGCTGGTGCGCGGCGGAACGCAAATACGCGCTCTGTTCGGTGGCGAGGCGATTCTCAACCATGATTAATTGTGAATTTTCAAATTGCCGATTGTGGATTGAACATCAGGGCAGGCCAATTCACAATCGACAATTCACAATTCGAGATTGTTCCTTTCAAGTATATCAGCCGGGTTGTTCCGATTTCGCCTGCTGCTCGACGAAGTTCAGGCGGAGGTTGGCCAGCAGCGTGTCAAGTTCACGGCGTTCGGTCTCATCCACTCGAGGCTTAAGGTGCTCGATAAGCGATGCGGCGGCGTCGATGGCCAGCCGGGCGTCCTCCAGATTGCGCGTAACTTTCTTGGTCTCGGGATGAGGCACCAGGCCCAGGTTCTGCCACGCACTGCCGCCCAGCACGCCGATCATCCAACGTAGCAGCTCAACGGTATCAGCGAGTTGTTCCCCAGCTGCCTTGGCTTCATCTTCAGGATTGTTCATTTTGATGCCCAGGTTTCTAGTCTACCCGATCTCCCCGGTCTTCCCAGTCTCCCCAGTCTACTTGCTGTTTAGCCTTGAGGTAGACCGGGAAGACCGAGAAGACTGGGAAGACTGTGTAGACATGTTGTTATTGCGGTTGCGGTGCAGGTTTTCTCAATGTCTGGAACGCGGCCACAGCAGCGACCATCACCGCCGCGATGAAGTCGGGAGAGGTGGTGGGATAGATGAACAAAATGCCTGCGACCACCAGCAGCACGCGTTCAATGAGCGACGCCTTGCGGAAGAGCCAGCCGTTGATACCCGCGGCCATTGTGGCCAACCCGATGACGGAGGTGATGAACACCTTGATCACATCCCCGGCCGGCGCCTGCAGCAGCAGGCCCATCCCGTCGGGATGCACGGTGAACATGAATGGCACGACGAACGCCGGAAGCGTGTACTTCCAGGCCATCAGCATTGTCTTGAAGGGGTTGCCTCCCGTCAGCGCCGCCGCGGCCATGGGCGACAGGCCCACCGGCGGGGACACCTCCGACAGCACGGCGTAATAGAAGATGAACATGTGCGCGGCCAGTTCGGAGACGTTCAGCTTGATCAAGGCCGGGGCCACGATCACCGCCGCGATGATGTAGGTCGCCGTGATCGGCAGCGCCAGGCCGAGGATCCACAGCGCAATGGCTGAGTAGACGAGTGTGAGGATCAGGTTGCCTCCGGCGAAGCCGACGATGATGTCGGACAATTTCAATCCCAGGCCGGTGAGATTCACGACGCCGACGATGATGCCCGCCGCCGCGGTGGTCACGGCGATGTTCAGGACCTGCCGGGACCCGTTGGCCAGCGCGGTGATCACCTTGTGCGGCAGCAGCGCCGTGTCGCGCAGGATGTAGCTCGCCGCCCAGGCCACGAGCGTCGAGTAGAAGACCGCCGTGATCGCGGTGAAGCCCACTACCATGAACGCCGGGATGACAATCAGCGAGCTCAGTAGATACCAGTACTGCCGGGTCAGCATCCAGGGATTCTGGGTTTTGATCTCCACGAAGCGCAGCGCAAACCGGCGCGCGTCCAGCTCGATCATTAGGAAGATCGACAGATAGTAACGAGTACCTGCAGGTACGTAATCTTCAGGATCTCGGCGATCAGGAACGCGGCGGCTCCCAGGATGGGCGGGGAGATGACCGCGCCGATGCCCCCCGCGGAGAGCAACCCCCCGGCCGATTCGCGATCGTAGCCGGCTTTTTGCAGCAGCGGATAGGCGATCGCGCCCACGGTCACGGTGGTGGCCACCCCGCTCCCCGATGGGCCTCCGAGCAGGAAAGACGCGACGGTGACCGCCTGCCCGGCTCCCGTGCGCCGGCGTCCGGTGAGGGCAAAGGCCAAATCCACGAAGAACTTTCCGGCCCCGGACTGATCGAGGAATGCTCCGTAGATCGTGAACAAGATGATAAAGGTGGACGAGACCGCGATGGGGACGCCGAAGATGCCCTCCAGCGTCATGTACAATTGTCCTACCAGGCGCGACAGATCATAGCCGCGATGCGTCCACGGCGCCGGCAGCCACGGGCCGGCGAATGCGTAGAGAATGAACCCCCCGACCACGATGAGCAGGGCGTTCCCGACCGAGCGGCGGGTGGCCTCCAGGACCAGCAGGATGGTGAGCACGCCGAACACGAGATCCAAGGTGTTGGGCACAACCGCCCGATAGATGAAGCCTTCGAAGTCGACGATCACGTAGCCCAGCGCCGCCACGCTGGCCAGGGACAGGATCACGTCGGTCGGATGAATCCTCCGCGCCGCGCCTTTCCAGCCTGGATAGACGAGGAACGTCAGGAAGAGGACGAAGAGCAGGTGGATCGTGCGATGGATCTGCGTGACCACGGTGGCGGTGGTGGCCCAGAGGTGGTAGAGGGACATCACCACCAAGACGGCGGTGATGAAGCGTCCGATCAGACCTGGAAGGTGCCGGGTCTTGCCCTCAAAGGACTCGACGAGCTCCTCGACTTCCTCCGCGGACTTCGGCAGCTGGCCCGCCGGAGGCTCGGTCATGGACTGGGTGCGACCGCGATAGTCAACCGCGCGCCCTCCCCAGCGGTGAACAGGGGGAGTTCGCTGCTCCCCACGCGCAGTCGGGGCCGCCCCGTGTGGCCGACCCGCAGCACGATCTCACGCAGGCGCGCCGAAGCAGCGGCCACGAGGAATGCCCCTTCACGACGGTATGGAGCGCTCAAGCCATTGTAGGCCAGCACCGCTTCGCTCGTGCTGCGCACGGCGGTCAGCGCGAACCCGTCTGGGGTCAGCGTGAACCATTCTTCCGTGGCCGCTCCGTAGACAGAGTTCGTGTACTCCAGCGTGACGGTGGTGGTGGATAGGACGGGCACCGACCAGCGAATCCGGCCGGCTTCATCCATGACGCGCAGCTCATGCGCGGGCGGCACCGGGCTCGCCAGGAGGCCTGCGGCGACGGCAACGAGCAGGAACCTGCTCACTAGAATCCCGGGACGCCCTTTTCCTTGAAGTATCGGCTCGCGCCCGGGTGGAAGGGGACCGGCGACCGGCCTGCCACGCCGGTCAGCGTGATGTTGGCCGCCTCTTTGTGCACCTGCGCCAGATCCGCACGGCGCTCATAGATGAGTTTCGTGACCTGGTACGCCAGGTCGGCGCTGAAGTCCTGATGCACTACCAGCAGGTTGGCCACGCCGATGGTGGCAGCGCTGGCCGATGCCCCCGGATAGATTTCTTTCAGGATCACTGCCTTGAAGTACAGGTTCCCATAGGTTTTTTGCAGTTCCGCAAGGGTCGTGTCCATCGGGACCAGCTTGATGCGGATGCCGGGCGTCGTGGCCAGGTCCAGTACCGCAGACGTCGGCAGGCCACCGCTCCAGAAGAAGGCGTCGATCTTGCGGTCCTTGATCGCATCGACCGATTCTTGAACGCCGAGGCGCTCTTTGCGGATGTCGCGATCGGGATCGAGGCCGGCCGCCCGGAGGATCCGTACCGCCGTGACCTCGGTGCCGCTGCCTGGCGAGCCCACCGAGACGCGCTTTCCCTTGAGATCGGCGATCGTGGCGACGCCGGCGCCCTCGATCGTGACCAGGTGGTTGAAGTTGTTGTAGAGCGGTGTCAGCGTGCGGATGGGAATCGGCGTCCCTTGAAATGTGGCCTGGCCGGTGTACGCATCATACGCGGTGTCGGCCAGCGTGAACGCGATGTCCGCGCGCTTGGCGCCGATGAGCCGCATGTTGTCCACCGAGGCGGATGTGACTTCCGCGGTCGCCTGTGTATCGGGGAGGTACTTGGAGACGAGCTGCGCCAGCCCGCCGCCCATCGGGAAGTAGACGCCGCCGGTCCCACCGGTGACGATGGAGAGCCGCACCGTGGGTGCGGAGAGCGCCACCGGACTCCAGATCAATGCCGCGACTGCGCACACGAATACCACGCTCAGAACCCGCCTGCGTCGATCACGTGCGTACACTGTTGATACCCCCCTTGTCAGTGGAGTGCCACTTCCCGTTATCCCTTTATCCCGTTATCCCTTTTGTCACCGCAGTCGTGGGTCCAATGCCTCGCGCAGCCCGTCGCCCAACAGATTCAGCGCCAGCACGGTGATGAAGATCGCCAGGCCCGGCCACACCGCCATCCACGGGGCGGTGCTCAGGTAGGCCTGCGCGATGTTGAGCATGGAGCCCCACGATGGCGTAGGCGGCTGCGTGCCCAGTCCCAGAAACGAGAGCGCCGCCTCGGCGGTGATCGCCCCCGCCATGTCCAGCGACGCCTGCACCACGATCGGGGAGATACTGTTGGGCAGGATGTGACGCCAGATGATGCGGCCGTCCCCCACGCCCATGGCCCGGGCCGCCTCCACGTAGTTTTGTTCGCGCTCACCGAGTACCTGAGCCCTCGAGAGGCGAATGAATCGCGGCGTGAATACGATACCGATCGCAATCAGCGCCTTGTCCAGCCCGGCGCCCAGGACCGCCGCCAGCGCCAGCGCCAGGACCAGAAAAGGGAACGACAACATCGCGTCGGTAAGACGCATCAGGAGATCATCCAGCCGCCCGCCGTAGTAGCCGGAGAGCAGACCCGCCGGCAGGCCGGCGATGACGGCGATGCCGACCGAGATGACTCCGGCCAGCAGGGCCGTGCGCGTCCCGAAGATCACGCGGCTGAGGACATCCCGGCCGAGATCGTCGGTGCCCATCGGATGCGTCGCAGTTGAGGGCTGGAGCAGATTGCCAAAGTCCGGTTTGATGGGACTGGCCGGCGCGAACCACGGGGCGAAGATGGCTACCAGCGCGATCCCCAGCACCACCCACAGCCCGACCAGCGCCAGGCGGTTGCGCGCATAACGGTGGAGGAAGTACCCAAGCCCATACCGGCGCACTTCGCGCGTGCCGCGCTGGGGCCCGACGACGTCGGCGGGAAGATCGGCGGCGAAGCGGCTCATTCGGTCCGCGCCCCCGCGAGCGCCGCAAACAGGACCACACCCTGCACCATGGGATAGTCCCGGGTGAGGATCGAATCCACGGTGAGCCGTCCCAAGCCGGGCACGGCAAAGATCGTCTCGGTGATCACCGCGCCGCCCAGCAGCCCGGAGAGCTGCAGGCCCATCACGGTCACCACCGGGATCATCGCGTTCTTCATGGCGTGACGGATGAGCACGACAACATCGTCCAGTCCCTTCGCTCGCGCGGTGCGGATGTAGTCGGTCCCCAGCACTTCCAGCATGCTGGAGCGCAGCAGCCTCATCACCAGCGCCGCCAGCGCCGCGCCGAGCACAATCGAAGGCATCACCATCAGCTTGAGGCTGCGGGCCAGATCGATCCACGGTTCGATGTAGCCGGACGGCGGCAGCAGGCGCAGGTTGACGGCGAACAGGTAGATCATCATGATCCCCAGCCAGAAGTTGGGGACCGAGATACCGGCCAGGGCCACGGTAGTAGCCGCGTAATCGAGCGCCGTGCGCTGTTTCCATGCCGCCACCACGCCGGCGGGAATGGCGATGACCCAGGCCACCACCAAAGAGGTGACGGCCAGCTCGATCGTGACCGGCAGTTTGAGCAACAGGGTGTCCAGTACCGGCCGGCCGTCGCGCACCGAGCGCCCGAAGTCGCCGCGGGCCACGTGATTCAACCACAGGAGGTATTGCACGTACCGGGGCCGGTCCAGCCCCATTTCTTTGCGCAGCGCGCTCAGCGCCTCTCTGCTGGCCTCTTCGCCCAGCATGATGCGCGCGGGATCGCCTGGGATGAGGTTAATCAGCGAGAACACGATGACGCTGACGAAGAACAGGACCGGGAGGGTGAGGAGGAGGCGGCGAACCAGGTACCAGCTCACGGCAGAGGCGCCCCGTGGGGGAGGGCGTCCGCGCCCTCCCCCGCCATGACTACGGGTTTAGCCAGGTGGAGCGAAACCGCATCATGCCGTCGGAGATGTGTACAAAGCCTTGAAGTTTAGGTCCTAACACCTTGTACTGCTTTGGCCAATAGAGGTACAGGTAGGGGAGCTCGTCGTCAAGGACGGTCATGATGTCGGCATATGCCCGTTTGCGCTGGTCGCGGGTGGTGAGAATTCGCGCCGCATCCAGCAGTGTGTCGACTTTGGGATTGGAGTAGGCGCTGTTGTTGAGCCCGCCGTCGGTGACGAAGAACCCATAGATGTTCCCGTCCGGGTCTGGGCGGCCGCTCCAGCCCAGTAGCGCCGCCTCAAACTTGTGCGCGTCGAGCTGGCTCAGCATGGCCCCGAACTCAACAACCTCGAGATTGACCTTGATGCCGGCGTCAGAGGCCATCGACTGGATGACCTGTCCAATCTGCTGCGCGACGCGGCCGGGCGTAATTTTCAACGTAAACGAGAAGCCGTTCGGCATGCCGGCCTCACGCAGTCTCTGGCGCGCCAGATCGACGTTGCGCTCGGGGATTCGCGAGTTTGCTGGAATGTCATACGTGAACAGCGCCGGCGGGAAAGGCCCGTTGGCCGGGAGGGCCGTCTCACCGAACACGACATTCACCAGAGTGCGCCGGTCAATCGTGGCGTCGAGGGCTTGGCGCAGCAGCTTGTTGTTGAACGGCGGCCCGGCGACCATGATATACATCCCCTGGTATTCCAATCCGCTGCGCTCCAGCAGGCGCAGCACCGGATCGGTGCGCAGCTTAGGAATCTCCGTGGGCCCAACCTGGTCGATGATGTCCAACTCGTCCGCGCGCAGATTGGCCAACCGCGCGTTCTCGTCGGTGAAAGGTCTGTAGATGATGCGGTCGATGTTGCCGGCGTTTTTGTCCCAGTGCTTGTCGAAGCGCTCCAGCACGATGCGTTCTTGCGGCCGCTTCTCCACGAACTTGTACGGTCCGGTGCCGACCGGCTCGCGGGCCAGACCCTTGCCCAACTTCTGCGCCGCCGCCGGCGACACCATCATGCCGGCACGATCGCTCAGCACGGCGAGGAACGGGCTGTAGGGTTTCTCCAGCGCGATCCGGACCGTGTAGGGGTCAACCACAGTGACGCCGGTGACCAGGCTGACCTCATTGAAGCGTGGCGACCCGAACGATTTGTCCAGCATGCGTTCGAAGTTGAATTTCACCGCCTCGGCGTTAAAGGGAGTACCGTCGTGGAACACGACGCCCTGGCGCAGTTTGAATGTGTATGTCCGCCCGCCGTCGGCGATCTGCCACGATGTAGCCAGCATAGGGACAATCTCCAGGTTCTGGTTAATGTCGACCAGTTTGTCGTAGAGGTTTTGGAAGACCTGGCGATCGACCGCCGCCGTCGACTGGTGGGGGTCCAGGTTCGGCGGGTCGGCGTTGAGCCCGACGCGCAGCGTCCCACCGCGTTGCGGCGCGGCGGTGACCGATGTGGCCGCCAGTGCGCCGATCAGGATGAAGATCCAGAGCGCCCGCTTCATGCCATGCCCCCCTTATGGACGAGCAGAGTTGGGAATCTACAATTGGCGCTGCTGTAGGGGTCTCCTGCTCGCTCACCGCACCGGATGCTGCTTGACGTGCGCCAGCTTTCCGCCCGACAGCAGATAGCCCCGGTCGCGGGGGGTGATTTCCACCCGCGCCGTGAACTGGCTCCCTTTGGTCCGGTTCCGCACGGTGAACACGTGCGCGCCCTGCAGGATACCGTCGCGGATCTTGGGGATTTCCAGTTCGTCATCCCGGTCGATCCCGTCGTAATCGGCGGGATCGGTAAAGAGCAGCGGGACGATCCCCCAGTTGATGAGGTTGGCATGATGGATGCGGGAGAATGACTTCGCCAGTACCGCCCGTACGCCCAGAGACATCGGCGCGAGGGCGGCGTGCTCGCGAGATGAGCCCTGCCCGTAGTTCTCCCCGCCGACGATAAACCCGCCGCCGCGGGCTTTGGCCCGCGCGCTGAACTCGGGATCCATGCGGTGGAAGACGTACTCGGCCAGCCTGGCGATGTTGGACCGATAGGCGACGATCTCCGCGCCGGCCGGCATGATGTGGTCGGTGCTGATGTCGTCGCCGACTTTGATCAATACCGTTCCGTGCAGCGTTTCTTCCAGCGGCGGTTTCACCGGTGAAGGCCGGATGTTCTCCCCGTGGAGTACCGCGATGCCGGCGGCCTCGGCCTCTGAGGCGGGAGGGATGAGATTCGGGTTGTCCTGGGGAACGGCATCGGGCAGGATTGGTGCCGGTGCCGTGATGCTGAGCTCCATGCCCAGGTCGCGCGGATCGGTGATCACGCCCTTGATCGCCGTCGCGGCCGCGGTCTCCGGGCTGGCCAGGTAGACCTGGTCATCGCTTAGACCGCTGCGGCCTTTGAAGTTGCGGTTGATGGCCCGCAGGCTCTTCGTGCCGGGTGCGGGCACATGACCGAAGCCGATGCACGCCCCGCAGGTGGGTTCCGCCACGTTCACCCCGGCGGCCAGGAGATCCGTAACGTACCCCTCGCGGGCCAGCAGCTCCAGGTCGGCGCGGCTGCTGGGATGGATAAAGAAGTACACTTCCGGGTGCACGCGCCGGCCTTTCATTACCTTGGCCACTGCCTGCAGATCGGTGTATGACCCGTTGGTGCAGGAGCCGACCATGACCTGCTCCACTTTTGTCCCGGCCACCTCGCGGACCGGCACGACGTGATCCGGCATGCTGGGGAGGGCGACCAGTGGCTCGATCTTGGCAAGATCCACATCGATCGTGTCATCGTAATCGGCGCCGGAATCGGGCAGCATCTCACGCCAGTCGCGCAGCCGGCCCAGACGGCGGAAGTAGTCACGGGTGACGTCGTCCGAGGGAAAGATCGAAGTGGTCGCCCCCAGCTCATAACTCATGTTCGTGATGGTGACCCGCTGCTGGGCGTTGAGCATGGGCAGCGCCGGCCCGGTGAACTCGAAGATGCGGTCCTTCCCCCCGCGTACGGTCAGCCGGCGTAGCAGTTCCAGGATGACATCTTTGGCAGTGCACCAGGGCTGCAGGGCGCCGGCCAGCCGCACGGCCGCGATCTGCGGCATCACGAAGTAGTACGGCCCGCCGCCCATGGCCAGCGCCACGTCCATCCCTCCGGCGCCGATGGCGATCATCGCCACCCCGCCGCAGTGGGGGGTGTGGCTGTCGGCGCCCAGCACGGTCTCGCCGGGGATCGCAAAGTGTTCCAGGTGGATCTGGTGCCCAATGCCGGAGGCCGGTTTGCCGAACCAGATGCCGTACTTGCGCGACGCCGTCTGCAGGTAGAGATGGTCCTCCATGTTCTCGGGCTTGATGTGCAGGACGTTGTGGTCGGCGTAGCAGGCGGCGACCCTGCAGCGGATGCGGGAGATGCCCATCGCCTCGAAATGCAGAAAGGCCTGCGTGGCGGTGAGATCCTGAGCCAGGACCTGGTCGATCCGGATGCCAATCTCTTCTCCAGCGACGAGGCGGCCTTCGACGAGGTGCGCTTCGAGGATCTTGCGGGTCAGGTTCTTGCCCATTGGAGCACTCCTCCAAGCAAACTATATCGCGAATGCTCATGCATCACTAGGTGATCTCATCGCGAGCCCCGAAGGGGCGTGGCGATCTCTCCCCACGTCGTCATCGCGAGCGTAGCGAAGCGATCTCCTCTGGAGAGGAGATTGCTTCGGCCCTCCGGGCCTCGCAATGACAGGGAGTGTTATCCTTCGAGTGCGGCGCGTACCGCTCGAATCCGCTCTTCGGTAATGTCGATCGGGATCGTACAGCCGGCGGCCACGATGTGGCGTGTGCCTCCAGTTTGTGCGATGGCATCCCGTGCTTCATCCGCGATCTGTTCCGGTGTTCCGGACGACAGCGACTTCAGTTCGTTGATGCCTCCGGCCAGGCACCCAGAAAATCGGTGCCGCGCTTCGGACAGCGTGGGTGCTGTCCTACGGTCGTGCCAGTTGATCGCGTCGACCGGGTAGTCTGTCAACTGATCGAACATGATGCCTATCCCGTGGATGTGCAGGATGCGCAGCTCGCTCCCGGCCGCCGCTTCCAGCACCCGCAGATCATACGGCCTGCCGAACTCCTCATACTCTTCCACGTTGAGATATCCGGTCGTCGCGGCCGCCGTCGCAAAGAAGATCCCATCCGCGCCGGAGGCCAGCGTCTCGGCGGCAAAGCGGGCCGTCACATCGGTAATCAGCTCCAGGCCGCGGTGCAGCTCATCCGGATCCTCCCGCAGGTAGCGAAGCGAAGCCTCTGGTCCCGACAGCGTTCCTGCGATGGTAAGGGGGCTGAATACAGTGGAGACAATCAGCGGCTCCGGCAGCGCATCGCGGATCAGACGCAAGGCGTGCAGTTCGCGTCCGTAGGCGCCTCCGGTGACGTCCAGCGGTTTCAGCCGGCTCCAGTCCGCCGGCTTCTTGATCGGGCGGTCGGTGTAGTGCCGTGTGCCCTCCCGGTTCGGCTTGTAACCGGCACGCAGCCCCCAGTCGTCCCCGTAGTAGCCGCTGGCGGGCGTCACCTTGAGAAAATCCCACTGGTATTTTTTCTGGAAATTCACATGGGCGGCGGCGAGCGACTCGGCGCGCTGGTCGTCGCCGGGAAAGTGGCGCCAGAACGCGACGGGGACCCGATCCACAGGCTTGCCTGAGATGGCGGCGCGGATTCGATCTCGGCTGGTCATATCAGATCAACCTGCGTCTCAAACTGCGTCTACCAGGTCTCCCTCCGCATCAAACTGCGTCTTCTAGGTCTACTATGTCTACAAGGTCTACCCGGCCTTACACGCTTTCATCGCTGCGAGGTGTCTGGTAATGAGACCTTGTAGACCCAGTAGACCTTGTAGACATTGTAGACGCAGTTATCCGTTGTTGAGGCGCTTGCGCATGAACGCAATGATCTGCCGGTCCACCAGGTCATCCTCCCGCCAGCGCTCTTCGAAGTTTTCGATTGAGCAGAACCGTCTGAATGCGTCTTTGGTCGCGGTGTCGTACATCCCGCTGATCTCCCCGGAGTAGTAGCCCAGCCCGTGGAGGAGCTGCTGAATCTCCCGGGCCACGTTGCCCGCCGCGCGTGTCAGCGCTCCGGTGGGTGTAGTGCCGAAATACAGGCGATGGAACTCGAGCAGCTTCCGCAGTTCAACGATTGGGGTGGAATGGTCGTCGACGCGTAGATCGACATAACGGTCAAGGTAGCCTCCGTAGCTCCCTTTTTCTTTGGCCACGTACAATGCCGCTGATTGCTGACCCCGGCTATCACCGCCCTGGGCCTGGCCCGCATCCAGGGCCCGGACCAGCCGCTCCGGCAGGGGACCGGACGAGCGCTCAAAGTCTTCGGCCATCGCCCTGACGACGGCATCTGAGGCCAGGATGTTCCCCTGGCAGGTGTACCCTGTCCCAAACCGGTGCCCGGCCCAATGAAAGCACTCGTTTCCGGTCCACGCAGCCGCGTGCCCGCGCCGGTCCACCACGCCTACCTGACGATGCTCGCGGTCGCCGTCACCATCCACAAGCCGGTGGACGACGTCTTCGGCGGGGTGTCCTTCGGCGAGCAGAGCCAGCCCGCTCGGACCATAACTCAGGTTCGCCCACGCCTGGGTGGCAATCGCGCCCGCGCCTGCCTGCGCCCACGGGACGACCGCCCCGACGGCCCGAACTCGCCGGCGTCCAGGTCCGCGGCGGCGATGGAGAATGTCGACGGCGTGACTCGTGATTCGTGCCTCGTGATTCGCAACTGCTCCCCCAGATCCGCCCTCTCCTATTCTGTCATCGCGAGCGCCGAAGGCGCGTGGCGATCTCAGGCCGTCAGGCCACAATTAACTCCGGCAGCGTCTTTGGGAACATCGTCAACACTTCGCAACCCTCGCTGGTGACGATAACAGTATCCGAGTGGCGGAAGCCGCCTGCGCCGGCAATGTAGATCCCCGGCTCGACGGACATGACCATCCCGGCCCGTAACGGTGTCTCATCGCTCGGTGCGAAGAATGGCAGTTCGTGGATATCAATGCCGATGCCGTGCCCGGTGCGATGGATGAAGGCGCGACCATACCCTGCCTCTTCGATGAGGCGGCGGGCCGCGCGGTCCACCTGCTGGCAGACCACACCCGGCCGGATCGAATCCAGGGCCGCCTGCTGCGCCTGCCGCATGACTTCAAAGATCTGTCGCTGTTGCTCTGTGGGCGGTCCGATGAAGATGGTGCGCTCGTCCTCCGAGTAGTAGCCGTCGGTCGTGCACCCCGTCCCGTGGATCACCACGTCCCCCCGCCGCAGCGGCCGGCCGGAGGGGATGGAGTGCGGCAGCACCGATTTCTCCCCCGAGATTGGCCGCGACCCTGCGGTGATGTGGTAGTCGGGGTGACGCCGCGCGCCTTCCAGCAACATGGCGGCGTCTCCACGGGCCATGATCTCGATTTCGGTCTTCCCCGGTACGCTCGCGTCTACTTCGACCCGCATCCCCACTTCCGCCAGCGCGGCGCCGGTCCGGACCAGCTCGAGTTCGTGCGCGTCTTTCACCATCCGGTGCGCTTCGACCAATCCGCGAGTCGGAACGAACGGATTTCCCCACGCCTCGGATAGATACGCATATCCGTCGACCGAGAACCCCCCGGGCTCAAAGCCGATCCGCCGGCCCCGCAGGCCGGATTCGCGCATCGCCTCCACGCAGCGATCGACCGCCACCTGCAGCGTCGACTTGCCACCCAATCCCCCCAGGCCGGTGTCGGCGTACGTCCGGATGGTGGGAATGCCGGACGTCGCCCTGGCGTGAGTCTCCTCGAGCTCGGGGATGATCAACACCGATTGTTCGCCCACCACCACCAGGACCGGGCGCGAGTACGTGATGGCCCGAAACCCACAGACATAGTAGGTATTGGCCGGTGTGCTGACCAGCAACGCATCCAGCCCCGCGTCGCGGAGATCGGCCCGCACCGCATCAAGGTGCATGGGGCTCCGGCAGGTCCCTTTTCATTGCCACGGGGCTTCGCCCCTCGCAACGGGGGAGATTGCTTGCCACCCCGCACATTTGAAAAGCGAATTTGCGGGGACCCCGGCACTACTCCGCCCCTCGCAATGACCGCCAGTCATTGGGACGTCAGGTCCATTTTCATCTGATGCATATAGACGCGGAACCCCAATCGTTCCCAGAACGGGATGGCGTCGTTGTTGGCCGCGACCGTGAGCTCGACGAGCGTGACACTGCGCTGTTCCAGCCACCGCAGGATCTCATCCACCAGCTGCCGGCCAATCCCCCTGCGGCGGTGCTCGGGTTTGACGAAGACGTCATGGATGTATCCCCGGTAGCGATGTTCGAAGAAGGAGGGCAGCGTCGTGATACGGCCGACGGCGTAGCCGACGACATCGAGCTGCTCTCTGGCCACGACGGCGATGGCATCGTCGTGGTTGATCAGCGTGCGCAGGTAGGCGCCATACTCGCGGGGCCACTGCGGGGACGGCGTGAAGGCCGGGTCCAGGTCGGAGTGGAAACCCGCCAGCTGGCCCCACACCGGAAGGATCTCCTTGATATCTTTGATCGTGGCCCGCCGGATCTCGACGGTCATGGATGCGGACGGTATCTTCACTCATTCCGCCTCTCCCGGCGCACTCCTGCGATACGTTGCTCCCACCGTAGGTAGGACCCGCGGCGTCGTAGAAAGCCATCGCACATGCCCATCGTTGAGGTTGTTGACCTCTTCAAGCGCTACGGCGATGTCCCCGCCGTTGATCACATTGGTTTCGTGGTCGAATCTGGCGAAGTCTTCGGCATCCTCGGACCGAACGGCGCGGGCAAGACTACGACGCTGGAGATTATTGAAGGGCTGCGCCGCCCCGACGGCGGCCGCGCGGTTGTTGACGGGGTTGACGTCCAGCAGCACCCACGGGAGGTCCGGTCGCGGATCGGCATGCAACTCCAGCAGGCCGGCTTCTTTGAGCGCCTGACGGTCGACGAGACGCTACAGCTGTTCGCGGCGTTTCACCGGCGTGCGTTGCCGGGTTCCGACGTGATCCACCGGCTGCAGCTCGACGAGAAGCGCCGGGCGCGGGTGGACACCCTGTCCGGCGGTCAGCTGCAGCGGCTCTCGGTCGCCGTGGCGCTCATCAATGACCCGCGGATTGTCTTTCTGGACGAACCCACCACCGGGCTGGATCCGCAGGCCCGGCGCGCCCTCTGGGAGGTTATCGGATCGTTCCGCCGGGAGGGCCGGACTGTCATCCTCACCACGCATTATATGGAAGAGGCGCAGCATCTCTGCGACCGGGTGGCGATCATGGATCATGGCCGGATCGTGGCTCAAGATACCCCCCGCGGACTGATTCGCACCCATGCGCCCGGGACCACGGTGACGGTGTTGGTGGACGGCGGGCAAGTGAGGTTTGATGCGCTTCCCGGCGTGCAGACGGTGCAGCAGGCGAATGGAGAAGTCATCCTCCTCACGTCTGATCCGCTCGGGACCGTGCACGCGTTGATGGAGCTGAACCGGAGCGGGGAGGCCATCTTCCACCAGTTGCGCGTGGAAGAGGCCACGTTGGAGGACGTCTTCCTGCAACTCACGGGCCGGAGACTGCGGGAGTGAGAGGTTTTTGGGTCACGGTAAAGATGGGGCTGCGAATGTATCTGCGCGATCGCGGTGCGGTTTTTTGGGGCATCGTGTTTCCACTGATCCTGATGACGCTGATCGGACTCGCCTTTGGGCGTAGCGACAGCCCGTCGTTTACCATCGCCGTGGTGGATCAGAGCGGCGGTTTGCTGGGGCGGGGTCTGCTGGAGGGATTACGGCAGGTCCCGGTGTTCCGCGTGGAGGAGGCCGGCGACACTGAGGCGGCCCTGGTGCGCCTGCGGGAGGGCCGGTTGACACTGGTGATTGTGGTCCCGGGCGCGCCATCCGGGGAACCCATCCGCGCGTACTTCGATCAGGCCAGAGTGACCGACTCCCAGACGGCGCTGGTGATTCTGGAGCGATTCATCGCAGACGCGAATCTTCGGCTGGCCCGAGCTCCGCAGACGCTGCGACTGCAGGCCACGGGGATCGCCGGGCGGATCCAGCTGCGCTTCTTTGATTTTCTACTGCCGGGGATCCTGGCCATGACCGTGATGCAGACCGGTCTCTCCGGTGTGACGTGGGTCGTGGCGACCTATCGTCAGCGACTCATCCTCAAGCGCATCCTGGCGACCCCGGCCCATCCCGCAGCCTTCCTCGGTGGATTGGTCGGCCGGTACACGCTGACCAGTCTGTTTCAGATGGCGGTCATCATGCTGGTCGCTGTGCTGGCCTTTCACGCCAGGATCGTGGGCAGCCTGGCGACCCTGGGGGCGCTGATCGTCTTGGGTACGCTGGTGTTTGTGGGCATGGGATTTGCCATCTCCACCGTCTCCAAATCCCCCGAGGCCGCCAACCTGCTCGGCACCGCAATCAGCTATCCGATGATGTTTCTGGCCGGAACCTTCTGGCCGAAGGACTTCATGCCGAAGGCGATGCAGCCGGTGATCGGGTTGTTGCCGCTCACCCCGCTGGTCGACGTGATGCGCGGGGTCTCTGCCCGCGGCGACGCCGTGACCGCGTATCTGCCGGGGCTGGCCTACCTCGCCGCGTGGGGAGCCGTCTCTTTCCTCGTGGCGGCGAAGCGCTTCAGGTGGGAATAGGAAGACAATTGCGGATTGTAGATTGTCAATTGTGAATTGGCCTGCAGCTACTGCAATCCACAATTCACAATTTACAATTTACAATTCCGCAATCTCCCTTGTGGCAGAACTTCTCGGTCGGACCATACGTTTTCTCATCAGGGTAGTCAGTCCGTGAGGTGGTGGGAGTGGCAGAGGCGTCGCTGCGCAAATTTCAGCCGTCCGCGGCCGATCCGTGGGATCGAGCCAAGGCGGCGCACCTGCTCGGCCGGGCCGGTTTCGGCGGAACTCCGGCGGAGGTGGGGCGGCTGGCTGCGATGCGCTTTGAAGATGCGGTGGAGGCGCTGCTGGAGTACGAGCGGATTCCCGACGGCCCTTTCCCAGAGGTAGATTTCTCTGAGGTGCGCGAGTTGTCGCTGGCGCTGGTGGATCTGCGCCGGAGCGGCGCCGACGAGCCCACGCTGCGGGACGCGTCACAGCAGCTCCGGCGCGCCAACATTCGGAAGTTTCAAGAGATTCGTGCCGGCTGGCTGCAGCGCATGATACAGACCAGCCGCCCACTGCAGGAAAAGATGGTGCTGTTCTGGCACGGCCACCTGGTGTCCGGCTTCCCCGATGTGAAGTCCGCCGAGCACATGGCGATGCAGCTCGCATTGTTCCGGCAGATGGCGACCGGCAGCTTCAAAGAGCTGATCCTGGCCATCTCCAAAGACCCCGCCATGCTGAGCTACCTCGATAACAACAGCAACCGAAAGGACAAGCCCAACGAGAACTACGCCCGCGAGCTGATGGAACTATTTACCATGGGTGTCGGCAACTTCACCGAGCAGGATGTCAAGGAGGCGGCGCGGGCGTTCACCGGCTGGACGTTTGTTGAGAACGAGTTCGTCTTCCGCCGCGGCCAGCACGACGATGGAGTGAAGACATTCTTGGGGCGGACGGGGAACTTGGATGGGACCGATGTTATCGACATCATCTTCGGGCAGCCCGCCGGCGCGCGCTATCTCCCGCGAAAGCTCTTCGAGTCCTTCGTGTATCTGGGACCGGAGGAGTCATTGGTTGACGAGCTGGCAGACATCTTCCGGCGCAGCGATTGGAGTGTCGGGGCAGTGCTGCGGGCCATTTTGCAGTCGGCGCTGTTTTTCTCGCCGAAGACGATGCGGGCGCAGATCAAGAGTCCCGTGCAGCTGGCTGTCGGGGCGGTCCGGGCTCTGGCCGCCGAGGTGCCGGAGCCGGCACTGCTGCGTGCCATCGACCTGATGGGCCAGGCCCTGCTGTATCCGCCCAACGTGGGCGGGTGGCCGAAGGGCAAGGGATGGATCAACACAGCGACTGTGCTGGTCCGGTACAACTTCAGTGGTCTGCTGCTGGACGGTACGATGCCGGGGCTGGGCAGGCGCCCAGCGGCAGCCCGGAGTACCCCGGCCCGCTTGGATCAATTGATCGATGCCGGGCGGGTGCGCACGGTGGGAGATGTGATCACCCAGCTGCTCGACCGGTTTATCCAGGCGCCGCTAGAGCCACGGCGCCGGTGGGCGTTGCTGCGCGCGTTTGGGACGAACCGCGAGGACGCGCCCGTGACGGCCAACGATCCGCACTTCCCTGACCAGCTGCGCACGGCCGTGCATCTCATCATGAGCATGCCGGAGTACCAGATCACATGATTCGAACTCGGGACACATGTCTGTCATCGCGAGGCCCGCAGGGCCAAGTTTGTCATCGCGAGCGTAGCGAAGCGATCTCCATTCGCGGAGGAGATTGCTTCGGCGCTTCGCGCCTCGCAATGACTGACGAGGATTTCCTGGAGGTTGTCCTATCATGAACCACGGAATGACACGCCGCGAGTTCATCAAGAAAGGCCTCACCATGGTCGCGGTCGGCTGGACCGCGCCGTCGTTCATTACCCGCACCGCGCTGGCGATAAACAACCCATGGGATGTCGCGCAACTCACCAGCCGGCCGGGCGTCCCCGATGACCGGGTCCTGGTCGTCGTCCAGCTGGGCGGGGGCAATGACGGCCTGAATACCGTCATCCCGTATGCTCAAGATGCGTACTATCGAGCGCGGCCGACCCTGGCCGTCCCGCGGAATGAAGTCTTGCGGCTCAACGACGACCTCGGCCTGCACCCAAGTCTGGCGAAGGTGAAGGACCTGCATGAGAAGGGTGCGATGGCAGTCATTCAAGGCGTCGGCTATCCCAACCCCAGCCG
>VBAL01000075.1 GCA_005888595.1 Candidatus Segetimicrobium genomatis
GTGCTGGCCAAAGTCCGGTCTGCTGCAGTGCAGGGCCTGGACGCGTACCCCATCGACGTGGAGGTGGATGTGGGCGGCGGGCTGCCGGCGTTTGCCATTGTGGGATTGCCCGATACCGCCGTGCAGGAGGCGAAGGAACGCGTGCGGGCTGCCATCCGAAATTCAAACTACGAGGTCCCCGCCCGCAAGATCACGGTGAACCTCGCGCCCGCCGATGTGCGCAAGGAAGGGCCGGCGTTCGACCTGCCGATGGCGGTGGGCATCCTGGCCGCGACCGAACAGATCCGCGCCCACCTGGATGGGACGGTGCTGCTGGGCGAACTCTCCCTCGATGGTGGTGTCCGGCCGGTGGCGG
>VBAL01000076.1 GCA_005888595.1 Candidatus Segetimicrobium genomatis
CGCCGCCGCGGGTGGCCATAACATTCTCATGGTGGGACCGCCCGGGGCCGGCAAGACGATGCTGGCCCGGCGGTTATCGACGATCTTACCGCCGTTGTCGTGGGCCGAGGCCATCGATGTCACCAGGATCTTCAGCGTGGCCGGCGCGCTGCCGTCGGGCGCGGGGGTGATCCGCATTCGCCCGTTCCGCAGCCCGCATCACACCACCAGCGCCGCGGCGATGACCGGCGGGGGCCCGCTGCCGCGACCGGGTGAGGTCACCCTCGCACACCACGGCGTGCTGTTTCTCGACGAACTCCCCGAATTTCGTCGCGACGTGCTGGAGGCGCTGCGGCAGCCGTTGGAGGACGGCGTGGTCACGGTGGCGCGAGTGCAGTCCACGGCCACCTTCCCTGCCCGCTTCATGCTGGTGGCGGCGATGAACCCGTGTCCCTGCGGTCACTTTGGCGACACAGGCCGGGAGTGCCTGTGTTCTCCGGCGCAGGTGGCGCGCTACCTCACCCGCGTTTCGGGTCCGTTGCTGGACCGCATCGATCTGCACATCGAAGTTCCACGTGTGACTCCGGCGGATCTCACCACCGGGTCTACCGCGGAGCACTCCGCGGATATCCGGGCCCGAGTGGTGCGCGCCCGCGAGGTGCAGCGCGAACGCTTCGAGGGCGCGATCGCGTGCAACGCCGCGATGTCCCCGAGGCAGACCCGGCGTTTCTGCCGGCCCGATGATGAGGGACGCGCGTTCCTGCGGGGCGCGATCGAGCGATTGAGCTTATCCGCTCGCGCGCATGACCGCGCCCTGCGGCTGGCACGCACCATCGCGGATCTGGACGGTTCCGCGGCGATTACCACCGCGCAACTGGCGGAGGCGGTGCAATACAGGGCCTTCGATCGTCCCCTACGATTGCTCGGATGACCGGAGTACCGCGCACAGGTTGCTTGACACCCTGTGGTAAGGTAGAGGGTAGGTTTGCGCCCGGAACACATCCGTGATGCGATTGCAGTCATCACGATCGATGACGCCGCGTACCCGGCGCGTTTGCGCACGATCTTCGATCCGCCGTCACGCTTGTATGTGCGCGGTGAGCTGCATCCCGCCGATGTGTCCGCGGTTGCGATTGTCGGTGCGCGGCGGGCGACGGAGTACGGCAGGGCGGTGGCGGAAGAACTGGCGCGCGATCTCGCCACGTGCGGGATCACGGTGGTCAGCGGGATGGCCCGGGGGATCGATGCCGCCGCGCATCGTGGCGCGCTGGCGGCGGGAGGGCGCACGATTGCCGTGTTGGGGTGTGGTCCCGACGTCGTGTATCCGCCCGAGCACCGGGGTCTGATGAGTGAGATCATCGGGCACGGTGCAGTGATGTCGGAGTTTGCACCGGGTACTCCACCGCGGCCGGGCCAGTTTCCGCTGCGCAACCGCATCATCAGCGGATTGTCGTTGGGAGTGGTGGTCGTGGAAGGGCGACTGGACAGCGGGGCGTTGATCACCGCCGATGCGGCGCTGGAGCAGGGGCGCGAAGTATTCGCGGTGCCGGGCCGGATCACCGATCCCACGGCCGGCGCCCCGCACCGCCTGGTGCAGGAAGGCGCAAAGCTGGTCCAGGGCGTGGGCGATATCTTGGAGGAACTGCGTCTGCCGGTGCCGGCGGGGCCCGCGCTGAGGATGCCGCACCTGGCAGGGACCGAGGCGATGATATTCGCGCGATTGGATGTCACGCCGCAGCATGTCGACCAGCTGGCGCTGCGATGCGGCCTTCCGGTCTCGGCGGTGAGCGCGGCGCTGACCGCGTTAGAGTGCCGAGGTCTCGTGACGGCATGGCCTGGGGCACGATACAGCAGGCGAGATGTCAAGACGATGATGAAGCGATGAACGAGTCAGCAGCCACAGGGCAACGACGGGTCGCTGGCCCGATGACCCCCACCGCGACCACCACGCCGCAGACACCCCCCTCTGGGGCCGCCGCGCCGGTGCGCAAACGTGCCCGGCCGGCCGCCAGCGGTGGGAAGCTGGCGCGCGCCGCCCGAGCGCGCGCGCTGGTGGTGGTGGAGTCGCCCACCAAAGCCCGCACACTGAAGAAGTTCCTGGACCGCCGATACGACGTGGTGGCCTCGATGGGCCACGTCAAGGACCTTCCGCGGAGCCGGCTCGGCGTCGACGTGGCGAATGGCTTCACGCCGCGGTACATTGTGATCAAGGGCAAAGCCCCGATCCTCAAGGAATTGAAAGAGGCAGCTAAGCAGGCCAGCGCCGTCTACATGGCGACCGACCCGGACCGGGAAGGCGAGGCGATCTCCTGGCACCTCTCCGATGCGCTCCGGTCGGTCAACTCGGCCATCAAGCGCATCGAGTTCCACGAAATCACCAAGGAGGCGGTGCAGCGCGCCCTGGCCCACCCGCGCGAGATCGATCTCAACCTCGTGAATGCGCAGCAGGCCCGCCGCATCCTGGACCGGCTGGTTGGCTACAAGCTCAGCCCGTTGTTGTGGCGGAAGGTGCGCGGCGGCCTGTCGGCGGGGCGCGTGCAGTCGGTGGCTGTCCGTCTGGTCGTGGATCGAGAGAAAGAGATCGAGGCCTTCGTTCCGCAGGAGTACTGGAGCATCCTGGCCCAACTGCAGAAGGCTAAGCAGGTCTTCACCGCCCGCCTGGTTGGTAGGGACGGCGTACGCTATGGGGCGCCTACCGAGGATGGGGCCACAGTCATTCGGACGCGCGATCAGGCGGAGGCGATCGTAACCTCCTTGCGGGGCGCCACGTTCACCGTGGGCGAGGTGCGGCGCAAAGATCAGTTCCGCCATCCCTCCCCGCCGTTCACCACCAGCACCCTGCAGCAGGAGGCGAACCGGCGCCTGGGCTATTCTGCGGCGCGCACGATGAACGTCGCGCAACAACTGTACGAGGGTGTCGATCTGGGTGCTGAGGGCACCGTGGGCCTCATTACCTATATGCGCACTGATTCGGTCCGCGTCGCGGAATCGGCCCAACGTGAGGCGCAGGAGTTCGTGACGAAAACGTTCGGGCCGTCCTACCTGCCGGACGCACCGCGGGTGTACCGGTCACGGCGCTCGGCGCAGGATGCGCACGAAGCCATCCGGCCCACCTCCGTGCACCGAACGCCCGACCGGGTGAAACCGCACTTGCGCAGCGACCAGTTCAAAGTCTACAAACTGGTCTGGGAGCGCTTCGTCAGCAGCCAGATGGCCTCCGCGGTGATGGACACGCTCTCCGTGGACATCGCCGCCGATGGGTACCTGTTCCGTGCCACGGGCTCGCGGGTCAAGTTTCCTGGGTTCCTGGCCGTCTACCGCGATCTTCCAGAGAATGGTGAGGGGCAGGAGGGCTGGCTGCCGGCTTTGTCCACGACAGAGACACTCGCGGTGGTCTCGCTCGATCCGCAGCAGCATTTCACCCAGCCGCCGCCGCGCTACACCGAAGCCTCGCTGGTCCGGTCGCTGGAGGAACGCGGGATCGGCCGGCCCAGCACCTACGCCCCGACGATCGAGACGATCAAGCGCCGCGGGTATGTGAAGCCCATCAGCCGCCGGTTGCATCCCACGGATCTCGGCAAGCTCGTCAACGATCTGCTCGTCGAGCACTTCGGCGATGTGATGGATTATGATTTCACCGCCGCGCTGGAAGAGGAACTCGACCACGTCGAAGAAGGCCGGCTGGACTGGCAGAAGGTGGTGGGCGATTTCTGGAAGCCGTTCGAGCACGACCTGGTCGCCGCCGAGCAAAAGATTGTGCAGGTGGAGACCCCGGTCGTGGAGATCGGCGAAGCCTGTCCGCAGTGCGGCCGCCCGCTGGTGCGCAAGTACGGCCGGTTTGGCGAGTTCATCGCCTGCTCGGGCTATCCGGAGTGCAAGTACACGCGCCCCTTAGGGATCGGCGTTCGTTGCCCCCGTTGCAAAGTCGGCGAGGTGGTCGAGCGCCGATCACGACGGGGCCGTATGTTTTTCGGATGCAGCACCTATCCGGCGTGCACGTTCACGAGTTGGGACCGGCCCACCGACCGGCTCTGCCCCCGCTGCAACACCTCTGTACTGGGGATGCATCAGACCACACGCCGGACGACGCTACGGTGCCTGGACAAGGCATGTGGATATACCGAGGTCGTGCCGAGCGCGACCGATGAGCCGCGCACGCCGGCAGAGGACCACCTCGCCCCGTAAGCGAACCCCCCTCGTGGCCCGGCGCTCTGCCGGTCCGGACATGGCAGCCCGGCAGTCTCGCCACCCCACCGCAGCAGGCCGGATGCCCGCGGCATCTCCTGCGCGCGACGCCAATCCAGACGTCGCCGGTTTCCTGCGCGCCCTCGAAGGGGAGCGGGGTGCGTCTCGGCACACCCTTGCGGCGTACGGCCGCGATCTCAGTCAGTTTAGTGGCTTCGTGCACGGCCAGGGGGTCACCGCCTGGGACCAGGTGACGCCGCAGCTGGCCCGGCGGTACGTGGCGAGCCTGAGCCGCCGCTACGCGCGCAGCGCCATCGCCCGGCAACTCTCCGCCGTCCGCACATTTTTCCGGTTCCTCTACCGTGAGGGAAAAGTCTCCCAGAACCCGCTCGTGCTGGTGTCGACGCCGCGCCGCCAGCGCCGGCTCCCCACATTCCTGACCCCGGATGAGGTCCGGATGGTCCTGGCGGCGCCGGACATTTCGACGGCGCTTGGCCGCCGCGATCGCGCCATTCTCGAGCTACTCTACGCCACGGGCATGCGGGTCGGGGAACTCGTCGCGCTGCGGGTGTCCGACGTCCAGTGGGGAGGGGAGTTGCGTGTCACCGGGAAGGGCCGCAAAGAACGCGTCGTCCTGGTGGCCGACGCCGCCGTGGAGGCGCTGCGCCACTATCTGGCGGACGGACGGCCTCAGCTCATTAAACACCGGACAGCCGATGCGGTCTTTGTCAACGCGCGCGGCGGACCGCTGTCAGACCGTGGCGTGCGCGTCGTGCTCGACCGCGCGATCCGCCAGGCCGCGCTGGCCAAGCGCGTCAGCCCCCACGTGCTGCGGCACACGTTTGCGACTCATCTGCTGGACGGCGGCGCCGACCTGCGGGTCGTGCAGGAGTTGCTCGGCCATGTCAACCTGGTCACCACCCAGATCTACACTCACGTCTCCCGGGACTGGCTGAAGCGCGTGTACGACAAGGCGCACCCCAGAGCGTGACGACGGGACCAAGGGACCGAGGTACCATGGGACCAGGCGGACATGGGCTCACGTAGGCCTGGTTGCCTGGTCCCGTGGCCCCCTGGTTCCGGTGGTTTGTGTTATACTACGTCGGGTTCGCGTTCACGAAGTGGCCCGCCCCGGGCGATACCCCGGGGCGTGGTCATCTCACACGCTCTTCGACTCCGCCGGTGGTGCCCCACGAGGGCTCCGGCGCTGGATGAAGGGAGCGGAGGCCGACAACCACAGGGAGGGTTCGCCAGTGCCTGTCGTTACGATGAAACAACTGCTGGAAGCGGGCGTCCACTTCGGGCACCAGACCCGGCGGTGGAACCCCAAGATGGCCCGCTATATCTTCACTGAACGCAACGGCATCCACATCATCGATCTCCAGAAAAGCGTTCCCATGATCGAGACGGCCTACCAATTCATCCGCGGCGCCGTCGCGAACGGCGGGACGTGCCTGTTTGTGGGTACGAAGAAGCAGGCCCAGGATGCCATCCGGGAGGAGGCCATGCGCGCGCAGCAACCGTATGTCTGCCAGCGCTGGCTGGGCGGGATGCTCACGAATTTCCAAACGATCCGCCGGCGCGTCGAGCGGCTGCGCGAGATCGAAGATATGCGCGACCGCGGCCACCTGGACGTCCTGCCCAAGCGGGAGCAGGCACGGCTGCTGGAGGAACTTGCGCGGCTGGAGAAGTATCTCGGCGGGATCAAGAACATGACCCAGCTGCCGGCGGCCGTCTACATCGTCGATACCCGCAAGGAGCACATCGGCGTCGCTGAGGCGCGCAAGCTCGGGATCCCGGTCGTGGCCATCGTAGACACCAACTGCGATCCCGACGAGGTGGATTATCCTATTCCTGGAAACGATGATGCCATCCGCGCCGTGCGTCTGATCACCAGCCGCGTCGCCAATGCCGCCCTCGAAGGGTTGGAAGAGCGGCGCAAGCGCGAGGTGGTCGAGGAGGGTCCGACCGCGGTGCCCGAAGAGGTGGTGGCGGTGGAGGGCGAAGAACCCGCCGCCGCGGAGATGGCGCAGACTGAGGAGCTCGTGGAGGTCAAGGCGCCGGTCGAGGAAGCGCTCGTCGAAGGAGAGGCTGAGCGGTGATCCGCGAATTCGGCAAGACGAGTAGGGGTGGAGACGAGTGAACCGTAAGACCGCAGTGGAGATCAGCACCGATCTGGTCAGGGAGTTGCGGAATCGCACCGGCGCCGGCGTCATGGACTGCCGCGTCGCGCTGCAGCAGGCCGGCGGCGATCTAGATAAGGCCGCAGAACTGCTGCGGGCCAAGGGACTCGCGACGGCAGCCAAGAAAGCCGGCCGGACAGCGTCTGAAGGACTCGTAGAAGCGTACATCCACACCGGCGGCCGCGTGGGTGCGATCGTCGAGGTGAACTGCGAAACCGATTTCGTGGCGCGTACTGAGGAGTTCAAACGCCTGGCGCGTGACCTGGCGTCAGCCGGGACGCGATTCCCGCTGAAGTCGTGGAAACAATGCGCCGGCAGTTCGCCAGCGAACTGGCCGGCAAGCCTGCCGCGGCAGTGGACGGCCGCCTGGAGAAGTGGGTCCAGGACTTGGTGCTGCTGGAGCAGCCGTTCATCCGAGACGAGAGCCGGCGTGTGCGCGATATCGTCACCGAGGCGATCGCCAGGCTGGGTGAAAATGTGCAGATCCGACGGTTTGCACGATTCAAGCTGGGCGAATAGGGTTGGCCGCGGCGGGGTTCAAGCGCGGCGGTTTGCCCGGTTCACGCGTGGAGAATAAGACCACGGCGCGTAATCCCAAGTACCACCGCATCCTGTTGAAGCTCAGCGGCGAGGCCCTGGCCGGCGACGGCCACACGGGTCTTGACGCCGCTGTGCTCCGGCTGGTCGCGCAGGAAGTGAAAGACGTTACGGCGCACGGCGTGCAGGTGGCCATTGTGGTAGGCGGTGGAAATCTCGTGCGTGGCGCAGACATCTCGGCCCGGCTGGGGGTCGATGAAGTCACCGCGCACCACATGGGCATGCTCGCCACCGTGATCAACGCCCTGGCGCTGCAGGATATTATGGAAAAAGAGGGACTCGTCACCCGCGTCCAGACGGCGATCGAGATGCATCAGATTGCCGAGCCGTTCATCCGGCGCCGCGCCATCCGGCACCTGGAAAAGGGGCGGACGGTGATCTTTGCCGGCGGGACTGGAAGTCCGTACTTCACCACGGACACCGCCGCGGCACTGCGGGCCATTGAGATCGAGGCCGACGCCCTGCTGATGGCCAAGCGGGGTGTGGGCGGTGTCTATGATAAGGACCCCAACGTCCACTCCGACGCGGTGATGTTCCGCCAGCTGGGCTACATGGAGGTGCTCAACCGCGACCTCAAGGTGATGGATGCCACGGCGGTCGCGTTGTGCAAGGATAACAACATGGACATCGTGGTCTTCGACGTGGCCCGGCCGGGGAACGTCACGCGGACAGTGCTGGGGGAGGAGGTCGTCATCGCGGATGCCAAAGCGCGGATGCAGAAGGCCATCGAAGCCACGAAGCACGAATTCGCCTCGCTGCGGACCGGGCGTGCCAGCCCCGCTCTGCTGGAGCAGATCCGCGTCGACTACTACGGCGTGCCGACACCCATCACACAGGTGGCCACGGTGACGGTCCCCGAACCCCGCCTGCTGATGATCCATCCGTGGGACAAGAAGATCGTCAAAGACGTGGAGAAGGCAATCCTCAAGAGCGAGCTGGGCCTGGTCCCCAGCAGCGACGGCGTCTACGTCCGGGTGCCGATTCCCTCCCTCACGGAGGAACGCCGGCGGGAACTGGTCAAGGTGGCCCGCAAACACGCGGAAGAGGGGCGGGTGGCGATCCGCAATGTGCGCCGCGAGGCGAAAGAGATGATCGAGCAACTGGAGGATGACGGCGAGGTCTCCGAGGACGAATCCAAGCGTGGTCTCGACGAACTCCAGAAGCTCACCGACAAATCGATCGCCGAGATCGACGCGCTCTTGAGCGCCAAAGACAAAGAGATCATGGAACTGTGACCGTGCCTGCCCGGCCGATGCACGGCGATGCTGCGGCGGACCTCAGCGATCTCATCGGTCTGGACGCGGAGCAGGCCCGCCGGCGGTTGGAGATCGCCGGTGAGCGGGTGGGCGTGATTGTCGAGACCACCTCGCCCCGCCCGGTGGTGCTGGAGGGATCGCTGCGCGTGGTGCGGGCGCGGCGCCGGAGCGACGGGCAGGTAGATCTCGTCGTCACCCGGGAACGTTATGTCCCTCCTATCAATCGTGAGTGACCCGCAGCCCTCCCCGCGGTCCGTCATCGCGACGGCAATGGCCGCTGGGCGGCCGCGCGGGGACTGCCGCGCGTCGCGGGGCACCGTACCGGTCTGGACGCGGTGCGGCGGACCATTGAAGGGTGTCGCGAGTACGGCGTGCGGGTGCTCACGCTCTATGCGTTTTCCACGGAAAACTGGCGCCGTCCGGCCGGCGAAGTCGAAGCGCTGATGCGGCTGCTGGGGGAGGCCCTGATCGATGAGTTCGATGACCTCATGGAGGCCGGCGTGCAGTTTCGCATGAGCGGGGAACTGGACTCGTTGGAGCCGGCGCTCCGGGAGCAGGTCGAGCAGGTCATCGCCCTGACACGCGATAACAAGACCCTGGTGCTCAACATCGCCTACAATTACGGCGGCCGCGCTGAGATCATCGACGCGGTGCGCCGGTTGGGGGGGGATCTGGCCAGCGGGCGCCTCACCCCGCAGACAATCGACGAGGCGGTGCTGGGACGATATCTGTACACCGCCGGCCTCCCCGATCCCGATCTGCTGATCCGCACCGGCGGCGAGCAACGGATCAGCAACTTCCTGCTGTGGCAGATCGCCTACACCGAACTGTACTTCT
>VBAL01000077.1:0-1696 GCA_005888595.1 Candidatus Segetimicrobium genomatis
GGAGACTCGTCCGGTTCACGCTCCCATCGGGGTCGAGCCAGGGCATGACCATTTTTTCGTACAGCGCGAGGTCTTTGACCGGCGTGTATTTTGCCAGAGCATCGATGACCTGCCGCTTCTTGTCGGATTGCTTTTTAATGAAGGCGTCGTTGAAGTCTCGTACGCCCTGGAGGTAGGCGACCATGAACTTCCTGCCCACTTCCACCTTTTCACGCCGCATGTGGGGCGCATACAAGACTACGGCGACCTGGTGGTCCGGATAGATCTTGTCCGCGCTCTCGATAAAGACCCCGATCTGCTGCTCGAGAGCCTGGGTCCGGAAGGGCTCGATCAGCAGCGCCCCATCCAGCGCCTTGTTGGCCATGGCCGGGACCATGTCCGGGAAAGCCATCACAGTGATCTCCACATCGTCGGGCTTGAGGTTGGCCTTCTGCGCGAACATGACCAGATCTATGTGCGGGGAGATTCCCCTGGCCGCCAGGCCGATGCGCAGCCCTTTCAGATCCGCCAGCGTCTTGAAGCGGCCGCTTTCCACGAGATCGCGGCGGATGATAAGGGCCTCATAGCTCTGTCCAGTCCGAATGGTACCTTTGTCGGCGACGATGCGCAGGTCGATGCCCCGGGCCAGCGCGTTGAAGAGTCCCGCGCTGACCGCGCCACCGCCGATGTCGAGCTGCCCCACGCCCAGAAACGGCACGAACTCGACGGCTAGTCCCTGTTCCGCAAAGTAGCCTCTCTCCACCGGCACGAAGAATCCGGCGTCGCTGACCGAGGCCACCACCCCCACCCGCAGGGTGCTCGGAGGCATCTGGGCCTTTGCGGCACCGGCCAGGAAGAACACCCCCACGACAATTGCTATTCCGGATCTCAACCAGCGCATCACTCCGTCATCTCCCCCCAGGCTCCATCCCAAGCAGCTTCACGGCGTTCTCGCGCAGAATCCGCCGCTTTGCCTCATGCGAAGCAGTCATCTGATCAATCGCGCCCAGCGTCTGGCGGATATAACGGGATCCGCCCTCGGCATCGAACGGCATGTCGCTGCCAAACAGGACGTGCTCGGCGCCGAAGAACGCGAGCCCGCACTCAAGGGCCGGTGGTGATCCGTACAGCGCGGTGTCAGCGTAGAACATCCGATAGTAGTCGTGCGGGTGCTTCCGCAGCGTGCGCAGCAGCGCACCGTAGTCCTCGTCCGCGGTGCGGGTGCCGAACTGATCGTAGGCATTCTTGATCCGGGATTCCAGGAACGGCACTGTGCCGCCCAGGTGGTGCGTGATGACCTTTAGTGTCGGAAAGCGGTCCAGGAGCCCGCTGAAAATCATCCGCGTCATCGCGATCGTCGTATCGAAGGGCCATCCAAAGACATGCCAGATCTCATAGAGTGACTTCTTCTCGCCGGGATAGTCGGGCGGGGTTGCGCCGCGGGCGGGATGCAGCCAAATCGGGACATTCAACTCGGCCACCGCCTCAAAGACCGGCGACAACTCCGGAGCGTCGAGGGGCTTCCCGTTGATGTGCGTGAACAGCTGGACACCGCGCAGCCCCAGGCGGTGGACGGCGTGATCCAGCTCGCGCAGCGTGGCCGCGACGTCGTTGAGGGGCAGACCGGCGACGGCGGCGACGAACCGGTCGGGATGTCTCGCGACCAGCGCAGCCAGCTCCTCGTTGGCGATGCGGGCCAGCTCGGCGCTCTTCCCAG
>VBAL01000077.1:1729-8750 GCA_005888595.1 Candidatus Segetimicrobium genomatis
GGGCGTAGTCGTCGAACTGGTCCAACACCCGAAACCGTGCATCCAGATCGACAAGGGTCGGAATGGCGGACACGCGCTTCTGCATGTAGAACCCGCGCGGCGACACGGCCGCTACCGCGTCGAAGTACCGCCTGGGCAAAATGTGCGCAGAAATGTCGATCCGTGGCGTTGCCGTCACGTTCTACCTCCGAGGGCTCCAGGGGATCAGTGCTCGCTCGACGGCGTCGAGGATGAGCGCAGCCAGCCATCCCAGAATAGCGATCACGACCAATCCGACGTACATGCGCTCCACCTGAAAGATCGTCCACGCCTGCCAGATCATATAGCCGATGCCGCTCCGTGCTCCGACGATCTCCGCGATCACAATCAGGATCAGACCAATCCCCAAGCCCAGCCGCAGCCCGGCGAAGATCATGGGCAGGGCGCCGGGGAGCGCGATGGACCGGAAGACCTGCAGGCGGTTCGCGCCAAAGTTGCGGCCCACGTCTAGGAAGATGGGCTGGATGTTTAGTACCCCGGCCATCGTGTTGATGAGCACCAGGTAGAAGACTCCGATCGCGAAGCGGCAGGATCGCGCTTTTGGGGATCGGGTACGTGGCCGAGATAATCGGGTTCAGCGCGGCCCTCGCCCAGCGCGATAGCCCCATCGCCAGCCCGAGGGTAAGGGCCGGCACTCCGCCGACGAGGAATCCGAGCAGGACGCGCTTCAGGCTGGCCCCGGCGTGCAGCAGGAGTTCTCCCGAGGCGATCAGACCGGCAAAGGTTCCCACGATAGAGGAAGGCGCGGGGAAGAAGCGCGCGTCCAGGATCCGGATCCTGACCAGCCCCTCCCAGAGCGCGATGAGCAGCAAGGGGGAGACCATCGCGATCAGCTGTTCTCCCACTGCCACCCTGCGCGCGGAGGGAGGGATGGGCGTCCGGGGGACCAGCCGCTCAGATGCCTGGGACATACGCGGCGGCCTCCTCCGCTTTTGCCTTCAGCACTTCCTCGCGAAGCAGTCCCCACAGATGGTGGATGAGTCGCCCGTACGCCGGGTCGGCCCGCATCTCGTAGGCCTGGCGGGGGCGCGGAAACGGAACCTCCACCACAGCCTTGACCCTTCCAGGGGCGGCCGTCATAACGAGGATGCGGTCTGCGAGCACGACGGCCTCGTCGATGCTGTGCGTGATGAAGACCACCGTCTTGCGGTTCTCGTCCCAGATCTTAACGAGTTCTGCCTGCAGCAGGACGCGCGTCTGTTCGTCAAGCTCGCCGAAAGGCTCGTCCATGAGCAGGACTTCGGGGTCTGCGGCAAACGCGCGGGCAACGCTGGTCCGCTTTTTCATCCCTCCGGAGAGCTGGAATGGATATGCGCGCGCGAACCTGGTGAGGCCGACTTTCTCAAGGTAGAGGCTGACTGTGCGCGCGATGACGGGCCGAGGCACGCCTTGGATCCACAGGCCGTAGCCGATGTTCTCCTCGACGGTCATCCACGGAAAGACTGAATCTTCCTGGAAGACCATCGCCGTCAGCGGCTTGCCGGCGTCGGTCCGGGCGATGGTCATCTCGCCCGAGGTGCGGCGTTCCAATCCGGCCATGATCCGAACCAGCGTCGTCTTGCCGCAGCCGGAAGGGCCCAGCAGCACGAAGAACTCGCCCTCGCGGACCACGAGATCCACGGAGGACAGGGCCGCGACCGGCCCGTAGCCGGTCGGGAACACTTTCGTCAGGCCGCTGAGAACGATCTTGTCCACTGGGTATCCAGCATGATTAGTTCTGAGCGGCAGGTCGTTTCCTCTTCGCCAGCATCCCGTCAACAGAGAACGAGCCGGCGCCGTGCAACGCGAGCGCCAACGCGATGGCCAGGAGAAGGAAATCCAGTTCCCATCCCGCCCCCCGCGAGCCGATGAAACCCACGCCGTGGGCCATCTTCACCTTCGTACTCGTCACAAGCATCTCGATGGTCATTAATGCGCCCACGTAACGGACGAGGAGTCCGAATATCATCGCGATGCCCCCGCCGAACTCTACAAGGGAGACGATCCAGGCGAAGATCGCGGGCGCGGGAAAATCCAGGTTCTGGAGGAAACCGGCAAAGCCTGCGGTGCCTGATGGGAACAACTTTGGATACCCGTGAATAATGAAGGTTGCGCCCAGGGCGAGGCGAAGGATGATCAGCGCGGCGTCGCGCACAGTCATGGATTCGCGGTTCACGGACCTCACCTCCGATGACATACGGAATGATCCGGATCCTACACGTCGGGTGTAACAGATCGACCACAGGCGATCACCGAGGAACCCGGCGAAAATGCTCCGGGTCGGGCGGAAAGAGCATGAATACTTCCAGCTGGCCGCCCTCGGCTTCGTACAGATGCGGGTGGGTGGCAACCCGCGCGGTCACGAGAAACTCCGATCCCGCGTGGATGCGCATCCCGTTCACCCGCCCGCGGCCCCGCCAGACCAGCGCAACATACGCACTTCCTTCAACACTCTGAAACCGGGTCCGTACCACCAGCCGTTTGCCGCTGAATTTGCGCAGCCGGGGCGGAAAGATCCACTCTGCCCGGCCGCCGCGCGCGCGCTCACCGCGCACAGGCTCCGGCCGCAAATAACCGCGTGGCCCCAGCCCGGGATCACAGGCGGTCTTGAAGTCCACAAACGCCAGGGCCTGATCAATCGATGCGAATCCCGGGTGCATCTCTGCGGGTGTCAGTTTCCGACCGCCGGACTCGCGTTCCAGCATCGTGTACACATCGGATGGCTCCTGGACCTCGAGCGTCAGCGCCGTCCCCGGACGGTGCGGGATGCCCGCCGGCACGAAGAAGCCTTCACCGATGCGCTGGTGGATGACCGGCGACAGTTCCAGGACGCGGCCGCCGCCGGCGGCAATCGCCTCGGCGAGCACGCGCCGCGTGGTCCCGGGAAACAGCCCGACATGCGTATAGGGAATCGGTCCTTTGGGCGCATCAAGGAAGTAATACGCTTCATCCTTTCCGAATCGCTGTCCGCCGAATCGCGCCGGATGAGCCCAGACATCTTCATCGCGCGCATGAAAGTGGAACCCGATGGTCTGCGCCGGGTCGAGGATCTTGATCAGGATGGGGAAGTCGGGACCGTAGGCGGCGAAGGCGTGAGACCCTAGAATGTCCCGCCCGCGCATCCGCAGCGCCGCGGTGAGTTTGATCGGCCCGCCGGGCGCGTCGATCCGGCCGATCCCTTCGTCGGAAATAGGGTGCGGGTTCATGGCGGGGACGGTGGAACCGATCCACCGCTCGGGCCGCCACATCCGCGCGCGAGGTACGTACGTGTCGCCTGGCCGGCGGGAGATGGGGAGCCGGCCTCCATCCATGTAGAGCCGCCGCACATAGTTTGGGAGCAGCGGCAGCACTCCCCGATCCAGCAACCTGTCCAGCGCCTGTTCCACGCGCCTCATGCGCGGCCCCGGACCGCAGCCCCATCCATGAATCGCAGCGTCTCCTCACGGCTGCGCACGCCGGCGGTGCCGCCGACGGCCGTCACGCACAATGCGCCGACCGCGTTGGCGAAACGGGTCACGCGCTCGATCTCCCAGCCGGCGAGGACCCCGGCCAGGAACCCACCGCAGAACGCGTCGCCTGCGCCGGTGGTATCCACCACCTCGACCGCGTACGCGGGCACCTGTCCACGCCAGCCCGCACCATCGACATAGGCGCCGGCTTCGCCCAGTTTGACGGCCACCACTCCCACGCCTCGCGCCCGGAGAAGGCCAGCGATCTCTACGGGGTCGCTGCGATCCGTGACGTGACCGAGCTCATCCTGGTTTCCAAACAGGAAATCCAGGTGAGGGAGACACGGTTCCAGCACCGACATCCACCGGCCGGAGGGATCCCACGCCAGGTCCATGCTGGTCCGGCATCCTTGCTGCCGTGCCCGCCGGAGCAGGCCCGCAGCCGGCGCGCCGTCGAGTGCGGGCAGTACGAAGCATCCACCCAGGTGAAAGATCCTGGTCGCGTGGAGCAAGTCATCAGAGATGTCCAGGGGAGTCAATCTGCCGTTCGCACCGATCAGATGGATGAAGGAACGCTCTCCGCTGCTGGCCACGGCCGCCACAGTCGTGGAGGTCGGCGCCTCCGGCTCCCGCACGACGTGCGGGCGCACGCCGTGATCCACAAGGGCCTGAACAAGAAAGTCACCGAACGGATCTGTGCCGACCCGGCCGACGACCGCCGTATCCACTCCAAGTTTCGCCAGCGCAATCCCGGTGGTGTGCGCGAGGCCGCCCGACCTCAGGCCGATGGAGTCAACCAGGGTCAGCCGGCCGCGTTCCGGCCATTCATCTAATGGCCGCACAATCACGTCGGCGACGAGAATACCCATGCAGGTCACGTCCGGCATCGATTCGTTCCCTCTCAGCGTGCACTCGCCCGGATGGCAACCTGGGGAAGCAGCGCGCCCACCTGCTCGGCGTCAATTGTTCCAGGAAGGAGCGTCGTCACGTCGGCCGCCGCAGCGGCCACACCCGTCCGCGCCGCATCCAACAGGGAATAGCCGCGCAGCAGACCGACGATCACACCCGCCGTCAGGCTATCCCCCGCGCCGATCGTATTGACGCGCGTCACCTCCGGCGGGCTGAGATGCCACCGGCCCTCGGCCGTGATGAGCGCCGCTCCAGAGGCGCCCATCGTCACGATGACCTCGCCGCGCGTCTGGGTACGGAGCGTATCGGCAGCGTCGAGTACCTCGTCGACGGACGCCAGCGGCCGCGCCAGGACATCTGCCATCTCCGTCCGGTTGACTTTGATCAGATTAGGCTGCGCCAGTAGACCGAGGCGAAGCGGAGCGCCCGCCGCATCCAGAATGGCGGGGACGCGTTTCACCTCGCGACTCAGTTCGATCGCGCGCGCGTAGAAGTTCTGGGGCAGCGCGGCGGGGACACTGCCGGCCAGCACGAGAACCCGGGCGCGCCGCAGACCGGCCCGCAGATGGGCCAAGAGCTGCTGGTCGATCCCTCCGCCGGCCTCCGGCCCCGGTTCGTTGATCACAGTTTCGGCGTTGCCTGGATCGATTATCAGCGTGCAGACGCGAGTTGGGCCCTCCACCCGCACCGCCCGCAGCGAGATGCCGCAGGTCCTGGCGCCCTGCACGATAGCGCGCCCGTTGTCGTCGCTGCCGACCAGGCCGATGACAGTCGCCTGCTCACCGAGCGCGCGCACCGCGCGCGCCACGTTCAACCCCTTGCCGCTCGCGAGCGTGACGCCGGATTCTCCGCGGTGAATGCGCCCCGGTGAGAAACCAGGAACCACGATCACCCGATCGAGGCAGAGATTGGGACAGAGGATCAGGACCACGAGGGGGAGGCGAGGTCCTGAAAGTAACGCTCCGCGGCCTGACGCAGGGCAGCGACGCCTGCCGCAGCGCCGAGGGGGTGGCCGAAGATGGCGGACCCTGCCATCGGGAGGACATCCCGGCCCAGTGTCTCGTAGTTGGCGGCAAGCGTCTGTGGCGTCAACCCGCCCGAGCACGTGGGGAGGACGGGAGCGATTGCTCCCCACGGCCCCCGCAGCACATTCGCGAGTTCCCGCGTCTGGGCGGGGGCCTCGGTGCGTAAATATCCTCCCTGCGCGTAGAGGTCGAGATAGTCGCCGCCGAGCAGCCGCGCGAATCGGGCGAAGACGCGGACATCGATGCCGTTGCCGGGGCGATGCGCGAGCGCCGACCGGCCGCCCGAATGTACGTAGATAGGCACCCGGGTGCCGGCATCCTCGCTGAGCATCTGCAGCGCGGCCAGCCCTGCGGCAAACACGTTCACCATCAGGCCGGTGGCCCCGGCTTCCACGGCGGCGCGGGCCGCCTCCAACATCTGATCGGGCCGGCCGGTGAGGTGCGGGCAGTAGATCACCCGCTGCCCGGTGTCGTCTTCGACCCGGCGCAAAGCGCGCGAGACCGCCGCGACTCGGGCGTGGAGCGGGCAATACACGGGGTTGTTCATCTTCTCATCATCTTTGATGAGATGCACGCCGCCGCGCGCGGCGGCGTCGCACCGCGCCGCCACTTCATCGGGGGTGAGCCCGGCTCCGGGCTTGACGATCGCGCCGAACAGCAACTCCCCTGCGGGCTGGCGCAGCAAGGCGCGCGTCCCCGAAATGCCGAACCGGGGCCCGCGGAATGCGGCGAGGATGCCGTCGGGGAGGACGACATCGGCCAGCCGGATCACGTCGGCGAACGGTCGTTCAAAGAGCGGGCCGGCCAGCAGGTACAGCCAGATGGCGGCAAACGGGGAACCGCGCTCGGGCAGATTCCCCGCAGGGTAGGCAATGGCGGCGTATCCACGGCCCGGGGCGATCTCGCGCACATCGTGCACGCGCCCCAGCGATCGCGCGTACAGCGCGGTCGCCGTCCCACCTCCGGACCACGAACCCGCGCTCTCTTCCAGGGCGATAAATTCAGCGGTGCGGTGCAGGTTGGCGCGCGTCTCGATGTAGTAGATGCCGAGGAACGCGTCGGGCAGCGGGCTCCATTGCGGAATACTTGGTTCGGCGTCGCCTGGTGCCGTACCAACTTGATTTGCCACGTTTACCTTCCCTAGTATCAGCCGCATCGCGCGAGGGCCGGTCCCGCGTATCAAGTTGGTACGGCACTGGCATGCGTGTGCAGGTGATTCGCGACAGGAGGTTTTGGATTCCTCCCCGAAATTCGTCATTCCCATCACCACAGATCTGTTGAAGAGGAGGTGATGCTAGGAAGACCGCACCCCCTGCGTCATGAAGCGCAGGAGCATGCATTGGGGGAGGAGACAGCATGACCGTGCGTCACGTGCGAATGCGGTGGCTGGTCATCACCCTTGCCGCCATCTTGATAGCGACACCCGCCTTATATGCTGCCGACCAGCAGCAACTGCTGATCTACCACTGGTGGACGGCCGGCGGCGAGCGGCAGGCGATGCAAGTGATCTTCGACTGGTTCACAAAGAAGAACCCCACCACCAAGATTGTCGACAACCCTGTGGCCGGGGGCGGCGGCATCACCCTGAAGACCGTCCTGCTGGGCATGCTGGCCGCCAAG
>VBAL01000078.1:0-6932 GCA_005888595.1 Candidatus Segetimicrobium genomatis
ACTCCGCCCGCACTTGGCCGGAGGATCGCGGCGCAGTTGGGTCTGTCGGAAGCTGCCGTGACACTAGACTACCTGGGCCTGAATCATCTCGGCTGGGTGCGGGCTATTTGGGATGGTAGAGCCGACCGGCTGCCGGAGATTCTGGCCAGCGATGATGCCATCCGCGGCGTGTACGGCCGGCCGCTGTTTACACCCGACGAGGTCAGACGGCTTGGGCTGCTGCCCAACGAATATCTGCACTACTACTACCATCACGATGAGGTGGCCGCTCGTCTGCGCGCAGCGCCCCGGACACGTGGCCAGGAGGTCGCCGACGTGGCGGCCCGGCTCCGCGCCGCAGTGCTGGACGCGGTCACACGCGGCGAGGACCCGCTGCCGATCTATGAGGATGCGATGTTCGCGCGGCGCTCCTCATATATGGCGACGGAGACCGGCCAGCGCCGGGACCTGGCGATGATGGGCGGACATGTCGAGGGCGGCTACGCCCGCGCGGCGCTCGACGTGATCGAGGCGATGGGCACACCGGACGGACGAGAGTTGATCGTCAATGCCACGAACAGCGGCGCCATTACAGACCTCGACGGCGCAGATGCTGTCGAGATCCCCTTCACCCTCGGCCCGAGCGGTCCGCGCCCACGGCGGATGGGTTCGCTGCCGGCACCGGTGCGCGACCTCGTGCTGCGGGTCAAGGCCTATGAGCGCGCGACGATCGCCGCGGCGCTGAATCGGTCGTGGGCCGATGCGGTCGCCGCGCTGACGCTGCATCCGCTCGTGCCTTCGGCGGAGATCGCAGCAAAGATCGCCGAAGAGTTCAGGCGCCGCCACGCGCCCCATCTGAACTACCTACGCTGATCCGGCGTCTATCTTACCGCGCCCAGGGTGATCCCCCGGACCAGATAGCGCTGCACGAAGAAGCTGAACAAGAGCGTCGGAACCACAGCCACGGAAATCGCCGCGGCCACATCACCCCACAGCACTCCCCACGCCGTGACAAACAGCGACGCACCGACGGTGACTGTGGTGGCCTTGTTGATGGTGAGCATCAGCGCAAAGAGAAACTCGTTCCAGGTCCAGATGAACGTCAAGATGGCCACAGCGCCGATCCCCGGGTACGCCAGCGGAAAGACGATATGCCGCAGGGCCTGCGCTGCGGTCGCTCCATCGAGAAACGCCGATTCTTCGAGTTCCTGCGGCAGCTCCTGGATAAAGCTGACGAAGATCAGCAGCCCCAGGGGAATATTGCCGAGCAAGTTGACGAGCACCAGTCCGGTGCGCGTATCGAGCAGTCCGCTGGCGCTGTACAGGATGAAGAATGGGATAGCGAAGGTCACCGGCGGCAGCAGCCGGAGACTGACGGCCGCCGGCAGCAGGCGGGCGCGCCCGATGCCAAAGCGCACGATACTGTACGCCGCCGGAAGGCACACGACCACAAGCAGCGCGCTGCAGGCCAGTGAAATCAAGAGGCTGTTGGCCAGAAATTGCGAGAATTTGTAGCCCGCCGCATAGAAGACGTTGGCGTAGTGTTCGAGCGTCGGCGCAAAGACCCACTTGGGCGGGGTGGAAGAGATATCGGCCACCGTCTTCAGCGATGTCAACACCGTATTCAGCACGGGGAAGCTGAACAGCACCCCACAGGCCGCCGCCAGCGCCCACGCGCCTGCGGTGGTGAGAAGTTTCCTCCGAGCGCCGGTCATGGCGTGCTCCTGAGAATGTGGCGGATCGCCCGGCTCATGGGGATCGATAGCAGCAACAACAGGATCACCACCGCCGCATTCGCTCGTCCCAGGTGACCCGTGAGAAAGGCTGTCTTGTACACGTAGATGCTCGCCGTGGTTGTCAGGCTCCCGGGACCCCCGGCCGTGAGGATCTGGATGGTATCGAACGTCTTGAATGCGTCGATCCCCCGCAGGAAGGCTGCTGTGAGCAGCAGCGGCCGCAGCAGCGGGAGGACCACAAAGCGCAAGATCTGCCACCCGCCGGCGCCATCCACAATAGCGGCTTCCACCGGCTCGTCGGGAATGGATCGAAGCCCCGCGTAGAGGATGAGGAACGTGAACGGCGTCCATTGGACCACGTCGACGGTCATCAACGTGTAGGGCACGTACGGCGGGGCGAGGAGATTCCCCGGAAATCCAGCCGCCCGCAGGTAGTACGAGACGGTCCCGATGAACTCATTGAGGGTCAGCCGGAACATGATCCCGAGCAAGACCGGAGAGACCATCAGCGGCAGGAGGAGCAGGCTGACCAGGAACCGTTTCCCCCGCAGTTCGCGGTTGAGAGCAATCGCGAGCGCCAGGCCGAGCACCAGCTCGAGCGTGACGACAATCAGGGTGTAGCGAACGCTGAAGGCGACGGCGCCGTAGAATTCACGGTCCGTCAGAACACGAACGTAATTGGCGAGGCCGATGAACCGAGGAGATCGGAATGTTTCCAGGCTCGCGTCCAGGGCGCTGAGGTAGTATGCGTACAGCCCCGGAAAGACGGCGAGGCCCAGGAGCAGCAATGTCAACGGAGCGAGAAACGCGTATCCGAGACGCCGCTCCTGGACCACCGTTATTTCAGATACCCCTTCTCCTTGAGCAGCTGCGTGATCTCGCCGTTGGCCTGGTCCAGCGCGATCTTCGGCGCTACCTGCAGCGCCCATGCCGCGGAGAGGTGCTTGGCTAAGATCTCCAGGATCGGCACGGTCTCGGCGATCGTGGTTTCCACGTATCCGTACTTCTCGACGTGCTCCGCGATTAGGGGAAACTCCGGCCGCTGCTTCGCGAGGGCAGGGTTCGCCAGCGCCGCCCGGACCGGTGGAATCCCGCCCGCGTCCGCGTACATCCGCATCGCCTGAGTGGTGGCGAGAAACCGCACCCACTTCTGGACGGCCGGCTTTGTGTTCGAATAGGCGCTGATGCCGACCCCCAGCGCGTGGACGTGCGTCTTCTTGCCCGGAACGGGGGCGAGTTTCACGTTCCCGGCGACCATCGGCGACTTCGTCTTATCGTCCAGTTCGTGAAATGCGGCTGACCACTGGACCATGAAGGCCACTTTGCCGGTGCGGAATGCCTCGTTGGCCTCACCATACTCATAAGACGTTGAGCCCGCCGGGGTGGCCTTCTTCTGCATGATCGTGACATACACGTCCAGGGCTTTCTGTGCCTGCGGGGTGTTCAACGCCGGCTGGAACCCGCTCCTAAACCATGAGCCCCCCAGCCCGTAGAGGAAGTTGTCCCAGATCATCACGTTGTAAATCAAGTTCTTGGCCTGCAGCACCGTGCCGAACGCCGTGGGCGAATCCGGGTTGATGGTTTTCGTGAAGAACAGCGCCGCCGCGACGAAGTCGTCAGGCGACCAGTCCTCCGGTTTCTTTGGGCTCAACGCCTTTCCGAGCTCGCGTTGCGCCACCTCTGAGTACTGGCGCTGCCACGCGGAATCCGTCAGAAGCCGGTTGAGATAATCTGAACGGTAATAGAGAAAATGGTTGCTCACGTCCATGGGGACGGCGTACGGCCTGCCTTGGAAGCTCAACGAATCTCGTGCGGACGGGAGGAAGACCTGCAGGCTTCCCTCTCCCGAGGCGGCCACAACCTTCTCCAAAGAATCCATATGCGGCGCGTGGCGGCCCAAGATGTAGCTCGCCGTGAAGACCATATCGACCTCAGGCGATCGCGCCGCCAGGACCGTGGCTTCCTTATCAAAGAATCCCTCGCGGCTGAACAGCACCATTTCGACCTTGACGCCGTCCGCCGCCGAACGGTTGGCGTTATACCAGTCCACGACCTTGCGCATGGCATCGCTCTCCGGCCCAGGCCAGTAGACCATCCGAATGGTGGCTGGGGTCTGGCTGGCGACCTGCGCCGGCACGATCAATAGCGTGAGGGCGACGGAAAGCGCAAGGAATCCTCTGATCTTGAGTTCCCGCATCGCGTTCCCCCCTTGTGCAGAATTTTTCATTGCAGCGAAGCCTACGTTCCTTGAATTCTAGGGGGAATCTCCTTCGGCCTGTCAGCAGCGACTTTGTCCATGGGTATGATATGAGTAATACCAAATTGGGAGGTTCGCATGTTTAACGCCGTCAACAAACTGGCCGCGCTCATTACCGTCATTGAAGTCGTCGTCCTCGTGGAGTGGCTGAGGCTGACGACCAGCGCGGCGGCCGCGGTGGCAGCCGGGTTCCTCTTTATCGGGATCCTCGTGGAGGAGCTGGTCCGGTTTCGTGGGATCAAAACCAGGTTTCCGCAGGGGCGGGAGCTGGCGCTGGTGTTGCTTGGAGTGGCGATCGAGACCGTCGGGTGGATTCTACCCTTAGTGTCGAATACTCGGCTGTTGGTGGCTTTTGGGATCTTGTTCGTGACCCTGGATATTGAACACGCCGTCATCAACCTGGCCACGACCGGCAAGTTCAGCCTGGGAAGCGTGGTAGACTTCTCCGCGATCGAGGCGGCCGGCGGAGCGTTGTGGCTGACCAATCCCAGCGCTGCGACGATCGCAATCCTGGTCGTCACGAGTGTACTGGAGCACGTCCAGGGCGTACGCCAAGGAATGGGCCTTAGGTAACAGGAGATTGCTTCGGCCCTCCGGGCCTCGCAATGACCTAGCGTCTGTCATCGCGAGCCCCGAAAGGGGCGTGGCGATCCCCTACAGAGGCAGCTGGACTCCAATCTCAGGGAGCCGCACGGGGATTTCCTTGCCCACGAGTTCGACGAAACGCTCTGGGTGGACTGTGTGAACAGGGATCACCACCCGCGGAGAGATTTCGCGGATGAGCGTCTGCATCTCGGTGCCGCTGATATGTCCCGAGGAATGATAGCGTGACGGCCCTTCGGTCAGCCCGATCGGTTCAAGGTTGAAATGGGTGAGCCAGTGCTTCAACCGCTCCAGCTCAAAGAGCTGCTCTTCGTCGTGCGGCTCGCTGCTGGAGTAAATCCAGCAGCCCCGCCTGGGATCGATGTCGACCAGTTCGGCGATGTCGAAAAACGAGAAACAGACGATGTACTCGCCGGGGTGGCTCCCGACGTCTGCGGCGCTGACCTGCACACGATACCATTCCCGAACCTGCTTGACCCAGTTGTCCGGCTTGAGCAGCGCGCGACGATAGACGACCATGGTCCGATCCGACGCCGGGGTAGGAATTCCCGGATCCACCGCGCTCATGGCCGTGAGCACGTAGGCGTCCTTGTCGCTGATCACCAGCCTGCGGCCGGTGCGACGCGCGATCTCGAGGAAGGCCAGCAGCCGCTCCACGTTGCGCGGGCCGAAGTCGGCCACGACGAATTCACCTTCCGCGGCCTGTACCGCCTGAAGGCAGGACGCGAACGCGTCTTCTTCTGTTGCACCCGGCCCGCGGTCGATGTTCGTCCCCTCGCAGATCAGGGCGATCGGGTTCAGCGCCTTCGCCGCCTGTACGAAGGCATCGGTGGAGGCCCTGTTCTTGCCGTGGCGGCGCAGGTCGCCGGTGTAAACGACCCAGCCGGCCGAGGTCTCGATCGCGATCGCCGCAGAGCCGTAGATCGAATGATCGACCGGGAAGTAGCGCACGGGTAGATTGCCGGCGCGGTCGACCACCTTGAGCCGCTTCTTCGGGAAATGTCGGCCCTTCGTGGACGCCGGCGAGAGGTTCCAGAACTCGCCGCTATCGTCGGGGAGTGTGTCGGCCAGGAGATAGGGCCTGCGCATGAATGGGAAACCTTTGGGTCGGCCGGCGCCGAGGTTGCCGTCCTTATCCGCGATCTTGGGAGTGGCATAGGACATCTCACCTTCGAACTGGTGCGCGCCGCAGTCCTGAATCGCCTTGCCCAGATATGCAGTCATCATGGTGGAGATGATGGGGATGTCGGTGTCCAGGAACGAGATATAACCGATGTGGTCCATGTGGGCATGCGAAAGGAGGACCGCGTCGGCCCGGAGCCTGCGATAGTGCGGAGAGCGTTCGGCCCGCTCCCAGACGCGGCCGGCCGGATCTTGGAGGTCGGAGCGGTAGATGCCGCGCAAGGGCGGCAGCAGACCCATCTGGACCAGGTCGATCAGACCGGCGCGGGAGCGTGGGGTCAGAAATTCTTCGAAGTAGCGGTTTCGGGCCTCGAAGGACGTGCCGAAATCGAGGAAGACGGCGGTGTCGCCGTCTTCGAGCAGGATCTTATTGCCGCCGATCGTTTTCGCGCCGTCGTAGACGGTGACTGTTGGTCTACCCAGTCTGTCCAGTCCTCTCAGTCCCGCTTCTTGTCATCGCGAGCCCTGCACTACGTTGGATGCAGGGCGCGGCGATCTCCATTCACGGAGATTGCTTGCCACCCCGCAAATTTGGGTAGCGAATTTGCGGGGACCCCGGCAACGCTCCGCCCCTCGCAATGACAGGAAGATCTGTCATGCGTTAGGGTTTCTTCTGCGGGACGCAGCAGATAAACCTCAGCGTTGTCTTGCCCGTGTTCTTCATCTGGTGACGCTCGTGAGGAGCCACCCACAGCACGTTGCCGGGTTCGACGGGATTATCGCCTTTGTCCCCGACCATGACGCCTCGGCCCTCCAGGATGTACATCTCCTGCTCATACCAGTGATCGTGTAGTGGGGTAGCCGCGCCGGGGTCGACCTCAAAGACGCGCATGGCGAAGTTCTCAGCGCCGCGCTTCTTGTCGATGACCCAGCGGATCTTCACGCCAGGCATGTTTGCGGGCTGCTCGGCGGGGACATCCTCGGGGCGGAAGATTTCCATCGTAGCGACCTCCGTAGTGGCTGTTCCTCCAGAAGGGGACTGTCCCCTTTTTGTTTTTGACTCATTTGGGCTATATGATGTCCCAAAGAGCGCGCCAGGCGGCGGGTTTGGGGGGACAGTCCCCATCTGTAAATTGACCCGGTTGGGCTAGTTCTTCTACTTCGGGGATGCCGGAGGGAGAGCCCGCGGCCGACGCGAAGCCGTAGGGTATCCACACAGGATTAGGGGGGTGTTC
>VBAL01000078.1:6942-13518 GCA_005888595.1 Candidatus Segetimicrobium genomatis
AGCAATTGTCGGGCTTGTGATATGTCTATTGGTTGCCGGCTTCTACCCGGCCGCGGCCACCGGCCAGCAGCCGGTGAAGCTCACCTTCTGGAGCTGGCGGGTCGAGGACAAGTGGGCCTACGACAAGATCATCCAGGCGTTCCAGCAGCGCAATCCCGGTATCCAGGTCGAGTTCGTTCCCTTTAAGGCCACCGAGTACAATACCATTCTCTCCTCGGCCCTGACGGCCGGGAAGGGTCCCGACATCATTCACCTGCGGGCGTATGGCGGGTTGGAGACATTCGCGGCCCCAGGATACATCGCGCAGTTGGATTTCGACAAACTGCCAGAACTGAAGACGTTCTCGCGGCAACTCCTCGACGGCGCGCGCGGGCGCAAGGACGGCAAACTCTACGGTGTGCCGTTTGCCACCCAGTCGCTCGTCATCTACTACAACAAGAAGATCTTCGCGCAGAACAACCTGTCGGTGCCCAAGACCTGGGATGAGTTCCTCACGGTTCTGAAGACCCTGAAAGACCACGGAGTCCTGCCGCTGGCCAACGGCGGCAAAGAAGGCTGGACGCTGGAAGTCATGTCCGGCGTCGTCGCGCCCAACTTCTACGGCGGCACGGCCTTCTACGACGCGGTGACGCGAGGGCAAACCTCGTTCAAAGACACGGCGTACACCAACGCGCTGGCGAAGATGCTGGACCTGCGTCCCTACATGCACCCCAACTTCATGGGCGTGGATTACACGACGATGCAGCAGCAGTTCATCAACGAACAGGCTGCCATGTTCATCGGCGGTTCGTGGGAAATCGGTTTCTTCAAGGCGCAGAACAAGGATCTGGACTTCGATATCTTCGTCGCCCCACCATCGAAGGCCGGGACGACCCCGTGGGTCTCGTCGTACAACGACGGCAACTACGGAGTCAACGCCAAGACGCCGTACATGGACGCCGCCCTGAAGTTCATCCAGTTCACGGCCACCAGAGAGTTCGGCCAGATGTTCACGGACATGCTGGCGCAGCTGTCGGCCGTGCCGGGGGTCGAGGTCCGGGATCCCATCCTAAAGCACGTCCAGGAGCTCAGCCGCAAGGCCACGCCGTACATCATGCTGGTGGGATTCCGCTGGCAGGCGCCGACCGGGTCGACGCTGCTGCAGAGCGCGCTGCAGGGCATGATGGCCGGCTCGAAGACTCCGGAGCAGGTCGGCGACGAGGTCACGAAAGGTCTCAGCGCCTGGTTCGAGCCGTTCCAGGGGAGATAGCGAGGTGAGGCGGGCCGGCAGCCGCGGGTGAGCATGCGGACCAGCCGCCGGATGTGGCTGGTCTTCTTTTTGGGACCTGCCACCGTCGTGTTCGCCACGTTTATTACGTATCCGATCCTTTCGGCGCTGGCGTTCAGCATGTACGCCTGGGAGGGGATCGGCCGCCGCGGCTTCATCGGGCTGGCGAACTTCGCCCGCCTGTTTGCGACCTTCCCATACTCTGGATTGCTGGTCAACGCGTTCTGGCACAACGTCCTGGTCTTTGTCGTGACAATGCTCATCCAGAACGTCACTGCGCTGGGGCTGGCCGTGCTGCTGGCCCGGAGCCCCTGGGGGACACGCGGGTACCGCGTCGTCTTCTTTCTGCCGGTGATGCTCTCACTGGTCATCGTGGGATTCTTGTGGGCGCTGTTTCTCAACCCCATCTTCGGCCTCGTCAACAAGTTCCTGACCCTCGCTCATGCCGGCGCGCTGGCCCGTCCGTGGCTGGGGGACGCGTCGACCGCGCTGCTCACACTGATCGTGGTGAATGCCTGGCGCTGGCTGGGGTTCCCGACCATCGTCTTCCTGGCCGGCATCAACGCGGTCCCAGAGGAATATGTGGAGGCCGCCCGCATCGACGGCGCGGGGGAGTGGGACGTCATCCGCCGCATCATCTTCCCGCTGCTGGCGCCGGCGGTGACCATCATCGTCCTGCTGACGTTCATCGGGTCGTTCAACTGGTTCGAGCTTCCCTACATCATGCAGGGCGTGTCGGGGGCTCCGAACCGGGCCACCGACGTGCTCAGCCTCCTCTTCTATCGCACGGCGTTCGGGGAAGTGGACACCGGGCTGCAGGACATCGGCATCGGCTCGGCCATTGCGGTGCTGATGTTTGCTCTGTTGCTGACGGTGTCGGCGGTCGGCGCGGTGCTGCTGCGGCGGCGCGAGGTGGAGCTGGCGTGAACCGCCCGTTGTCCGGTCGCGTCGCGGCCCAGGCTGTGCTGCTGCTCAATGCGTTCCTGGTGCTGGCGCCGATGGTCATCATGGGCCTGTCGGCGTTCAAGAGCACACGCGAGATCTTCCAGAATCCCTTCGGGCTGCCCGGGGTGTGGCGGTGGGAGAACTTCGCCCGGGTGTGGGTCGAAGCGAAGTTCGCCCTCTACTTTCGCAACAGCATCCTCGTCACGATGGCCTCAATCATCATCATCTTGATCCTGGGCGCGATGGCCGGGTACGCGCTGGGCCGGTTCCGCTTCGGGGGAAACGACCTGCTGTATCTGTACTTCCTCAGCGGGCTCATGCTGCCCATACGCCTCGGGATCATTCCGCTGTTTATCCTGATGCGAAATTTGCATCTCCTGGACACGCTGTGGGCGCTGATCCTGACCTATGCCGCCTCCGGCCTGCCCAGCGCGGTCTTCATTCTCACCGGTTTCTTCCGGACGCTTCCCTCGGATCTCGACAGCGCTGCGCGCATCGACGGCGCGGGGGAGTGGCTGATCTTTCAGCGGATCATGGTCCCGCTGGTACGGCCGGCCCTGATCATCGTGGCTGTGTACAACCTCATTCCGGTGTGGAACGACTTCTTCTTCCCGCTGGTGTTCATCCAGACGGACCGGTTGAAGACGCTGCCGCTGGGGATGACCACCTTCTTCGGCCAGTACTCGACCGACTGGGGCGCGCTGTTCGCCGGTCTCACGCTGGCGGCGCTGCCGGTGGTGACACTCTACGCCTTGCTGTCCCAGCAGTTCATCCGCGGCCTCACCGCCGGCGCGGTCAAGGGGTGACGACGGGCATGAGCGCAGGATGGCAGGAACGGCTGCGGGGTGGGTTGATCGTCTCCTGCCAGGCGCGGGCCGGTCACCCCCTGCATGATCCGGTCGTGATCGCGGCGATGGCGCGGGCGGCCGTGGCCGGAGGGGCCGTGGGGCTGCGGATCAACGGCGAGGCGGATCTCCGCGAAGTGCGCCGGGGCGTCGACGTCCCCCTGATCGGCCTGCGCAAGGTGTGGAGTTCGGAATCCCCTGTGTACATCACGCCCACATTCGCGGACGCGAAGATCATCGCGGAAGCTGGCGCCGACATCATCGCCATCGATGCGACCGCGCGGCCTCGCCCGGTTGACGAGCGGCTGGACCAGCTGATCCCGCGGATCAAGCAACTCCTCGGCCGGCCGGTGATTGCGGATGTTGCCACGCTGGAAGATGGCATGCGGGCCGCGACGCTCGGCGCCGACATCGTCGCAACCACGTTGTCGGGATACGCAGGGAGCGGGCCGACACCCGAGGATCCGGACCTGGATCTCGTCCGGAAACTGGCTGGCGCGCTGCGGGTGCCGGTCATAGCGGAAGGACGCTACCGTGTGCCGGCGGAGGTTCGCGAGGCCCTCCGCGCGGGGGCGTTCGCGGTCGTGGTGGGACGGGCGATCACCGATCCGCTGTTGCTTACCAAAAGTTTCGTTGACGCCACGAAGGAGTTCCGGCGGTGACGGATGTGGTTGTGGCCGGCATCGACGGTGGTGCGTCGTCGACGACCTGCGTCCTGGTCGACTCTTCTGGCCGGATCCTGGGCGTCGGGCGTGGCGGGCCGATTGATCACTTGTACAAATCCTCGGGACGCGTTCGGACGCGGCGGGCCCTGCGTGATGCCGTGTTCTCCGCACGGCGTGCCTCCAGAGGCCGTGTCCTACTGCACGCGGTCGTCGCCGGGCTCACCGGCGTGGAGCCGCGCTCCGGCGTGTCGCACACCGCGGCCCGGATGATCCGCGAGATTGCGCGCGCGCCGGTCGTCCATGCCACGTGGGACGCCGAGATCGCGTATTTCGGCGCGTCGGCCGGGAGACGCGGCGTGATGGTGATCGCCGGGACAGGATCAGTCGCCTACGGACGGAATGCGAGAGGCCACAGCACCCGCGCCGGCGGATACGGATATTTGATCGACGACCTCGGCGGCGGTGTGAGGATCGGTCAGGCGGCGTTGCAGGCCGCCCTGCGAAGCGCTGACGGCCGCGCACCGGCGACGGCGCTGCTGCCAATGCTCCTCGCGCGGCTGGGAGGGTGGCCGAAGATTCGCCGGCGGGTGTATGGGGAAGGCGGCGGGCGCACCCTGCTGGCTTCCCTGGTGCCGGTTGTGGCCAGGGCGGCGCGTCGCGGGGATCGCGTCGCCCGAGGCATCCTGGCAGAGGCCGGCCGCGAGCTTGGTGCGCTGGTCGTGGCGGCCGCGGGGCGCCTGGAGATGCTGGAGGAACCGTTTCCCGTGTTTCCCGTCGGAGGCGTGTTTGAAATTGGACGCGCCGTGCTCGACCCCATGCGCGCGGCGATGAGAAAGCGTGCGCGCCGGGCGGTGATCCGCGAGCCGGAGTTCCCGCCGGAGATCGGCGCGGCGTTGATGGCGCTCGAGATGGTGGGCGCGAGTCCGGATGCGAAGGTGCTGCGCCGGCTCGCCGCGTCCGCGCGACAACTATAGTCATTGCGAGACCCGAAGGGCCGAAGCGGTACACCCCTCTTCTTGTCATCGCGAGCGTAGCGAAGCGATCCGCGAAGCGTTGCGAGCGAAGCGAAGCAATCTCATATCGATAGAAGGTTGCCGCGGGGCGGCGCCGCTCGCAATGACAACCCAAGGAGATCGCCACGGCCCTGCGGACCGCGCGATGACAACTACGCGGGTACGCCGCCGCATCCGCAGTGCGGGGCAAACTCGCAGTTCTTATACATCCACGATGGGCAGGGCGGGAGTTTGTCGGGCGAGGCGCCGGATTCGAGGAGGCCGAGGCGGCCGTCTGCCTCCTTGAAGACCTCATTCATCTCCTTGAACCCGACGTCGTACACCATGAATTTGTCGCCGAGATATTCGTAGAAGAGCACCACCCGGCCGTAGTCGTGGCCGGCCAGCGCGCACTCGAAGGCCAGGCGATCGAAGTAGTGGCTCATCGCGTAGGGCAGCCGGTCGCGCTCGACCATCTCCCGCAGCCGTGAGACCCGCAGCAGCGTGGGCGTTCCTTTGTAAGTGCCGACCCGATCGAGGAGCGAGCGCAGTCTTACCGGCTCGTTCCGAAACGCCCCGGGGATGCCGAAGTGGAGCGCCTTGTACAGACTTCCGCGGAGGCCGCGGCGCTCCAGGTCGCGCAGTCTGCCCTCGACCGCGTCGTCGACTTCGTCTTCTTCGTCTTCGGGAACCTGGAGCCGTTCGTACGCAGCCTTTCGAGGAAAGACGAGATCGTTGAGTCTGAATGCGGTGGGTTTGTCTGGGGCGGCGGCATTCGGCTGCTTTGAGAAGACCGACTCTAGTTCGGGATCCGGCTCCAGCGTAAACATACCAGGCTGCACCACGCGCGTGAGCGGTTCTGCCGCCTCGCATCCGCAGATGTCGCGGTAGTCGCAGCCACGATCGAACCACTCGCACCGGGGGAGGCCGGAGGGAACCTGAGTCTCTAGCGCCCGACGCAGCAAGTCCCGGCGGCGGAACATCTCCGCTTTGATCGGGTCCAGGCTGGTGAACTCGAGCCGGAACGCGCGCAATTGTGGTGGCCGGCCGAAGCGCTCACGGCCGTACACGATGAGCCGGCCCCGGAGCGCGCCGGTCATGGCGCAGTACATGCCGAGCTGGTCGACATAGCTGGGACGCGCGGCATCGGCGCCCTGGGGGATGGACGACGTCGTTTTCAGCTCGACCGGGACGTCTTCATAGATATCGATCTTGCCAACGATGCCCTCAAACTCGACGAACTGCTCCACGAACTCTTCGGTGGAGATCGCCATGCCGAAGAGGGCGTGGAATCCGGTGCCGGCCAGCATGGTCTGCGCGCGTTCGGGCGAAGGCTGGATCTCCGGTTTCGTCCAACGGAAGAAGGCCTGGCGCGGGTTGACCAAGTCCGTGACGGAGATGCGCCGCCGTGCGGACTGGCTGCGGATGGCGGTGGTTAGCTCATCCTTGATCGTCCGGTTGGCGTCGATGTTGCGGATGTATTTGGCGGAAAAGGCTTCGTTCATCGAGAATCAACCTTGGTACCCACTCTACCATCCGGAGGTGTCCGGTGGCCACGCAGGCCGGAACGTATCCGCTGCGGTTTGATGTGCAGTACCCCGGGAAGCTGTCGCGCGGCCTTATCTTCGTCAAGTGGTTACTTGCGGTACCGCACTACCTGCTCATCAACGTCTTCGGCAATCTACAATCCGTGATCTCCTTGATCGCGTTCTTCAGTATCCTGTTCACCGAGCGCTATCCCCGTGCGTTGTTCGACCTGTGGGTGAATGCCGCGCGGTGGGGTGCGCGCGTGGGCGCCTATGTTGGGCTGCTGCGCGACGAGTATCCTCCGTTTGTCTGGGACCGTGCCCCATATCCCATCA
>VBAL01000078.1:13695-34021 GCA_005888595.1 Candidatus Segetimicrobium genomatis
GCTACCTCGTCACGGCATATTTCTACCTCCTGCGCGACGAGTATCCGCCGTTCAGCCTGACGTAGCCCTCCTATCATCGCGAGCGGAGCGAAGCGATCTCCTCCGACGCTGAGATTGCTTCGGCCCCTTCGGGGCCTCGCAATGACCGCGTGGTCGCTTTCCTCAGCAATCGTTCCCTCCGATGCAGGAGGCGGGCGCAGCAGTGATCCCCGTCACCGTTGATCGAGGCAATCGCATGGTCGGTGTACGCCAGGGCGCGTCGCGGGTCGTGCAGCTCCCATTCCCAGACCATGGCCAGGCGCTCCAGCGCCAGCCAGCCCGGGACGATGCCGGTGTGCGCTTCATGATCCCAGAGGTCGAGCAATTGCTCCGGCTGCCCGGTCAGACGATAGTGGCGCGCCAGGGCGGTTGCGGCGCGTCGACGCACCGAAGGATCGCGTTCATCTTCGAGTGCCACGCGATAGCAGCCGGCGGCGGCCTCCACCTTTCCGCGGACGTCCAATAGTCTTCCCAATCCGAACCAGTCCACCAGGACGGGGGTGCGATCGGGCTGGGCGAGGAGTTCGCCGGCGAGGCCGTGCAATGCCACCAGCGAGAGAATGTCCTGCGCGTTGTGGGCGAAGACCGGCTCGAGGACGTCGAAATCGCCCGTGTGGAGGAACTGCACGTAAAGCGACGGGATCACCCAGCCCGGCACATCGATGAACCGTTCGACTTTCAGGATCATCTGCTCCAGCAAGGCCATGCTGTAACCACCCAGTCTCCGGTACCAGAGCCGGCGCGCCAGGTTCATTACGTCCAGGTGTGACTCGGCCTCGATGTCCGCGCGCATGCGGCACAGGAGAAAGCGCGTCTGCAGCAGGGGCAGGTCGAAGCGAGTGCCGTTGAAGGTCACCAGGGCGTCGAAGCGGCGGAGGTGATCGCCCACAAGCTCGAGCATGTCCGGCTCTGCGCCAAGATCACGGAGGAAGTACTGGGTGAGACACACGCAGCCGTCCCCGGCGGCCGCGATGCCGATGAGGAAGACGTAGGTACCGGTCCCGCCCGCGAGGCCCGTGGTTTCGGTGTCCAGCCAGGCGATGGAGTTCCCTTCCGGGCCGGCGGTGCGGCCGAGGTGGAGCGCGTCGCCCAGCGGGCGCAGGCCGTGGACGCGATCGAGCGGCCAGGAGTGCGTGCGGATATCGAAGCCATCGGATGTCGTCATTGCGAGGAGCGAAGCGACGAAGCAATCTCGTTGGCAAGGAGATCGCCGCGGCCCTCCGGGCCTCGCGATGACGGACGTGACATCTCGGGGCTCGCGATGACGGACGAGAGTATTGTCAGGCAGTCCGCTTTCCCCGAACTGCCAACTTCGAGCACAGGGCCGACGCACGACGGGCAGCCCCACTCGCAGCCGCAGTTAGAGACCAGATCGATCGCGGCCTTGACGAGTTCGTCGTGGAAGCGGAACAGCCGCTCGGCCAGCCCCACGCCGCCTGGCGCGCGTTCGTACAGGTAGATCGTGGGGCGGCCGGTGTGCGGAGAGCGGATCTCGTGGACGCGGCCCAGGTCGTTCGGGTCGCACATCAAGTAGAGTGGGGCGATGTTATGGAGCGCATGGGAGAGGGCGGCGAGGGCGCCTTGGAGGCGGTCGTTACTCCATGTGGGAGATTGCTTCGGCCCTGCGGGCCTCGCAATGACCTCGGGGAGCACCCACCAGGCGCCGGTGGTGTGCATCGTCGTCTCCGGCAGGGTAATCTGGCCCCAGCCGACGTTCTCTTGCGTAAAGAGTTTAAGTTTCTTGAAGATCGTCGGCCGGTAGGTGACGACCACGTCACCGTGCGCGCGGGGGAAGGGACCGCGTGCTCCGGCATCCTCGCTGAGGACGTCGATGCCGACGGCGATCTCCGCATCGGTGTAGTAGTCGACCTCGACGCGTTTCACATAGGCTTTGCGCTGTTCCCAGTCCAGGCGCTCGACGTGGTACTGCTGGCTGAGGTGCATGTAGATGGCGTGCTCGTGCACCAGCGCCGGCGCCGAGGCCAGGTCCACTTCGCCGACGACCTGTGGTTTGGGATCGGTTTCGTCGATGATCACCACGTTCTCCGTTGAGGCAGACCGCAGGCTGATCTCTTCCGCGGGGAAGCGGTCGGCCACGTAGTGCCAGCGCCTGCCGTCGTCGTGGACGATTTGCTGTGATTGCAGATGACGCATAATCTCCGCCTGAACGGATGCGCCATACGGTTCATCATGATCCACCGGCAGTTCAAAGACTGCGCACTTGAGATGGCTGGTGAGCACAAGCGTGTTGTCAGGGTTGATCAGCGCGTGCTCGGGCGATTGGTCGAAGAAGTACTCCGGGTGCGTCATCAGATACTGATCGAGCGGATCGCTGGTGGCCACGAGGAATGCCGCCGCGAGCTCGCTGGTACGGCCGGCGCGCCCCATCTGCTGCCAGGTGGAGGCGATCGTGCCGGGATAACCGGCGAGAATCGCCGCGGAGAGCTGCCCGATGTCGATGCCCAGTTCCAACGCATTCGTCGCAGCGACGGCGCGGATTTCTCCCTCGCGCAGTCCCCGCTCGATCGCCCGGCGTTCGGAGGGCAGATAGCCGGCCCGGTAGCCCCGGACCGTCTCCGGGTCGCGCCCGTGATGGGTGGCGAGGTCCTTCAAATACGTGGTGAGCAGTTCCGCCGCCAGGCGGCTGCGTCCGAACGTGATGGTGGGGATCTGGTTCCGGATCAGTTCAGAGGCCAGATCGCGGACTTCCATCAGCGTGTCGGCTCGGATGCCCAGCTCACGGTTCACCACCGGTGGGTTGATGAACGCGATCACCTTTTCACCCGCAGGCGCCCCGGTACGATCGACCAGCGTCACCGGCCGGCCGATCAGACGCTGCGCGTGCTCCTTCGGGTTCCCGATGGTGGCGCTCGTGCAGATGAACTGCGGATCGCTGCCATAAAACCGGCAGATCCGTGAGAGGCGGCGGATCACGTTGGCCACGTGGCTGCCGAACACACCGCGGTACTGGTGCAGCTCATCGATGATGACGTAGCGCAGGTTCTCGAACAACCGCAGCCACTTGGTGTGATGCGGCAGGATCGCGGTGTGCAGCATGTCCGGGTTCGTGACAACGACATGGCCGGCGGCGCGGATGGCGCGGCGGGCGGAGGCCGGCGTGTCGCCATCATAGGTGAAGGTCTTGATGTCGGCGTTCAGCGCCTTCACGAGTTGTTGCAGCTCATCCACCTGATCGGCAGACAGCGCCTTTGTGGGGAACAGGTACAGCGCGCGGGCGTCAGGCTCTTCGAGGATGCGGTTGAGGACCGGGAGGTTGTAGCAGAGGGTTTTCCCGCTGGCGGTCGGCGTCACCACGACGATGTGCTCCCCCGCGTGCACCGCGCTGAACGCTTCGGCCTGGTGCGTGTACAGCGACTCGATCCCGCGATGGTGGAGGGCTCGCACCAGGTCCCGATTGACCGCGTCTGGGAAGGGTGACGAGTTCGCAGGTCTTGCGGGAATTGTCTTCCAGGCGGCGATGCGGGAGGAAAGTCGCGGGTCCGACTGAAGGCGGTCGAGGAGTTGTAGAAGGGTCATGTGAACCTCCCGGTATGGTATACGAACTAGTGTTCGCCATAGCGAGGAATGGCTCCTCCTGTTTTCGGGATCATACATGGGGACTGTCCCCAATCGGAAAATGGCCGGTTTGAGCTAGGGGACAGCAAGGAGACCTGCGATTGACGGGTGTTTTTGGGGGACAGTCCCCGATTCAACACTGACCAGGGTGAGTCAGTTGAGTCAGCTGAGGAGGGCGGACAACCGACGCCGAACTACCTACTGCCGGCTCAAGGAGGTCGTATCCATGGATGCCATGACGCAGCCAATCAGCCAGGTCGTGGAGTTGCTGCACGAGGACATCTTCAAAGCCGTCGAGCCGCTGGGGGAGATGGAGATCAACTGGACTCACCCCAAACTGTCCAATAGTATCGGCATTCTCCTCCGGCACATCGCCGCGTCAGAGCGCTACTGGATCGGTGAGGTCGTGGGCGGCCGCCCTGTGCACCGCAAGCGAGAGACGGAATTCGAGCACGAACAATTGCAGAAGGCGCCGCTGGTGGAGAGTCTGCGCCGTGCGCACGCGGAGGTGCAGGAGTTGTTGCGGTCCCTCACCGCGGCCGATCTCACCGCGTCAATCGACGTCGAGTTGCGGGGCGGCACGCGCCGGCTGACCAAAGCGTGGGCGCTCGTGCATTCCATCCAGCATACCGCCTATCATCTGGGCCAGATCCAGCTTTTTAAGAAAATGGCGACCACCTCCACGACAACCGGAGGGCGCGCGTGACGCAGTCCCTCTTTCAGCCCGTGCCGACGGAGATGCTGGCCGCCAAAGTGGAGCTGCGCGACCGGCTGGTGACGCGCCTCGAGCGTCAGGCCGTGCGGGCGCTGGCCCTGCGCAAGCGGCGCCAGTATCATCCCTCCCCTGGGGTGAACCTGGTCGGGATCGGAATTGGAGAGAAGATCGTCGACGACCGGCCGACCAGCGAGTTGTGTGTAAAGGTGCTGGTGGCCAGGAAGTACCCGCGAGGCAAGATCAACCGCACCGACCGCATTCCCGCCGAAATCGGCGGAGTGCCAATCGACATCGAAGGGGTCGGGTACCCAAAGAAGTTTGTTCTTCCCAACCAGCAGCGTCAACGGCCGGTGCCCGCAGGCGTTTCGGGCAGCCTGACCTTCGAGGCGGTCGGGTTCCAGTATGCGGGCACGCTCGGGGTGGTTGTGGTCGACACGCAGCAGCCCGGCGTCCTGTATGCCTTGAGCAACAATCACGTGCTGGCGAACGAGAACCGGGCTGCGATCGGCGCGGGTATGGTGCAACCGGCGACCTTGGACGGCGGCAGACCCGTCGACCGGGTAGCAGCCTTGGACCGCTTCGTCCCGCTGGTCTACAACAACGAACCAAATCAGATGGATGCGGCGATCGCGCGGTTCGATGCCGGGATCGCCGTGACCAAGGAGATTTTAGCTATCGGGGCGCTGACCGGATCTGGAGATCCGACGCTGAACCTGCTCGTCCGGAAGTCCGGCCGGACCACGGGTGTCACTGAGGGAATTGTGCGTGCGGTGCAGTTCGACGTTTTCAACGTAGTCTACGAGCAGGGGACGGTCCGGATGGACGACGTGATGGTCATTGAAGGGGTCAAGGGCAGCTTCAGCCGCCCAGGGGATTCGGGTTCGGCCATCGTCGACGCACAAGGGAGAGTTGTGGGGCTGTTGTTCGCCGGAAGCGACACGGTGACGTTCGCCATTCCCATCCGGCGCGTGTTACAGCGTTTCCGGGTCGACATCGCCACCTGAGGTGCGATCGATGGCCACAGAACTGCCGGTTCGCCTGGAGCGCGCGAAGAGCGCGCTGGTCAAACGGCTTGCCGGCGAGCCTGGATTCGTCGGGGCCGGCATCTCGAGGAGCGACGCGGGCCAATACGAGATCGTGGTGATGGTGGTGGAACAGACCAGCCCCGTGCTGACGAAAGTGCCCCCGCGCTGGCAGGGCATCCCGGTGCGCACGCAGGTCGGGGGTATTCCCCGGAAGTTCTAGTGGAGCCGTGTGAGATCCTGAATGATATCCGCCGGATCCGGATTTGCGCCGTAGGCTCCCAACACCATTCCGGTGCGATCGATGAGGAACGTCGGCACGGCGTGGTCCTGCAGGCCCCCGGCGAGAGGCCGTACCTCGATGCTGTAGCGCCGGTGCACGGCCGCGACCGCCTGCGGGTCCCCAGTGAGGAAATGCCAGCCGCGCCGGTCGGCCTGATACCGTTTCGCATAGGCTCGTAACGCGGCCGGGGTGTCTCGCAGCGGATCGGCACGCTGTACGCGGGCCAGCGCGGCGGTGGTGAGCGGACACACGTCCGTGCAGTTCGCGTAGAAGAAGGTCAGGAGGACCAGTTTCCCACGGAACTGGGTCAGCCTGATCTGCCGCCCATCCTGATCGATGAGGACAAAGTCGGGAGCGGGTTTGTGGATCACGGGAAACGGGGGCTCGGCGGCGGCGATTCCCACGGCGACGAGCGGGGTAGTCATCAGGCCGATGGTCAGCCACAGCAAATGCACGATGATGGCCGGCCGAACTGCGCGGTGCGGCAACGTGGATCCCCCCGAGGCGTGCGCGACCAAATGGGGCGAAAAGTTCCGCAGCCGATGCCGTGGTTCCTGCGGAGGTTACCGAGAGCTGGTGCGCTCGGATGGTTCGGGTTCGAAGGTGGCGGACTGGTAGCGATTGGACGGATTCCACAGCATCCACCCTGCAGTGAGTCCCACGGCTTCCATCTGCTTGCGGATGACCGTGGGGGGATACAGGGCCCCCAGGTCAAACGCCTGCAGCCAGGGCCGGATCCCAGCGATGCGGTCGAGCGGAGCCGGGGCATCGATGCCCGCAGAAATCGTGGCGAGCATTCGCGCGTAGGCGGCGCGGCGCTGCTCGGCCCGTACCAGAGAGTAGCGCACGACCTGGTACGGATGGTCGGCCGGATTCGCGAACGACATGAACCCCAGGGCGTAATGCGACGGATACACCATCGGCGAGATGTAGTCGAAATACAAGAACGCGTCCTCGATGATCTGGCCGATTCCCAGGTCGTCCGGCCGGACCGTCGCCAGACCAAAGAGATCGACCGACAGCATCACGCCAGTGGGCCGCAGTTGCGCCGTCAGATATTCGAAGAACCGCCGGATGACCTGGCGCTTGGTCTCCCGGGCCGCTTCGTAGACCGGGTAGCGCAGCTCGGAGAGGTTGCCGTCGGACGGGAACCGGATGTAGTCGAAGTTGAGTTCATCGACTCCGGCCCGTGCCGCTTCACGACCGATCTCGACCAGATACTCCCACACCTCCGGCGACGCCGGGTCCACCCAGCCCAGGCCTTTGCGATCGGACCAGATGTGGCCCTGGGGATCCCGGACGGCCAGATAAGGTTTCACCTTGAGCAGATGCTGGTCCTGAAACGCGGCGATCCGGGCGATGACGTAGATGCCTTCGCTGTGGAGCCGGTCCACGAGCGCCGCCAGGTCGAGACGGGGGACGTCGGCCCGCAGCCCCCCGATCAGCGGGTTGTCGGTCTGGAAGACCACCGTGCCCGTGTAGTCCTTGATGTCGATGACCACGCCGTTGACCTCGGTGGTCTGCGCCAGATGGATCGCGTCGCGCAGGCGGCCGGGCGTCGCTGCGCTCCACGACGTCAAATAGATCGCCCGCACGTCGCGGCGAGCGTGAGACCGGAGGGACGGCACAGTCTGCGTCGAGGCGATCTCCGCACTCGCGACGGGGGCGGAGACGAGGAGGGCCCGGCGCAGGGAGAGCACGGGGAGTATCAGCTGCACCCCCACCACCACGGTGAGCGCGGCCGCGACCAGTGTGGCGATGTGTACACCGGTGGCACGGTCCTCCCGGATGGGTCCAGCAAATTTGGGTGGCGGGTGGACTGGGAGGTGGTGGGCAGGCCGTCGTAAACGCATGGGCAGGCCTGCGGTTACTTCGGCCGGAATGTCAGCAGGATGCTGACCAGCAGTTTGGCTTCGTCCGCCAGGCGAGTGGACGCGGTCGTCGTCGTGCCGGTCACCACGTAGCCGCGGCTCCCGGCCACGGTGACGAGCTGCATTTGATACAACTCGACGCCATCGTTCCTTTTCCAAGTGTAGTAGCGCACCACGGCGGCGTAGGAGCTGATCATCAATCTGTCACTGCGCAGCCGGCGGTACCCGGCGAATAACGAGCCCAGCCCGGACTCGTTTTGCGCCTCATAGTCCTCGACGTTCATGCCGGAGGGAATTTCCTCATACGTGACGTTGACATTCATGCGGAAGCCCTGCACCCCGGCCGGCGCAGGCCCCAGCGCCATGAACACCACGCCGCTCGGTCCCTTTGTCTCGGCCCAGCTGTCCGGGTAGCTCAGCGAAAAACCCAGCGTGGAATGGGTGAAGGTCTGCCATCCCTCGGTGCCCAGCGCGGTCCTCGGAGGAACGAGGAGCAGCACCCCGAGGAGAACTGCGAGGCCGGTTGCCGTGTGTCGACATCTCCGCATGTGCGACGCGCGCGCCATGTCGCCTCCGTCAGCGCGGCCGGAATGTCAGCATGATGTTGGCCAGGGCGTTCGCCTCGCCTTTGAGGTGAGACGAGACGGCGAGTGTTGTCCCGGTCACGACATAGCCGCGGGCGCGGTCGATGGTGAGAAGTTGGAGTTGATACAATGCGATGCCATCGTTGCGCGTCCAGGTGTACTGCCGGAATACCGCCGGGAAGGTCCCAATGTTGATGCGTGCGGTCTGCACCAGGCGGTAGGCGCTGAATGTTGATTTCAAGACTTCCTCGCTCTTGGTGTGGTACGCGTCGACGGACGTTCCCGCCGGTACCCCGTCGTGTGTGATGTTGACATTCAAGCGCATGCCCTGGACGCCGGCCACTTCTGGGCCCAGCGCCACGAAGTCCACGCCCACGACGCCGCCGGCAAGCATCCAGTCACCCGGGTAGCTGACGGAGAAGCCGAGCTCGGGGTGCGTAAACTTCAGCCAGGCCGGGGCTGCGGCCAGCGGGTTGGCACCTGCGACCATGATGGTGAGGATGGCCACAACGGCCACTCGTCGAAACGTCACCGCTGCCCCTCCTCTGCGACCCGCACTGGGAGCCCTGCACTGATGACTCTGCCCCCCTGCGCGAGCGCGCAGACTCGGCGTCACGAGGGAGCGCGGTTACGTGCGCGCGAGAGAAACCCCGGCCAGCACCACGGCTGCGCCTGCGGCCTGTACCGGGCCCAGGGTCTCGCCGAGCAGCAGCCAGGACGACGCCAGGGTGACGATGGGAATCAGGTTGGAGTAGACCGCGGTGCGAGGACCTCCTACCGCTTTCACCGAGGCATACCAGACGACGTAGCCCACGGCGATGGAGAACACGGTGGAGTAGGCCAGGGCTGCCCAGGCCTGCCAGCTCACCGCCGCCCACGACTGTCGCAGCAGTTGCGGCACCGAGGCGGCGAGCAACGGGGGCGCACCCGCTGCCATCGTCAGCGTCGTCAGCTGCAGCGGGGACATCGTCTGCAGGAAGGGGCGTGAGAAGACGGTGTAGACGGCCCAGCATAACGAGCAGAGGAGGGTGAGCCCGTCGCCGGCCAGGGTCGCCGCGCTGAGGCGCAGACTGCCGCGGCCCATGATGAGCAGCAGCAGGCCCGCCAGCGCCAGCACGATCCCGGTCCAGGTGCGCGGGGCCACCCGGTCGATCCGCAGCGCGGCGCTGAGCATGGCCACGAACAAGGGAACCATGGAGAGAATGAGGGAGGAGTTGCCCGCGGTCGTCCTGGCCAGGCCGTTGATGAACGAGACCTGGTAGATGGCGTGACCGACCAGGCCGAGCCCCACCAGCCTGAGCCACATCGCTTTGGGGGGGACCGGCTCGCCTGCTCGCCACAGGACCGCCAGCAGCAGGACTGTCGCGCCGCCGAAGCGCAAGGCGTTGAACACCATCGGCGTCATCTCGCGAAACGCAATCTTCACGATCGGGAAGTTCACGCCCCACACGATCACCAGAGCGAGCATGGCGAGATCGATGCTACCGCGTCGAGTGATTCGTGATTTGTGATTCGTGATTCGAAACGGGTCGGTTGTGGGGATTTTCGTTCGCGCGCGTTCGGTCATTGGGCCACTCTACTCGAGGGCGCGGTGGCACATCACTAATCACGCAGTTTGAGCAGTTCGTGTTCGTCTCACAAGATCGTCGGCCATCACGATGGCTGCCACCATGCTGTCGGCCCGGGCGATGCCCTTCCCGGCGATGTCGAACGCCGTCCCGTGATCCACAGAGGTGCGGATGAACGGCAGGGCCAGCGTGACGCTCACGGCGCCGTGGAAATCGAGGGTCTTCGCGGCGATGTGCCCCTGGTCATGATACAAGGACAGCACCGCGTCATACCGGCCCTCCAGCGCCTGGGCGAAGACCGAGTCCGCGGGGACCGGACCGTCCACCTGCCACCCCTGTCGGCGGGCGTCCTCCACCGCCGGCGCGATCTCCTCGAGGTCTTCCTTTCCCAGGGCGCCGCCTTCACCGGCGTGCGGGTTGAGGGCCGCGACGGCAACATGCGGCCGGTCGAATCCCAACTTCTGTAGTTCGGCCACGATCCGGGGCAGCATCGCGGCGAGGCGTTCCCTCTTCACCTCTCCCAGCGCCTCCCGCAGAGACATGTGGCGGGTGAGGAAGAAAATGCGCATGTTGCGCACCGTGAACATCGTCAGCGGGTCGGCTGATCCGGTGAGAGCGCCGAGCATCTCCGTGTGCCCCAGATACCGATAGCCCGCCCGCCACAGTGCTTCCTTGTTAATGGGTGCGGTGGCCAGCGCGTCTGCCCGGCCGGCCAGCGCCTCCTGCACCGCGCGTTCGATGAACTGGCCTGCGGCCGCGCCGGCCGTGGCCTGGATCTTTCCCCACTGCAGGCGATGGTCGACATTGGCGAGATCGAGCAGCCGCAGCGGACCGGCCGGCGAGAATTCCAGCTTCGTGCCGGTGACCTCCATCGCCCGCTCCACGACCCAGCGGTCGCCGACCACCACGGCCTGCACCGCGCGTCGCACCGGATCGTCCGCCAGTGCGCGCACAACGATCTCCGGACCAATTCCGGCAGGATCACCGATCGTGACGGCCACCACAGGAGCATCCATGAATTCCATTCTACACGCTTCATGCGCAGGGGCTGTTCCCCGATTCGTGGAAAGCAGCCCCACCGCCCTGCGGCGGGAAGCGAGGCGTGCATGGCGACCGTCGAACGAGGGTGCCTGGCCATCGGCGACATCACCGGATACACGACGTACCTGGCCGGGGTGGAGCTGGAGCACCCGCGCCGGAGTGGTGATGCCCTGGCAACGTTGCTGGCCCGCGTGCAGGGCGGTGCGGCTCAGCAGGTGGAGTCGCGCGGGGATTAGGTGACGGGGTGCCGCCGGTGTCGGAGGAGATCACCGTCCACGGGCGCACGTTCCAGCTGACCATCGAGGGCCCCGATGGCCTGCGGCGTTTCAGCGCGATCATGACCGATGTCGCGACCGGCCGCCCGCTGACGCGCAATCCGGTGCGTGGTCGCAGCGCCGCCGATGCGCGCGACCGGGCCCTGGAGGTCATGCACAACCTGCTGGGGATTGAGCGATTCTATGATCAGGTCCTCGCCGTCGCGGCGCAACTCGCCCCCGGAGCAGCCGTGGATCTCACCGAGGATGCGCAGGCCATCCACGCGGAGGTCTCCGGGACGTGGGAGCTGGGCGTGCCCCTCGCCGTGGCCCGCGACGATGTGACCGACCCGGAGGCCGATCCGATCGTCCTGCGCGAACGGATCGAGGTGCACTTCCGGACACACCTCCGGCGGGTGGGATAGCGCATGGATCTGATCATTCGCCGCGCGGCGATCCAGGGCAGCGAGGGCCTGCACGACATCGGCATCCGCGGCGATCGCATCGACGTGCTCACGCCGCACCTCGGCGAGCGGGCCCCCGTCGAGCTCGACGCCGCCGGGAGCCTGGTGACCCCGTCGCTGGTGGAGACGCACATCCATCTCGACGCGGTGCTGACCGTCGGGCAGCCCCGGCACAACCGCACCGGCTCGCTATTTGAGGGCATCGAGATCTGGGGCGAGCGCATCAAGACGCTCACCCACGAGGACGTCAAGCAGCGGGCCACCACCGCGCTGAAGTGGATGCTGGCCCACGGCGTGACGCACGTGCGCACGCACGTCGACGTCTGCGATCCGAACCTCACGGCGCTCGGGGCGCTGCTGGAGGTGCGGGAGGACGTCCGGGACGCCATCACGATCCAGATCGTCGCCTTTCCCCAACAGGGCATCTACTCGTTTCCGGACGGTGAGCAGCTCATGATCCGCGCCCTGGAGATGGGCGCCGACGTGGTCGGGGGCATCCCGCACTACGAGTGGACGAGGGAGTATGGCGAGCGCGACGTGCGTACCGTCCTGCGGCTGGCGGCGGAGTATGACCGGCCGGCCGACCTGCACTGCGATGAGACCGACGACGACCAGAGCCGCTTCCTGGAACTGGTGGCCGCCGAGACGGTCCGCCTGGGCCTGCAGGGCCGCGTCACCGCCAGCCATACTACAGCGATGCACTCGTACAACAACGCCTACGCCTACCGGCTGATCCGCTGGATCCGCAAGGCCGGTGTCCACATCATCACGAATCCTCTGGATAACTCCGTGCTGCAGGGACGTTTCGACAACTATCCCATCCGCCGCGGATTCACACGCGTCAAGGAGCTGCTGGCCAACGGGATCAACGTCTGCATCGGTCACGATTCCATCATGGACCCCTGGTACCCGCTGGGCGTGGGAGATCCGCTGCAGGGGTGCTTCGTCATGGTGCACTACGGTCAGATGTCAGGCCGCGACGAACTGGAGATGATGCTGGACCTGGTCACCAGCCGCGCCGCGGCGTGCTTCGGCGCCGACGACTACGGCCTAGGGGCGGGGAAGCGGGCGGATCTCGTCGTCTTCGACGCGCCGACCGCGGTGGATGCGGTACGAACGATGGCCGCCCGGCGCTGGGTCATCTCCCGCGGCCGCGTCGTCGCGGAGACGCAGCCCGCGCGATCCACGGTGCGCTGGAATGGGCGGGACGAAGCCGTCCGGTTTGTGCTCTGATGGTCCAGGATACCGCGCATTCTGCGCCGCCGGTCCATGCGGTCCCGCGCCGCACGCCGTTCGCCGACCTGGGGTCGTGGACGGCATTCGCCGCGTTCGTCATCGTGGCGTGGGAGATCGGCTCCCGAGTGTACAATCAGCCGTACCTGCTGCCGGCCCCGTCGCAAATCATCACGGCGTTGCGGGAAGATGCCCCGCTGGTGCTGTACTATGCGGGGATCACCACGCAGGAGACGGTGCTGGGGTTTGTCGCCGGCTCGGCGCTGGCGTTGCTGGGGGCGATGCTGTTCGTGTGGCTGCCGCGGGCGCTGGAGAACTTCCTGTACCGCGCCGTCGTGACGCTCAACAGCACGCCGTTCGTGGCGCTGGCCTCCCTGGTCGTGGTCTGGTTCGGCCTGGGTATCACCAGCAAGGTCGTGATCGCCGGCCTGTACACGTTTTTCGCCGTCCTGTACCATGCGCACAAGGAGTTCATCTCCGTCGACCCGATGCGCGAGTACCTGATGGACGTGTACAACGCGTCCTGGCTGCAGCGTATGCTGCTGCTGAAGCTGCCGTCCGCGCTGCCGATTATCTTCACCAGTCTCAAGGGCGGGGTGATGGCGGCGGTGAACGGGGCGATCGTGGGGGAGTTATTCGGCGCTTTCGAGGGGTTGGGCTATATGATTCTGGACTCCCGCTATGTGGGCAACACCGTGCGGGTGTTCCTGGCGGCGGTATTCTGCACGATGATCGGATGGGTGCTGCTGGGGATCGTGACGGTGGCGGAGCGGCTGTTGCTGCCGTGGCACGTGAGTATGGCGAGAGAGAGGCCGTAGGTGACAGAGGTGTCATCGCGAGCCCCGGAGGGGGGTGGCGATCTCCGTGATTGGAGATTGCCACGGGGCTTCGCCCCTCGCAATGACAGATGACGCAGTGATATCATCTCGAGGAGGTGGAGTATGCGGATGATGCACCGTATCGTAATCGTCGCGCTGGCCCTGGCGCTCGCGATCGCCACCGGGGCGGGTGCGGCGGGACAGAAGGCCTCGATCATCGAGGCCTGGTTCATCCACAATGAGTCGATGGGCGATCCGGTCGGCGTCGAGAAGGGGTTTTTCGGAAACCTGCAGGTGCAGGTGATCGGCGGCGGGCCGGGGCTCTCTCCCATCGACCGCGTCATGGCCAAGGCCCGCGCCGGCGAGATCGTCTTCGGCGTGGACTATCCGTACAACATCCTGGAGGCCCGGGAAAAGCAGAAGCTCCCGCTGGTGGTGATCGCGCACGACTTCCAGAAGTCGGCGATCCACCTGCTCTCCTGGGTGCCGTTGAAGTCCGCCAAGGACGTCAAGGGCACCGTCGCCACGTGGATCGGGTACGACAAACAGATCAAGGCGATGATCGGGCCCGGGTGGGACAAACAGATCAAGGTCGTCAACCAGCAGGGCGATCCCGCCACCCTTGGGGCCTGGGTCAACAAGCAGTACCAGTTTGCCCACGCCATGGGGTACAACGAGGTGCTGGTCGCCAAACGTGTGGTGAAGGAGAAGTACTACGTCTACTCCTACGCCAATGACTTCGGGATGAGATGGCCGGAAAACGTGGTCTTCACCACGGAGGACATCGTCCGGAAGTATCCGCAGATCGTGCAGCAGTTTGTCACCGGCCATTACAAGGGGCTGCAGTATGCGCTCTCGTACCGGGACGAGGCCGCCGGCATCCTCCTCAAGTACAACAAGAATCTGGACAAGGCGCATGAAGTCGAGGGGATGGAATTCCTGGCCTCGATCATCATGACGCCGGACACGGGGCAGTACGGGCTCGGCTTCGTCGATCCGGCGGCGTGGGACCGGCTGGTGAAGGATCTGGCGGCCGCGAAAATCCTCGCGGCACCGCCCAACGTGACGGCGGCCTACACTACGCAGTTTCCCAGCGGCGTGAAATAGCGGTCTGATGCCCCCACCCATCGTCCACATGGAACAGGCCTCGAAGACCTACGAGGTCGGGCGTCCACGCGGCCTGTTGGGTGGGGGGATCCAGCAGGCGTTGGATGTCGTCGTCAACTTCAGCCTGGACGTGCAGCCCGGTGAGTTTGTCTCGGTGATCGGGCCGTCCGGGTGCGGCAAGACGACGGTGCTCTTCTTGCTGGCGGGCATCCGCACCCCGTCGGCAGGTCGCCTCGAGGTGTGCGCGCGGCCGCCGCGCGATGCGGTGCGCGACGGGCTGTGCTCGGTCATCTTCCAGCAGCCCGTGCTGCTGGACTGGTTATCGGTCGAGGAGAATGTGCTGCTGCCGCTGCGGCTGCGGGACCCGCGGTGGTGGCTGTGGCCCGGCCGCCGGGGGCAGTATCTGGAGCGGGCCGGGCAGCTCCTGCGGACCGTGGACTTGGACGCATTCTCCCACTACTATCCGGAGAAGCTGTCCGGCGGGATGCAGCAGCGTGTGGCCATCGCCCGGGCGCTGACGTTGGACCCGCAGGTGCTGCTGCTGGATGAACCGTTCGGGGCGCTGGACGAGATCACGCGCGACCGGATGAACCTTGAGCTGCTGCGCCTCTATGAACAGCGCGCGCTGACCATCCTCTTCGTCACGCACTCCATCGAAGAAGCCGTGTTTTTGTCCGATCGGGTCGTGGTGATGGGGCGGGGGGCCTCCCCGAGGACCGGGTCGAGCATCGTGCGCGAGGTGATAGTGGATCTCCCTCGGCCGCGCACGGCGGCGCTGAAAGAGGATGCCGCGTTCTTCCAGAGGGTGCGCGAGGGGCGGGCCGCGCTGCGGGAGGCGCAACAACTACAGTGATTCGTGACTCGTGATTCGCGCTGAATTCCCGACGCTGGAGGTTGCTCAGTGGGTGGAGGCGTGGCGGCACACGCGGGGGCTAACGTATGACTTTCTGCGGGCGCTGCCGTACGCCGTGATGAATTTTTCGCCTCACCCGGAGTTCGGCACGCTGGCGCGGCAGATTCGGCATGCTGCCGACATCGAGTCCGCCTACGTCGCGGCCATCCATAGCGGGAAGATGGACTTCGCCGGCCAGCCCCGTCGCCGCGCCCTGGAGCAGTCCAAGGAGAACCTGGAAGGCTATATGCGGCACGTTGACGAGGAACTGGTCGCGGCACTGCGCGGCCTTACCCCGGAGCAACTGGCCAGGTCCATTGACTGGGGGACGGCCAAGCTGACCCTCTTGCAACACCTGATGCGACTGCTCCAGCATGAAACTCTTCACCCCCAGAGCTGGAAGGATACCTGGAGGCTGACGTAAACAGGGGAGGGGCAGAACCTCCTTGACAGGCCCCATCCGCCATGCGACAGTATGAGTGGTCTGACCAATGGACCATTCCTCACTTCAGGAGTCAACAATTCCTTCCCCGAGCGCCGTCAAAGACGAACTCGAACCTATCCGCAAGACCCGGATCTATGAGGAAGTGGCGTCACGGATCCAGCGGCTGATTGCCGACGGCCGCCTGCGGCCGGGGGACCACCTCCCGCCGGAGCGTGAACTGGCCGAGCGGTTCGGCGTCAGCCGGACCTCGGTCCGCGACGCCATCCGGGTCCTCGAGCTGATGGGGCTCCTCGAGCCCCGGCAGGGTGAGGGGACTGTCGTCAGAGACCTCAGTCCCGACTCACTTGTGAGCCCTCTCGCCTCGCTGCTGGTCCGCAACCGGGCGCTGCTCGCCGACCTGCTGGATGTCCGCAAGATGATCGAGCCATCCCTCGCGGCCCGCGCGGCGGTGCAGGCCTCCGACGAGGATCTGGCCGCGCTGGAGCAGATCTTCCTCAGGCAGCAGGACAAGGTCCGGCAGGGCCAGCTTGCCATCGACGAGGACTCCGCGTTCCACTATGCCATCGCGACCGCGGCCAGAAATCGGGTCGTCCTGCGGGTGCTCGACGTGCTGATGGATCTTCTACGCGAGAGCCGGGAACGCTCGCTCCAGGTTGCCGGGCGGCTGCAACGATCGCTGCAGGGCCACCGGCGTATCCTGGACGCCATCCGGGGCCGCGACGCGGACGCCGCCGAAGCGGCGATGCGCCGGCATCTGGAAGAGATCGAAGACGTCTTGCTCAAATCGAAGGCATCACGGGTGGGAGGATAGCCAGTGGGCCGCCTCTTTGCAGTGGAGATCGTCTACCGCGGGATCTTTCAGAAAAACCTGGCCAAGAATATCAGCCGCGGAATTGCGCTGGCCGCCAAACATGACGGCAAGGTCGGAATTTCGTTTGGCCGTTACGGCGACAGCCCCGAGCGCAACGGGATTCCGGCCAAAAACTTCGCCATCGTCGCCACGGACGACGAGACGCTGCAAGAAGGGATGGCGAAGTACGAACCCAAGGAAGTGGATATTTCCATCTCCGTCGACGACACCCTGTGCAAGGGGGTGGAGTCGTGGGCCTGGTACGGGCTCCAGCCGATCAACCGCCTCCTGAAGCCCGGCGGCACGCTGATCGTGACCACGATGCACGGCGCCGACGCGATCATCACGATGTGCCATCGGAAGGAATTCCCGTACCAGCTGGCGCTCCTGACCAGCATCCCCAGCTTCTCCGGGTTGTGGGTCTACAAGGATGATCATACGGATGTCCGCCTGCTGGGGGCGATCGCGAAGGTGCTGCCCGATCTGTTCAGCCTGACATCGGTCGAGAAGGCCATCAGAGAAGAATGGCACGATGAGCTGAAGGTGAAGTCGGCGCAGAAGGCGTACGAGCGGATCTCGACTCGCGTGGTCTCGCCGGCGGAAGGCAACCCCGAGAAACCCTACGAGTTTGAGCTTCCGAAGTGGTATGAGCTGCGCGAGGGCCTGGCCATTCCCAGCATCCCCGCGGGCAAGGCGATGGCCGACCCGACCACACAGCAGACCGGCGGATTCCGCCCCGACCGCAACCCCACCTTCAAGAAGTATGCCACCCGCACGATGCGGCCGGTCGTGGATTTCGACACCTGCGTGAAGTGCACGTTGTGCTGGTTGCAGTGCCCGGACTCCTGCTTCGACGTCACGCCCGACGCGTTCTACGACGCGAACATGGAAGCGTGCTGTGGTTGTGGGGTGTGCGAGGCGGTGTGCCCCGTAACGAACTGCATCACCATGGTCAACGAGACCGCGTTCGCCGACAACGCCAGCCAGTGGGAGATGTGGAAGAAGGACAAAACGGGATACCAGACATGGCTCCAAGAGAAGATCCAGCACAAGCCGGAGCGATCGCACGGCTTTCGGATCCGCGGACAGTACGAGCAGCAGATCGACACGATGGTGAAGGACGGCATCGTCGATACCGGCACCAGCGGCGAGACAATTACGGAGAAAGTGGTCACCGACGTCGGCGAAGCCAGCGCGGGGGGCTAGGACGCATATGGCTAAGGTCGTCGAGAAAGCTCAGCAAGAGAAAGAGGCGCTGATCAGCGGCAGTGAGGCGATCGCGGTCGCCTGCAAACTGGCCGACGTCGACGTCATCACCGCGTACCCAATCCGGCCGTACGACACGGTAATGCAGTACGTGGCCAAGCTGGTGGCCAACGGCGAGCTGGACTGCGAGTACATCGTGGCCGAGTCGGAGCACTCGCAGTTTGAGATCGTGAAGCACGCCTCGGCCGCCGGCGCGCGGGTGTTTTGCGGGAGCAGCGGGGTGGGCTGGATGTACGCATTCGAGGCCCTGACCGTCACCCCGGCGCTGCGCATCCCGATGGTGGCGATGGTCGGCAACCGCGCCCTGGACGACCCCGGAGCATTCGGCGTGGAGCACAACGACGCCCTGGCCGTGCGCGACCTGGGCTGGCAGCTGGTGTGGGTCGACAATGCGCAGGAGGCGCTGGACACGGCGCTGATCGCCTATCGCGTCGCAGAGGACCGGCGCGTCTTCCTGCCCTGCGCGATCGCCTGCGATGGGGCGTTCCTGACGCACTCTCAGGCGCTGACCAAAATCCCGCCGCAGGAGTGGGTGGATGCCTTCCTGCCGCCGTACAACCGCGGCGACCTGCTGCTGCATCCCGACAACCCGATCACGGTGGCCCCGCAGGTGAACGAGGACTGGCTGATGGAACTGCGCAAGCACAACGACGAGGCGATGAAGCGGTCCAAGAACGCGGTGATCCCTGAGGCCTACCGGGATTTCGAACGCATCTTTAACCGCTCGTACGGCAATCCGTTCTTCGAGGAGTATCAGACCGAGGGTGCCGACATCGTCCTGGTGGGCATGGGGACGCTGTCGATGCCGGTGAAGGTCGCCATCCGGCAGATGCGCAAGGAGGGCAAGAAGGTCGGGTTTGTACGGCTGCGCTGGTTCCGGCCGTTCCCGGCCGAGGATCTGGCCGAGACGTTAGGGCGCTTCAAGGCCGTCGGCGTCATCGACCGCGACTACTCCTTCGGCTCGCCGCACTTCAGCGGTGTGCTGGCCACAGAAGTGCGCGCCGCGCTGTACCCGGCGGCCAAGCGCCCGCCGGTGGTGGGTTTCATCTGCGGTCTGGGCGGCCGCGAAGTGACCGTGCCCGACGTGCGGCGCATGAGCGAGATGGTGTTCAAGGCGGCGGGTGGCGAGCCCCAGCCGCTCATTACATGGATCGGAATTCGCGAGTGAACAGTGCGGTCAAGAAAAAACTGAGGTGATTGAGATGGACGCCATCGAGACCCTCCCTACACAGCAACTGGACCCGTTCAAGGGGGTCAAGAAGGTTCCGCTAGAGGAGTACTTCACCTCCGGCCACCGGACGTGCCAGGGGTGCGAGTCGGCCTTGGTCATGAAACTGATGGTCAAAGCCGCCGGTCCGCGCACCATCGTGCTCGGCAGCACCGGCTGCATGTACGTGGCCAACACCACCTACTACAGCACCTCCTGGGTCGTGCCGTGGATGCACACTCAGCTGGGCAGCAGCGGATCGGCCGGCCTGGGCACGGCGGCGGCTCTCAAAGCGCTGATGCGCAAGGGGAAGATGAAAGAGGAACCGATCAACGTCATCGCGTTCTGCGGCGACGGGGGCGGCGCGGACATGGGCCTGTCGGCGATCTCGGCCACGCTCACCCACCCCCAGTACAACGTGCTCATCCTCCTGTACGACAACGAGTCCTACGCCAACACGGATATCCAGCTGTCGGGCATGACGCCCTATGGGGCACACACCACGTTCAGCCCGCCGGGCAAGGCGAAGCGGCTGATGCACACCCGCTGGAAGAAGAACATGGCGGGGATGCTGGCGGCAGGCCACCCCGAGACCAAGTACGTGGGCACCGTCTGCGCATCGTACGCCGTGGATATGATGAACCGGGTGCGCAAGGCGCTGATGATCGGCGGGCCGACGTTCGTGCACTCGCTGGATCCCTGCCCGAAAGGGTGGGACTACGATCCGATGCTGTCCCACGAACTGGGCGAGCTGGCGGTGGAGACCGGGATCTGGCCGCTGTACGAGGTCGAAAACCGTGTGTTGAAACTCTACGGCCGCACCAAGGGCATTGCCGAGAAGCGCTCTAAGCGCAAGCCGGTGCGAGACTACCTGCTCCGACAGGGGCGCTTCGCGCACTTCACTGACGACGACATCGACTACTTCCAGGCGAAGATCGATGATATGTGGGAGAAGTGGTTGATCCCGGGCGTCATTCCCTTCTGGAAGGAGCTGGAGAAAGACCAGCCGCCGGCGTAGCCGGTGAGCGCTGCCGATGATGCACGGGCCTGCTTCTTCCGCGCGACGCGCGAGGGCAGGCCCGAACTGTTCC
>VBAL01000294.1:0-331 GCA_005888595.1 Candidatus Segetimicrobium genomatis
ATTCGTATGGCTATGCAGGCATGCGTCGGCACCATGGGGATGAAAGGCAAGGACCTGGACACCAACTGCGCACTCCCGCCTCGGGAGCGGAGCGAAGTCGATGCGTGGCCACCCGCCATGGTCGACCGGGACGAGGCCATCAAGGTCGTGGTGACGCGTCTGGCCATGGGGCCCGAAGCCGTTCGTGCGTCGGCGGTGCTGCTCTCAGACGCTGAGCGACTGCGAGCAAGTCGTTTTGCCTTCTATCGTGATGCCTGCCGATTCATCGCCGCGCGCGCGCGATTGCGACAGCTGCTGGCCGCGCGGTTGGGCGTGCGGCCTGAATCGGTCG
>VBAL01000294.1:406-1605 GCA_005888595.1 Candidatus Segetimicrobium genomatis
CTTTTCGTCCGGACGCGACATCGGAATAGACGTCGAAGCCATTCGGAGGATAAGCGACGCCGACGCCATCGCGGCACGGTTGTTTTCTCGCCGCGAGAACGAGGCGTATCGGGCCCTCGACCCGCGCGACAAGCCGCTGGGATTCTTCAATTGCTGGACGCGCAAGGAAGCCTTCGTCAAGGCGCTCGGCCACGGCCTTTCCCATCCGCTCGATCGCTTCGATGTCTCGCTCGCGCCGGGCGAGCCGGCGGCGATCCTCCGGGTCGAGCAGACGCCGGGAGACGACTGCGGCTGGCGCCTGGTGAGTTTTTCCCCGGCCCCCGGATTTGTGGCGGCCGTCGTGGTGGAATGCGAGAGATCTCGCGCCAGTTTCGCCCCGTCCCTGGTGGGGGCGGACGTTTCCTTGTGAGCGCGGGAAAAACAATGGCTTCCGCTGTCTACCAATCGCCGTGGACGAACGATGAGGTGCGGATGTTGCGCACCACGGCGCGTCAGCTCATCCAACAGGAATTCGTGCCGCACCAGGCTCGCTGGCGCGAGCAGCATCGCCCCGATGCGGAGGCCTGGACCAAAGCAGGCGGGACGGGCATCCTGCTCACGGACGTGCCCAAGGAATACGGCGGTGGCGGCGGAACCTTCGCTCACCAAGCCGTCGTGTTGGAGGAGCTCGCTCACGCCGGAGTTCCATTCGGCTCCAGCATCCACAGCCTCGTGGCACATTTCATCCTCGCTTACGGCAGCGAGGCGCAGAAACGTACCTGGCTTCCCCGCATGGCGCGCGGCGAGTTGGTGGGCGCAATCGCCATGAGCGAGCCGGCCGCCGGCTCCGACCTGCAGGGCATCAAGACCACCGCCCGCCGCGACGGCGACCACTACGTCATCAATGGCTCGAAGACATTCATCACGAACGGCTGGCTCGCCGGTATTCTCTGCCTCGCCGTGAAGACCGACGTCAGAGTCGCTGGCCCGAGGGGCATCTCGCTCCTCATCGTCGAACCGAAGGATCTTCCCGGATACCGCGTGGGCCGCCCGCTCGAAAAGGTCGGCCTGCACGCTCAGGACACCTGTGAACTGTTCTTCGACGATGTGCGGGTCCCGGCGGCAAGTCTTCTCGGTCCTGCCGAGGGCCGAGGGTTCTCGCAGATGATGGAGAAGATGAGTTATGAGCGCCTGGCGATTGGCGTGGCCGCCGTCGCCAC
>VBAL01000295.1:0-482 GCA_005888595.1 Candidatus Segetimicrobium genomatis
ATCACCGACTCCACCCTGGCGCTCTTCGACCTGACACAGCATGTCGTCGTCGTCGCCGCCCCCGAGCTCTCCGCTGTCAAAAGCGCGGCCGACGCGATCGACATCCTCGGGCAGCTGGGCACGCCTACCGATCGCCTGTCGGTCGTCCTCAACAGCCGCTCGTTCAAGCCGGCGGTCACCAAATCAGCCGTTGAGCGAAGCCTGAAGCGCGAGATCGACGTCCAGATCCAGTACGACGGTTCGAAGCCCGAGCAGGCAGCTGTGGACGGCGTGATCTTGAGCCTAACCAATCCCCACAGCGAGATGGCCAAGGGCTGTGAGGTGCTCGCCGCATTGCTCGATTCGAAACACGGCAAGCACCGCAGCCCCAACCCGGTGGCAGCGCCTGTCGAGGGCGGAAGCGTGCCTGCGGGCGTTGGGGCAGCCGAATGACGCAATCGAGGTCTTCGGTGGGGGTGATCCATCAGGCCACCGCGGGGATC
>VBAL01000295.1:591-1840 GCA_005888595.1 Candidatus Segetimicrobium genomatis
AGCATGCCGGTGCAGCGCCTGGTCTTTGCATTCAAGAGGTCGGGGACGGCCGACCGTGTCGTCGAACGGCTGGCCGCGAAGAGTCCCCAGCAGCGCGCACGAAGCGCCCGGGTGGTCGGTGCCCTCCAGCTGACAGAGGCGGTGCCATGGGTGGCCGCTCTTCTCGAGTCACGCGACCGCGCCGTTTTGGACGCGGCCGCACGGGCACTGGGAAAGATCGCCGGGGCACGCAGCGCGACGGCTCTAGTGCTCGCGATCCAGCGAAGGGGACTGAGCCGTAGGCTTGTCGCGGAGCTGGCGCGCGCCGCGCCCGATCTCTTTGTCGAAGTTGCGCTGACCGAGCCTCAGCGGCCCGCCGTCCGCCCCGCGCTGGCGATCGCGGCTGGCCTGCGGCGGCGGCAGACGGCGGTCGCCCCCTTGATCGGTCTGCTCGAGCACGGCAGCCGCCGCGAGCGAGTGATTGCCTGCCGTGCGCTGGGCTGGATCGGCTCAGGGACGGCGGTTCCCATCATCAAGGGGGCCCTCATCGACCGCGACTGGAAGATCAGGATGTCGGCGGCCAAGGCGCTGGGAGCGCTTCACGCGCAAGACGCGAAAGACGACTTGAAGTACCTCCAGATCGATCGCAATGCTCGTGTCCGCAAGGCAGCCACGCAGGCGCTCTACCGCCTGAAACCAAGATGACGATTGAGGCTTCGGCCCATGGCGCTTAAGGACAGGCTCGAAGCGCGGCGGCGCCCTGAAGCCGGCGAGCATGCGTCGATCGATTCGCCGCTGACCGTGATCGCAGGTGCGCGAGACGAACCGAAAGCCGTGGCGCCGCCGGTAGCTGAGGACATGGCCCCTAAATCAGCAGGTCTGACAAGCACGCTCGCCACGGCCAAAGCCGCCATCCATGCCCTGCTCGTAGAGAGGCACGCAGACGAGATCGACATCACCGACCGCGAAGGAGTTCGATCTCGAATCGCGAATCTGGCCGAGGAGCACGTCAAGACAGCGGGCATCACGCTCAACCGGCTCGACTACGGCCATCTCGTCGATGCGCTTCTGGACGAGGTTCTGGGCCTTGGGCCGCTGCAGGCTCTCCTCGAGGATCCGACGATCACCGAGATCATGATCAATAACCCGCACCGGATCTTCGTCGAGCGCCGCGGGCGGGTCCACCTGAGCCCGGTAGTCTTCGAAAACGCCGGTCAGCTGCGGCAGGTCATCGACCGGATCGTCAGCACGGTGGGCCGGCGGGTCGACG
>VBAL01000006.1:0-27810 GCA_005888595.1 Candidatus Segetimicrobium genomatis
CGGCCATCTCAAACTAACGACTGCGGATTGCGAATTTCGAATTGCGGATTGACCCACACCAGGTACAATTCGCAATTGTCAATTCGCGATTCGCAATTCGTTCTGTTGTGTAGGTTCATTTGGCTCGCTGCGCAGCGGCCAGGACCGCCCGCTTCGTGAAGACCCGCGCCAGGTGCGCGCGATATTCAGCCGACGCAAACAGGTCCTCGTTGACATTCACGCCCTCAGCGGCAGGTTCCACGGCCGCCTCAACGGTCTTCTCGTCCAGTGCCGCGCCTTTCAGCGAATCCTCCACCCGTGCCGGCCGGTAGGCCGCCGGCCCCACGCCGGTGACGCCAACCCTGGCGCCGGCGCACCGTCCCTGTCCGTCCACCGTGATCAGTGCCGCCACACCAACAACAGCAAACCCGGACGCGGGATGCGCGAACTTCATATAGGCGCTCCCGCTTCGACCCGGTGGGACGGGGACTCTCACCTCCACGAGGATCTCGTCGGCAGCCAGCGCCGTGGAGAACAATCCCGTAAAGAACCCCCCAGCGGGGATCTTTGCGCATCGAGCGCCAGGATCGCTGCGGGGTAGTCGGCCGCTGGATCGGCATGCGCCAGGCTGCCGCCGATCGTCCCGGCGTTGCGCACCTGCACGTCACCGATGCGGGCGGCGGTTTCTGCGAGCATCGGCACCGTACGGCGCACGACATCGGACGACTCGACCATCCAGTGCGTGGCCAGCGCGCCGACGACAACGGTCTGACCTTCCTGCCGGATGAACCGCAGCGCCTCAATACGCCCCAGATCGACCACGTGCGTGGGGGAGACCAGCCGCAGCTTCATCATGGGCAACAGGCTATGGCCCCCGGCCAGCAGCTTCGCCTCCGGGAGCCGGGTCAGCATCTGCAGGGCCTCGGCCACCGACGAGGGCTGATGGTACTCGAATGGCGCCGGAATCATCTCGTCTTGACCTCGGCGGCATGCGGCGTGGGAATGGCGGGCAGGCGCTGCTCGGCCAGCTTGCGGGCAGCGTACTTCACGGAGTTGACAATGTGCTGGTAGCCGGTGCACCGGCACAGATTGCCGTCCAGACCGTGCCGGATTTCCTCATCCGTGGGGTTGGGGTTGCGGGCCAACAACTGCACCGCGGCCAGCATCATCCCCGGCGTGCAGAATCCGCACTGCAGGCCGTGCTCCTCCCAAAAACCCTCCTGGATCGGATGCAGGGTGTCGTTCTGTGCCAGCCCTTCCACCGTAAGAATCTGCGCCCCGTTGGCCTGCACCGCCAGCAGAGTGCACGACTTCACCGCCTGCCCATCCATGATGATCGTGCAGGCTCCACAGCTGGTGGTGTCACAGCCGATGTGAGTCCCTGTGAGCGTCAACACTTCGCGGAGATAATACACCAGCAGCAGCCGGGCTTCCACCTCGTGCCGATGCGTCGTGCCGTTCACCGTCACCGCAATCGCATGCGCCACCCTGTCACCCCTACGAAAAGCACCATGTCTTCCAGGTCTACACTGTCTGCCGCGTCTACCGGGTCTACCTGCCTCTCACCGCACCAGTTTTTGAGACCTGCTAGACCCGGAAGACCCGGTAGACCTGGAAGACGCTTCAAAGCAACGCAGAGTCCATCCAGGAGTTCACGGAAATTTAGCCGGCTTCCTCCTCGTAACGCTGCTTGAGCGCTTGCACGACCGTCTGATCGGCCAGCGTCGTGGTGTCGCCGAGCACCCGGCCTTCGGCGATGTCGCGCAGCAACCGCCGCATGATCTTCCCGCTCCGGGTCTTCGGCAGCTCGCCGGTGAACAGAATCTGCTCTGGCCTGGCCAGCGCGCCAATCTTTTTCACCACGTGCTGTTTGAGCGTGTCCACCATCTCCGCCCCGGCCGTAAACCCTTCCTTTAAAGTGACAAACGCCGCGATGGCCTGCCCCTTGATGTCGTGCGTCACCCCGATCACCGCGGCTTCGGCGACGGCGGGGTTATCCACCAGCGCCGATTCCACCTCGTACGTGCCGATGCGGTGTCCCGCCACGTTGATGACATCGTCCACGCGGCCCAGCAGCCAGAAATACCCGTCCTTGTCCCGCTTCGCGCCATCACCCGTGAAGTACACGCCGGGGTAGCGGCTCCAGTACTGTTGCACGTACCGGTCAGGATCGCGGTAGATCCCGCGCAGCATCGCCGGCCACGGTTTGGTCAGCACGAGATATCCGCCCTCGTTGGGACCGACGGGCTTCCCCTGCTCGTTGAGGATCTCGGCGGCGACACCGGGGAACGGGCGAGTGGCCGATCCCGGCTTCAGGGTGGTGATCGCCGGGAGGGGCGTGATAAGGATCATGCCGGTCTCGGTTTGCCACCAGGTGTCTACCACGGGACATCGACCGCCTCCGATATGTTGGTGGTACCATATCCAGGCTTCCGGATTGATCGGCTCCCCCACGGTCCCCAGCAGCCGCAGCGACGAGAGGTCGCGCCGGGCCGGATACTGGGGGCCCCACTTCATGAACGTGCGGATTGCCGTCGGGGCAGTGTAGATGATGTTAACCCGGTATTTTTCCACGATCGCCCAGAACCGGTCCTTGTCCGGATAGTCGGGGGTCCCTTCGTACATGACGGTGGTCGCCCCGTTGGCCAGGGGGCCGTAGACGATGTACGAATGGCCGGTCACCCATCCAATGTCGGCGGTGCACCAGAATACATCGTCGTCTTTCAGGTCGAAGATCCACTTCGTGGTCAGGTAGGTCCCCACCATATAGCCGCCGGTAGTGTGCACGATACCTTTGGGCTTACCGGTAGTTCCGCTGGTATAGAGAATGTAGAGCAAGTCCTCGCTGTCCATCGGTTCCGGCTCGCACACCGCAGGCGCGTCGGCCATCAGCCGGTGCCACCAGTGGTCCCGGCCTTCCTGAAAATGGATAGGCGCGGCCTCACCGACACGGCGCACCACCACCACGTGCTCGATCGTCGGGGTCCCGGCCAGGGCTTCGTCCGCGTTCCGCTTGAGCGGCACGATGTTGCCGCGCCGCCATCCGCCGTCAGCGGTGATGAGGACCTTCGCCTGTGCGTCGTTGATGCGGTCGCGCAGTGCCTCGGCGGAGAACCCGCCGAAGACCACGGTATGGGGGGCGCCAATACGGGCACAGGCCAGCATCGCGATCGGCAGTTCGGGGATCATCGGCATATAGATCGTCACCCGATCGCCCCGCTTGACCCCCAGGCTTTTCAACACATTGGCGAACTTGCTGACTTCCCGCAACACATCGCCGTATGTGAGCACGCGCTCATCGCCGGGCTCGCCTTCCCAGATGATCGCCGCTTTGGTGCGCCGGCCGGCCTTGACGTGGCGGTCCAGGCAGTTATACGCGATGTTGGTCCGCCCGCCGACAAACCACTTGGCGTATGGGGGAGCCCACTCCAGGACGGTGCGCCATTTCGCGAACCAGTGCAGGTCCCCCGCCGCACGCGCCCAGAACCCCTCCAGGTCCTTCGCGGCCTCGTCATACACGCGCTCATCGCGCATGGTAGCGGTCTGACCGAAGGCCGGCGGCGGGACAAACGTCCGGTCTTCCAGCAGCAGGGCCTCAATGGTCCTGTCTGGCATAAGCTTCCACCTCCCGACTGACGATGTCCGGCGCTCCCCCGTTATCTACTAAGCTACATTTTCCACACATCCTGCTCCACCACCGGCCTTCACACGGCCCCCGTGACCAGCCCGCGGACCATGTACCGCCAGATCGGCCACACCAGCAACAGCGCAGGCAGCACGGCCAGCGTGGTCCCGGCGCTGAGCAGGGTCCAGGTCACATCCGGATTGGTGGATACCGACGCCAGCGTCACCGGGAGCGTCCGGGTCTGGGGCGAGCCGAGTACCAGCATCGAGAACAGAAACTCGCTGTAGGACAGCATGAAGGCAAACAGCCCGGTGCCTACCAGGCTGGGCAGCGCCAGCGGCAGGACGATCCGGCGGAGGATCATCGGCCGCGTCGCGCCATCCAATTGCGCCGACTCTTCAATCTCCGCGGGAATCGTGCGGAAGTACAGCACCAGGATCAGCACCGTGAACGGCAGTGTCAGCGCGGTGTGGATCAGGATCAGGGCCAGGTGATGGTCGAGGAGACCCAATTGTTTGATGATCAGGTAATAGGGAATGGCCAGCGCTGCGGCAGGAATGAGACGGCTTGCGGTAATGAAGTAGAACGTGGCCACCCGCCCCGCAAAGCGCATCCGCGCGTAGGCATACGCAGCCGGTGCGCCCAGGATCCAGTTCAACAGCAAGGTCCCCAATGCCACCAGGGTGCTGTTGAGCGCCGCCCGGGGCACCGCGCGCACCTCTTCGGAAATCATCCGCCGGAGCACACCGCCGACCTGGTAGGCGCGGGGCACCTCCCCCGTCACGATGTACCGGTAGTTGTCGAGAATCACCCCATATTTCAACCACTCCGGCGGCACGGTGAGGATGGCGACTTCTGGCAAGAATCCGGAGAGGATGACCCACAGGAATGGCGCCAGCGCGAAAAGCATGACCGCAGCCACAGCTCCCGGAAAAACGATACGCTCCCACACCGGACGCCTCATCGCCCCTCCCCCACCAGAGCCTCGCGGGGCATGAGACGCATCAACGCGGCGATCAGCACAAACGACAGCCCCGCGATGATCGCAGCCAGGGCCAAGCCCGTGCCAAAACTCAGCATCTTGAACGACTCTGCCCAGATAAAGTAGCTCAGCACCGTGGTCGCCGTGCCCGGCCCCCCGCCGGTCAGCGCGAAGATGAGATCAAACGCGGTCAACGCCACTAGGATCTCAAAGAGCGTGACCACCACCAGCATCGGTTGGATATGCGGCAGGGTCACGGCAGCAAACGCCCGCAGGCCGCCCGCCCCATCGAGCGCCGCCGCCTCGTACAACTCGCCGGGAATCGCCTGCATGGCAGCCAGCAGCAGCACCGCGGCCAGCGGAAACTGCGCCCAGACCTGCGCAATCGTGGTCGCGAGGATCGCGAGCCGCGGGGTGGTCAGCCAGGCGACGTAATTGTGGACGAGCCCCAGCTCGTACAGCGTGGCGTTAAGTGCGCCCCAGGCGTCGGCGAAGACGCCCTTCCACATCACCCCGCCGGTCGCTGCCGGAATTGTCCACGGCAACAGGATCACCACCTTCACCAGCGTCGCCCCCCGAAAAGGCCGGCTCAGCAACACGGCGACCAGCAGGCCGAGGAGCACCACCGCCGGCACAGTGGCCAGCGCAAGCACCGCGGTGGTTCGGAGCGCAAACCCAAAGTAGGGACTGCCGAAGATGAGACCGTAGTTAGAGAGCCCGGCAAACGACCGTGGGAGGATCGGTGATAAGGTGTAGAGGCTGCCCACCAGCGCGTAGCCAACCGGATAAATAGTGAAGAGCGCCACCACGGCGAGCGCCCCGCCGGCCAGCGCATAGGCCATCGCGGTGTCCGTCCGCCGTCCCGCCGGGCGGATCCGGCCCGGCCGGAGTTCAAGCGCTCGGGCCATCTTCAACGCCCCGCGTCACGGAACTCTGCAGCACTGCGGCGATTCGCCGGCATCCTGAGGAAGCCGGGGAGCATCATTGCGACGCCCCCCGGCCAGCCCGCCCCAGGCAAGGGCTACTTGAACTGCGCGCGCAGTTCCTTCACCTTCTGGGCCATGGCGCCGATCGCTTCGTCGACCGGGGCCTCGCCGGAGATCGCCCGGACGAGTTGGACCCGGGCGAACTCGCCGAAAATCCCCTCCCAAACGGCGTGCCGGCGCGCCCTGGCCTTGCTGGCCTGCAGCTTGAACATGTCAAAGTCGATCCACTGACCAAAGGACTTCTTCACGTCGGCGTCTTCAAACAAGGGCAGTTGTCCAAACCCCAGGCCCTTCTCCACCGCCCACCGCTTGGCGATGCTGTATTGCCCCTGATATTCTCCGCCAAAGTACTCAATGAATTTCAGCGCGGCGTCCACGGTCTCCTGACCCTGGTCCACGGCGTAGCGGGTCAAATTGTAGAACTTGCACTGCCCCTGGGTCTCGTGTGTGGACCCGGGCATCAAGGCCACCTTGAACTGCCCGGCAAGCGGATGGACGGCTTTGTTGTTCGCATCCGCCAGGTTGTAGTTCCACAGCACGGTGTACACGTGCCTGCCGGTGTTCATCGCCTTGACCACGTCGGTCTCGTGCGGCAGCACGGTCGCCAGCTTCTGCTTGACCACATCGGCCAGCCAGGCCAGCTGCTGGCGGGCGGCGCTCTTGGGTTGATCAAAAATGGGATTCAGATCCTTGTCGAACCATTCGCCGCCCCGGCCAAACATCATCGCCGTGAAGTTATCGTAGGTGGTCGGCAGGCCCGCCGCAAATTCGAATGCGATCGGCGACTCGATGCCCTTGCCCCGCAGGAACTTGGCCTGATCCGCCAGTTCCTCCCACGTCGCAGGGGGCTTGGCGACGCCTTTGTCTTTGAGGAGTTGGGCGTTGTACTGGAACGTGGTGATGTCGGCATAGTACGGGAGGCCATACATCTTCCCGTTATAGGTCATGTCCTGAAGCGCGTAGCCGACAATCTTCGGCGCATAGAACGTGCGCGCCCGGGGCAGGTAGTCTTCCAGCGGCACTACCCACCCGGCCCGCGCGAACTCTGGGAGCCAGTCGCCGCCGTTGTACAACACGTGCAGCGCGGTCTTGCTGCTGAGCCGGTTGACCATCGTCTCGTGGTACTGCGGCCACGGGACGTCGTTGAGCTTAACCGTAATCGCGCCGTTGTAGGCGCCCTGGAACTTGTTGATGTTGTCCTGGATGGTATCGATGCTGTAGCTCCAGACGGTGAAGTTGAGGTTTATCACCTTGGGCCCGGCCAGCACGGTGCGCGGCAGAGACAACACCCCCGCCCCGCCGAGTGCGGCATAGGCGGCGCCGGCACCGGCCAGCTTGAGAAACTCCCGCCGGGTCCATTCCTCTCTGGACCGGCCGGGGTCGTGCGATTTGTCACCCATCGCTCTCGCCTCCGTAGTTCAGTCTGCGCCAGTCTTCCCTAATTCTATGAAGAAGCCTGCAGTTCACGCCGCGTCTCACCTCCGCTAATTGCAGACGCCGTTATGCATCAGCCCTGATCCAGCCGTCTCACATCGAGACAGATCGTGCGCAGATCGGTCATCTCGTAGAGAGTGTGCCGGCCGCCCAACCGGCCGACGCCGCTGCGCTTCCCGGCCACGCCCCCAAACGGAATGTGCAGCTCCCAGTAGTTGGTCGAGTCGTTGACGTTCACGATGCCGGTGCGAAGGCGTTCGGCAAACCAGAAGGCGCGGCTGAGATCACGAGTGAATACCGCCGAGACCAGCCCCAGCGTGCTGTCGTTCGCCCATGCCAGCGCCTCCTCGTCGGTTTGAAAGGGGATCAGCGGCGCGACCGGACCGAACGTCTCCTCTCGATTGATCATCGCGTCGCGTGCGACGCCGGTCAATACCGTGGGCTGGTAGTATAGGTCGGTGGGCCAGCCTCTGGCGCGGCTCCCACCGGCCAGCACCTTCGCCCCGCGGGCCAGGGCATCTGCCAGATGCCGGTCGGTCTTTTCGGCGACCGGCTGGTTGTTCAGCGGTCCCATCTGTGTGCGCTCGTCGAATGGATCGCCCAACTGGATATGGGTGGCATGATCGACGAGCCGATTCGCCACCTCGTCGTGCACGCTGCGGTGCACGAGAATACGTTCGGCCGCCGAGCAGACCTGTCCGGCGTTGAAGAAGGCGCCAAACGCCGCGGCGTTAGCGGCCTGCTCCAGGTTTGCATCGTCAAGGATCAGCGTGGGACCGTTGCCGCCTAACTCCAGTAGGAGCGGCTTGCCTGCGGCGCGCCGGGCGATGTGCTCGCCGGTCGCGCTGCTCCCCGTAAACGCCACCGCGTCGGTGCCGGCATGGGCTACGATCTCGTCGCCCACCACCGGTCCTGGACCGGTCACCAAATTGATGGCTCCGGCCGGCACCTCGGCTTCCTCCAGACACTCCACAAGCTTGACTGCGACAACCGAGGTGGTCGGGGCGGGCACCCAGACCATCGCATTAACTGCGGCTAAGCCCGGGGCGAGGTACTCGGTCGGAATGTTCAACGGGAAATTCCACGGCGTGATGACGGCGTACACGCCGCGCGCCTGCCGGATCGTGAGGACCCGCTTGTGCGGATCCTCAACCGGAATAACGGACGTCTCCAACCATTTGACGTGGTCGGCTGCGTTGCGCCACCCCGCCACCGTCGCGTCAACTTCGGCCTTCGCCTCAGAGTGCAGCGGCTTTCCTTGATCGAGCGTCAGGGTCCGGGCCAGCTCGTCTTTGTGGCGCTCCAGCACATCCGCGACGCGCGCACATAATTTGGCGCGCTCCCAGACCGACAGCCGCGCCAGCCGCTCTGTCCCCTCACGCGCGGCCGCGATGGCACGCTGCGCATCCTCCCGTGTCCCCTCGGGAAGAGTCGCGATCATCTCGCCACTGGCAGGACTCCGCGCTTGGTAGGTCGCCCTTGAAACGCTGTCGACCCAGCGCCCGCCGATGTACATTCGCAGCGCGTCCATCCCCTCACCCCGAGTGTATCCGGCCGAAGAAAACGAGGGTTCGCCACGCAGAACACAGCTTCAGCGTACCCGTAGTCTTGGGCGGCTGCGAAGCCGGACCCTGCCATGGATGTCCCATACCGCGGAACGGCCATCATAGGAATTGAAACACGCCAGCCGAAGATAGTCTGGCGGGGAGCGACACACAGTTCCGGGCGAACACGCATATGCGCGTACGGGAGGCTGCCAAGGCATCGGGGATTCGAGCCGTCGAACGAGCGGTAGCCATCCTCCGCACGTTCTCATCCGGTACGCCCGAGTTGAGTGTGTCCGAACTGGGACGGGCCGTGGGGTTGCATAAGAGCACCGTGCACCGCCTGCTGGGGACCCTGGAGCGAACCGGCTTCGTCGTGCAGGACCCCGGCACCAAGCGGTACCGGCTGGGCCTGCCGCTGTTTGAGCTGGGTAGTATGGTCGTGAGCACGCTGGAAGTGCGCCGCGTCGCGCGGCCGTACCTCGAAGAAATCCACCGCGCCTGCGGAGAGACGGTTCACCTTGGGATTTTGGACGAGGGTGAGGTCGTCTACATCGACAAGATCGAGAGCACGCGGCGCGTGCGGATGTACTCGCAGGTCGGCCGGCGCGCGCCCGCCCACTGCACCGGCCTCGGCAAAGTGCTGCTGGCGCAACTGCCGGATGCGTCGCTGGCGGAGGTCATTGAACGACGCGGGCTGCGCAGATTCACCTCCAAGACGATTACCTCACCCAAAGAACTGCGCGACCACTGCGCATTGATCCGCCAGCAAGGCTACGCGCTGGATACCGGCGAGCACGAGGAGTTGATCCAGTGTGCCGCGGCAGCGATCCATGACCACACTGGAAAGGTCGTGGCCGCGGTGAGCATCACCTCGGTGGCCGCCGCCATGGATCAGCATCGCGTTGCCGAGCACGTGTCCCTCGTGCAGCAGGCCGCCCGGAAGATCTCAGAAGGGTTAGGCGCCACCCTGCATATTCGTCAGAAGGACCTTCCGGGGTCAGGGGCCCGGCCGGCGACGGCCCGGCCATTGACCTCGGGACGATGAATGCCGCCCCTCCGGCCATGATCACGGCCAGCGCCATCGAAGTGATCCGCGGCTGTGGCATCTTGCCGATCTCGCGGGGCCTGGAACTAAGCACGGTCCTGCGCAGCGCGGACATACTGGCGGCGGAAGGCATCTCCGTCATCGAGGTCACGTTGGACTCACCCGACGCCTACGGCACCATCGCCGCGCTTCGTCGCCAGTACGGGCGGCTGGCGGTGGGCGCGGGTACGGTACGGACTCGCGAAATGGCCGTGCGCGCCGCGGACGCGGGGGCACAGTTTCTCGTCAGCCCCAGTCTGGATGCTGAGGTGATCGAAGCGGGCGCGCAGCGCGGCCTGCCGATGATCGCCGGCGCGATGACGCCCACCGAGATTGTCCAGGCTCACACGCATGGATCGGTGATGGTGAAGGTCTTCCCAGCTGGGCCGCTTGGACCAGATTACATCCGCCTTCTACTCAGCCCACTAAAGGATATCCCGCTCGTCCCCACCGGCGGGATCACTGCTGCGAATGCAGGCGGATTCATCGCGGCCGGGGCCGCCGCCGTGGGTATCGGGAGCAGTCTGCTCGGCCCGCGCGCTCAGAACCGGGCGTGGCTGCAGACAGAGGTGAAAGCCCTGCTCAAGGCAGTGCAGGAAGGACGGAGCCGGCATGCCTGACGTTGTCACCATTGGGGAAACGATGCTGCGGCTGTCGGCCCCGCCCGGCGTCCCGCTGGAACAGGCACCACAACTGGACGTGCACGTGGCCGGCGCAGAATCCAACGTCGCGATCGCATTGTGCCGGTTGGGGACAACGGCAGGTTGGATCTCGCGGCTGGTCGACACGCCGCTGGGCCGGCGGATTGTCAACGAATTGCGCGCGCACGGCGTAGACGTCTCCCGTGTGCTCTGGGCACCCGATGGCCGTGTCGGCGTTTACTTTCTGGAGCAAGGGATTCCACCGCGACAGCACCGTATCATCTACGATCGCGCGCAGTCGGCGATGGCACTGCTCAATCCAGACGAGATCGATTGGGAGTTCGTGCGGTCGGCCCGGCTGCTACATCTGACCGGTATCACCCCTGCTCTAAGCGCAGGCTGCCGTACGGCCGCGTCACGGGCCATCGCCGAAGCCCGCCGCGGCAAGGCGCTTCTGTGTTTCGACGTGAACTATCGCGCAAAACTGTGGAGCGCGGACGAGGCGAAGACGGTGCTCGGGCCATTACTGACGGACGTAGACATCCTGATCACTACTGCGGACGACGCCCGGTTGTTGCTCTCCGGGGGGGAGACCGCTGAGCAACTTGCGGCTCTGCTGGCTCAGCGATTCCGAGCCAAGACGGTGGTGGTCACCGACGCCGGTCGCTGCGCAGCGGCGCAGAATGGCCAGGTGGTTTCAAAGAAAGGCTACGAAGTGGAATCGTTGGACCGGGTCGGCGCCGGCGACGCGTTTGCGGCCGGGTTCATCCACGGCTATCTGACCGGCGGTCTTGACCGCGCGCTCGAATACGCGGTCGCCGTCGGCGCACTCAAGCACACATACCGCGGCGACGTAGCCTGGGTCTCGCCAGAGGATCTCAAGGAATTCCTCTCAGGTTCGCCGCGCTGGCGCTGAGATGCCGTCTTCCTCGCCAGAAGCTAAGCTCGCCGAATTGGGATTGACGCTGCCCCGTTTGTCGCGGCCGGTCGGGACGTACGTGGACGCGGTGCGGACGGGAAACCTGCTCTTTCTTGCCGGGAAGGGGCCGCGGAACCCCGATGGTTCAGTACCCACGGGCAAGGTCGGCCGCGACGTGTCGACCGAAGTCGCCTATCAGCACGCGCGCCAGGTCGGGCTGATGCTGCTGGCGGCGATCAAAGATGCGGTGGGTTCGTTGGACCGCGTCCGCCGCGTGGTAAAGGTCCTCGGTATGGTCAACGCCATACCGGAATTCACTGAGCAACCGAAGGTGATCAACGGCTGTTCGGACCTGTTCGTGCAGGTCTTCGGCGAGCGCGGGCAGCACGCCCGCTCGGCAGTGGGGATGGGTTCACTACCGGGCGGGATCACTGTCGAGATCGAGGCAATCGTCGAGGTTGAGTGAGGAGCCTTCGCCTTCTCTGCGGCAGCCTCTCCCATCTGAATTCAAATGTGCAGGTACCAGGTACCGATTTGGCACGTTTTCAGCACCTGGCACCCCGAGTGCAAAATAGGTTCTGATCTCGGTTGGTTTGTTTATTAGTTGAAAGGCGAATTGGCCGAGGGGCCCACGCCTCCTGTGCAAGTGTCTTGTTCATTCGCAATATACGTATTGCTCTTGGTTCGCCCGAGGCCGCCACCGGCATGGAAGAAGAGCAGGCCGCAAGCCACGAAATCTGCTGGGAGATAGAAGTTGCTCGAAATAGTGTTTCCTGACACCAGTCCCCGCGCTCCAAAACCAATCTGAACACCGTTTTGGGCAGGTTGTTCGTTACGCTTACGAAGGTGCCAGGCTCGTTCGCGGTGATACCGTTCTTCCCGTAAACATCGACCACATTCTGGAGAATTGCCACGCTCGAATTCAAACCCGGGCCGCCGTTGCCACTTTGCACGAAGATACCCAGGACAGCCTGGCAGCCCGGTGCCGCCGGATGGTGAATGTTCGTCACGTGAGTGTCTTGGATGGCGCCAGAACTGGCACGATAAAAGATGCCCACGTAGCCGGGAGAACACGCAAATGCCAAGCCAGCAGGACTGCCGTCCACGGTCAGATCTGTCACAGCCACGCTCGTTGTACCGTCCACTAAAACAATGGCGGCGATTGGGGCGCCGGAGAACAGGCTAGTGGTGTTGGCCACCACGATGGTGGGCTTGATAGATGTTAGAGTTGAGCCCGCCCCCTCGAGGATGAGTGGTTTGGTGATGACCAATTGCTCAGCATATGTTCCGGCACCGACCAATACTGTCTCGCCCGGCTCGGCATGATTGATAGCGTCCTGGATGGTTGCATGCTGGTCGTCGCAGGAGAAAAATCTCGGGTCGGCTGGAGTAACGATGACGCAGTGCACGGTGATGCCATCAGTGTCTTGAGCGCGTACTATGGGTACACTCAGAAAACTAAGTGCGACAACCAAGCCTACGATTGAAACGATTTTCAGCATTCTTCAGCCTCCCTCCGCGAATCTAGCTTGACCCTAAGAAACCACCACGTACCCATTCGGTCGGAAGAGGATCCCTGGTACCAATTTGAGAACGCACACAAACGCTCGGATCGCCCTGCACGATGGGCCGATCTCCCATCTCGTCGTCCGGCGGTGAGTGTAGTCTAATAGCGGTTTACCTAACAGACCATCGATTGAGAGCGAACGAGGGAAGAGCCGCCGAAATCTCCTGGCGGCGGGATTGCGCAGAACTCCCCTGAACATCGCCCACTCCCCTTTTGCCGTATGCAGTATAACCGGCGCGGACTGCGATCCGGCCTATGGGCGAAAACAAAGATATATAACAGCTACGTGTTTACCCAAAGTACGTCTTAACCCTCCTTTGTTCACTCTCTTACACTCCAGCGGACTCCTTCGTCCAGGGGCACTACCGGGCGGCGAACGTGACGGTAAGGTAATCCTCGGAGGTTCGCCGCGCACACGCCCGGCGTGTCCACCTCGATTACCGCACGCGCGATGCTCCCGTAAGCCGCCCGCCAAGCGATCGCCGATTTCACCACGATAATCCGGCAGCGGGCTGGCTCAAGGCTCAGCACCTTCAGCTCCTCCTGATCGAAGGGCATCACTTTCCGCTCCCGGACCACCAGCAATACCCCGTCGACATCCAGCAGTGCCGCCCATCCCGCCTGCACCCGGCGGCCGGTCATGTATGAACCGCGGTACGCGAAGTCGCTGCGCTGCAGCCGAACTACTCTGCCTCGAACCGGCACAGGACGTCCGTGCCGCGCATCGGTCTTGCCTCCCACGTCCGCTGTGATCACGGCTCCCTCCCCGGCCTGACGAGCCGCCGTCACCACGTTAGGATCGACAATCGAGATAACCGCGCCCTTCGCGCGCGCGCGCAGCAGCGCCTCCAGCAGCACGGTCCCGTCGCCGGGTGCGCCTCCGCCCACGTTGTCGGCAGAATCGACCAGGATGACCGGCCCGTCTGCCACCCGCAAGGCCTGCGCCACGGCCTCGTCAGGCGGCACCTGCGCGACACGGAACTGGTCGCGCGCGTCCCATAGGGTTTGTGCCAGTTCATCGGCCACTCCTCTGGCAAGACCCGGCCCGCCATTCGAAGTGACGACAACACTGCAGCCGGCGCACGGTATGTCAGCGTAAGGAAACCCGGCAGCGACGACAACATTCACGATAGCCGGATCGCGCTCGGCGTCATGGGCGCGGCGCATAACTTCCGACATGGCCCCCAGGGCCGTAGCCTGAGCCTGCGGCGGGATCATCAGCGGCGGCTGCACGATGACCCGCGACGGTTCGACGTCGTTGCGCAGGAGGCGCATAACGAGCTCCCCTACTTCCAGCCCCCGGTCATATACGTCCACGTGCGGATACGTGTCATAGCCGGACAGGACATCCACGGCGTTCACGAATGCCTGACTGGTGTTTGCGTGGAAATCCAGCACCACGCCGATCGGCGTGCTCCCAATGGTGCGGCGCAAACGGTGCAGCAGGTCGGCCTCTACATCCTCGCATCCGCCGGCCACCATCGCGCCGTGCAAGTCCAGCAGCACGCCATCCGCACGAGGGCGGGTGATTTCCTCAACGAGTTGGGACGCCAGAGTCTCGTAGACATCCGAGCCCACTATTCCTGACGGGAGCGCCCAGGCAAAGACGGTCGGGACCACGGCCACCTCGGCCGCGGAGGCCCAGTCAAGAAACCCGCCGATCGGGGTACGGGTGCCGTGCAACTGGTGGGGAATTTCATCGCCACGCAATACCTGGAAATCTTCCATTGTGGTAGGAGGGGTGGCGAAGGTATTGGTCTCGTGCCACAGGCCGCCGACGGCGATACGCGTCATCGCGCCGCTGCGTCCAGCGCGCCGGAGACAGCCTCCAGGGTCCGGTTCACATCGGCGTCGGTGTGGCTGAACGACACGTACCATCGCCCGCCGGGGATGACTCGCACTCCGGCCGCCAGCAGGGCCTCTGCGAAACGCGCATAGGGGGCGCGGTCGATGCGGGCGGAGGACCGATAGTCGGAAACGGCTGGGACATCAGTGAACCACATGTAGAACACTGGACCCGGTCCTTGCAGCAGGACCGGGATGCCCTTCCCCACGGCGATCTTACGAATTTCCTTCATCAGCCGGGTGCCCAGCGCCATCAGGTGTGGGTAGATCTCATTCGTCCGCAGGCTGAGCTCGTGAAGCGTCGCCAGTGCGGCCGCGACCCCCAATGGGTTCCCGTTGAAGGTACCGGCGTGCACGACCCCCGCGGAAGCGACAGGTTCGAGTATCTCCCGCCGCCCGCCGACGCAGCTGACCGGAAATCCGTTGGCCATGGCCTTGCCGAACACTGCCAGATCGGGCACGACATTTAACAGCGCCTGCGCGCCCCCCAGATGAACGCGGAACCCCGTAATGACCTCATCGAAGACCAGCACAATCCCCTGCGCGCGGCACAGATCCCGCACACCCTGCAGGTACCCGGCATCAGGAAAGATCACGCCGGTGTTGCACATGATAGGCTCCATGAGCACCGCGGCAATCTTCCCTGGATGTGCCGCCACCAACCGTTCCAGGGAGGACAGGTCATTCCACCTCGTCACCAGTACCTCCGCAATCGCAGAGGCCGGCTGGCCCGCGCTCTCCAGGAGCGGAACAGACTCCTCGTGGTCGGCGGGTGGATGCGTACTGACGAGCAGTTCGTCAAACCATCCATGATAATGCCCGGCGAACCGAACGACCTTCGTCCGCCCCGTATAGGCACGGGCGAGCCGCACAGCAGCGGCGACCGCCTCTGACCCTGTGCAGTTCAACCGCACCATATCAATACACGGCACCAGATCACGCAGCAGTTCCGCCAGTTGCACCTCCGCTTCATGCTGGCCACCGAATAGCATCCCTCGCGCCGTAGCCTGGTGCACCGCATGGACCACCGAGGGGTAGCCGTGCCCGAGGATCACCGGCCCGTAGCCACACGTGAAGTCAATGTAAGAATTCCCATCGCAGTCCACCAGCCGGCTTCCCTCTGCACGCACGAAGTACAGCGGCTGTGGCCGTTCGTCCATCTTGACGTTGCTGTTTACCCCGCCGGGCAGCACACGGCGTGCGCGGTCCCATAATTGCCGTCCATAGTGCAGTCGTCCCGCCAGCTCTCGCTCGATCATGTCTTCGGCTCCTGGATTAGCGTCCAAACCCGACTAACATCCCTCTGGTAATGAACCTGCGGAACACCAGCGCAAAAACGATCGGCGGAACAATGGTCAGGATCAGCGCAGCTGAGGCCAGCGCGAAACTTACGTCAAAGTTGATCGCCGTCGCCACCAGAATCACCGGCGCAGTTTTTGCGGCGATCGTCCGCGTCAAGAACAGCGCGTACAGGAACTCGCTGTAGGCGCTCATAAACGCAAACGCGGCCGCAGCCGCCAGCCCGGGGGCCACGACGGGCACGACTACCCGCCGCAGCGTCCCGAAGCGCGTGCATCCATCGAGCAACGCCGCCTCTTCGATGTCCCGGGGCAGATATCCGAAGTAATGAGTCAGGAACCAAATCGTGAATGGCAAGATAAACGCCACGTAGACAAGGATGAGCGCCCAGTAAGTGTCCAACAACTTGAGCCGGTCGATGATCACAAACACCGGGATGGCCACTGAAATCGCCGGGATGAGACGGCTGGTGAGGATGAACGCATATGTCAGGTCACGTCCGACAAACCGCACTCTGGCATACGTATAGGCGGCGACTGCCCCCACCACGAGCACGACGACGGTGACGCTGCTGGCTACGATGAAACTGTTCTTGAGCGCCGGCAAAATGCTCAGCGCCTCTCCGCTCACGCGGCCACCCATCGTCACGCGCTCGTAGCTCTTCGGAGGCATGCGTGTGATGACGTAACGATAGTTGTCCAGTGTCGGCTGCACTGGGATGACCTGCGGGGGCACCGTGAACAGATCACGGTCCAGCTGGACGCTTGTGTCCAGCATCCAGAGGATCGGTCCCAGAATAAAGAGCGCCAGCGCCAGTCCCACCGCGGTCATTCCCCCGCCCGCCAGCCCCCGTCGGATCATGTGTACAGCTCCTCCGAACGCAGCAGCCGCACATAGACCAGCGATAGGCCGAGAGTGACCGCCGCGATCACAAACGCGAGTGCGGCCCCTTTGCCCAGGTCGAGAAACCGAAAGATCTCCGCGTACGCAAACCAGGAGAGGAGTGAGGTGGCGTCGCCGGGTCCAGACGAGATCGAAGGTCACGAATCCGCCCACTGTCTCCAGAATCACCAGAATCAACAGCGTGGGGCGGAGAAACGGCAGCGTGACGTATCGAAACGCCGCCCAGCCGCTTCCTCCATCGATGTGGACGGATTCGTAAAGCTCGCGAGGGATGGCCTGCAGGGTGGCCAGACACATAATGGCCGCCAGCGGCCCCCATTTCCAGACGTGAGCGATCACAAGCGTCAGCGGCGCAAGGATGGGGTTGCCAAACCAGGAGACGTACGAGGGGACCAGGCCCAGGGTCATCAGCAGCGCATTCAGCACTCCGTAGTTTCCATTGAAAATCCATTTCCAGATGATCCCGGCCATCACGACCGGGATCGCCCATGGCAGCAAGATGGCCATCCGCAGAAACCCGGCCAGCCGCCCGCGCCGGTTGAGGTAGTGGCTGACCGCCACCCCAAACGCGATCACGCTCCCCACAACGGACGCCGTAAACGTCAGCGTCGTCAGCGACGCCCGCCGAAAGTAGTAGCTGCTGAGGACCTCCGCAAAGTTCCGCAGCCCTTCAAAGGGGTGGCTGGCCGGATCGGTCAGCACATACCGGTGCGTCGCCAGCCGTACCGAGAACGCCAGAGGATAGATCGCAAACAAGGCTACGAGAATGAGGGCCGGCGCGATCGAGAGGTACGCGTACCACTGCGGTCGCCACCTGGGCCGGGTCGCTGCCCGGCCCAGGGCGAGCCGTTCGAGCTTCTGACGAGGACTAACCCGAGCCACCGGCGGCGTGCTCGCCGTTACCGGCGACGAAGTTCATTCCACTTTGCCGCCAGGTTTTTCACGGTCTGCTCAGCAGACTGCTGGCCCAGATACGCTTTCTGCAACTCGGCACGGGCGAAAACATCCCACTGGGCGAACCAGGGTGTGAGTCCCTGCTTAACCTTCGCATGCTTCTGACCAATGGTCTCCAGTCGTTCCACGTTCACCCATCGGCCGAAGGCGGCGCGGATGTCCTTATCTCTGAAGAGGGGCAGCTGCGCGAAACCCAGCCCAAAATCCAGCGCCCACCGGCGTACCACCGGGTAGCTGTTGTCGGGCCCAGGTCCGCCGAAGTAATTGAGGAACTGCCACGCCGCGTCCAACGCCTCCTTTCCGCGACGGGGAACGCCGCTGGACATGGCATAGAAGCGCACAAACCCGACGGTTTCGTGTGTGGAACCGGGCATGATGGCCAGCTGGAAGTTCCCGGCCTGCTTACTGAACTGCGGGTTGTTGAGCTCCCACAGACCGGAAGCCCGCGTGATGAAAAAGACCTGGCTCCCCCCCTTCATCGCGTTCCCAGCCTGGACGCCATCCCACTGTAGCGACTCCGGGTTCATCACACCCGCCCGGAGCGCCTCCCGGACCCAGTCAATGACCTGCACCGCGGTGCTGCCGGTCCGGTCGAACACCGGGTTGAGATCTTTGTCGAACAGGTTCCCGCCCTGCGAGTACACCATTGAGATGAACGTCTCGATGGAAAATGGCTCCTCCAGGGAGAACCCAAAGCCGATCGGATATTGCACCAACCCCTTAGCTTTGATGGCCTTGGCTTGCTCCAGGACCTCTGCCCAGGTCTGGGGCGGAGCTCCGAACCCCGCCTGCCTGAGAATGGCGGCGTTGTACATGAACGCCATCGGGTCCGCATAGTATGGGACGCCGTAAAGCTTCCCCTTGTACGTCATGCCTTCAACGGCGTAGGGCGCGAAGGACTTGGCGAGTTCCTTCGCCTGAGGGAAGTAGTCATCGAGGGGAGCGATCCAGCCGGCCGCCGCCCATTGCTGTAGCCAGTGATCAGAGCTATAGAGGACGTCCGGAACGCTTGATCCGCCTACAAAGTTGGCTACGATTGTGTCGTTGTACTGGCCCCAGTTATAGTCGGCCAGTTTGACGGCAACATTGGGTACGCGAGACTGGAAGCGGTTGATATTATCCTGGATGGTATCGATGGCGAAGGTCCAGACAGTAAAGGTGAGTTGGGTGGGAACCGCCCCGGCTCGAGCCATCGGTTGCATTGGAATTACCGCGGCCGCGACCACCAGCATCGCCGCCACCGCCACCACGCGTCGCACCATTGACTCTCACCCCCGTGAGCTAACCTGCGTTGCCTGAGAGCCACGCGGTATGATCTGCCTCGGTCACCTATGAGCCTGCCACGCGCGAGCTGGCGCCGTTCACCCCCTCTCGACGAGTCGACGCAGAGCTGAAACCCAGCGTCCGAGAAATCGCGTGGCAACCTGCCACCAGCGCCCGCGCTGCCCTAGGTTTCAGCACTCGAATGCGGCTGGTCGGCCCGGAGATGCTGATCGCTCCCACGGGCTGCCCGCCGGCGTCGAAAATGGGCGCTGCGATGCAACTGGCCTCGGGCTCCGTCTCCCCGTTGTCCTCGGCCATTCCGCGAACACGTATGCGAGTCAGTTCCCGCCGCCATGCCGCCGGAGAGGTAATGGTCCTCGACGTCAGCGCAGGGAATCTCCTCGCCCGCAGAACGGTCCCCACCTCGTCCTCCGGGAGATAGGCGGCGATCGCCTTTCCCAAAGCGGTGGAGTGCACCGGCGATCGTGCGCCGACCCGGGCCGTCATGCGAAACGCGTGTGGGCTTTCGAGCATCACGAGATACAGCACTTCACCGTCACGCCAGACCCCCAAGTTGACGGTTTCCTCAAATTTCTCAAGAAGCCGCTCCATGTGCGGGAGCGCCGTGTCCATGAGACGCCGGTGCCCCGCCGGACCGCGCATTAATGTCAAGAGCTCCGGACCGAGGTGGTAACGTCCATCGTCGCCGATCCGTTCCACATACCCACGATGCTCCAAGGTACGGAGCAGGCGAAATCCGGAACTCTTCACCATGCCGAGACGACGGCTGATGTCTCCGAGGCTGAGGGGGTGATCGGTGTCCCGGAGCAACTCGAGGATGTCGAACGTCCGGCTGACGACGCGGACGCTATAGCGGGTGGAGTCGGAATCTCCTGAGGCGTGGCGTTTCATACGGTGAAACAGCCGTTCTACTTTGAAGCGATGGTAGACGCTGGCGACCAACCTGTCAAGCTCGTGTCTTAAGGAGGTAGATAGACAACCCGATGGAGAAGGCGAGACGGGAAACGTGGAGGTCTTACATTGATGAGCACCATTCAGCGATTTCATGACGAAATCGCACGACTTCTGCGGCGGATCGCGACCGAAGAGCAGGAGGCCATTACGCGGGCGGCCACCCTCCTGGCTGACGTGGTGGCCCGGGACCACCTGATCTACGTCTTCGGCACGGGAGCGCATTCGTACATCGGCGCCGAGGAAATGTTCTACCGATCCGGTGGGCTGGCGGCAGTGTACCCAATCCTCGATCCCGGCGTATCTCTGGCCTTTGGCGCGCGCCGCTCGACGGCGGTGGAACGCCTGGTCGGCTACGCGCCGCGGGTGCTGGCCGGCTTCCCTCTCACCTCACAAGACGCGCTCGTCATCGTGAACGCCTACGGGATCAACGCCGTCACCATCGACGCGGCGCTGTGGGCCAGGGAGCATCGTGTGTCGACGATTGCCGTCACCTCGCCGGCGTTCTCCCGGGCTACGCCGGCCGATCATCCCGCTCGCCCTCCCTCACACCAGAATCTCTGCGACCTCGTCGACTACGTGATCGATACGAAGATGCCGCTTCGCGATGCGGCCCTCTCGCTGGACGGCGTGGAGGCCATGGTCGGACCGACCTCGACGATCCTCAATGCGTTCGCCCTGCAGAGCCTGGTCACGGCGACCGTGGAGGTTCTCCTCGCGCGCGGCGTAACGCCTCCGGTCTGGACGAGCTCAAATGTTCCGGGCGGTGAAGCGGCGAACCGGGGTCTGATCGAGCGCTACGGCCCGCGCGTTCCCTGGTTGTAGATGGCGCCGGTCGTCCTGGTGGGCCGCCACCCCGCGCGAGGGATCCCGGTCGAAGTGGCCATCGAGGGCGATCGGATCACCAGGATCAGAGACCAGCCGGATTCTGCCTCACCCCCGCATCTCTGGTTGTTGCCCGGGCTCGTGGACATTCAGGTCAACGGCTACGCGGGCCTTGACCTCAACGGTCCCGACGTTGATCCCGGTGTCGTGACGCGCGTCATGCGGAGTCTGCAGGCGAAGGGCGTCACGCGATTCTGCCCCACGGTCTGCACGCAGAGCCACGACCAGATGCGGCGGACCCTGCGCGCTATCGCCGAGGCCTGCCGTACCGATCCGAGAGTGCGCTACGGCGTCGCCGGGATCCACGTGGAGGGGCCGTTTATCTCCCCCGAGGATGGGCCTCGTGGCGCGCATCCGCGGGAACATGTCAGGCCTCCGGACTGGGAGGAGTTCGAGGCGTTCCAGGATGCCGCCGGCGGCCGGATCCGCGTACTCACCCTAGCACCCGAGTGGCCGGGCGCATTGGCGTTTATCCGGCGGCTGGCTGGTACCGGCGTCGTGGTGGCCATCGGGCACACCGCGGCACCGCCGGAGGCCATCGGCCGGGCGGTCGAGGCTGGGGCTCGGCTCTCGACACACCTGGGCAACGGCTCTCACTCGATGCTCCAGCGTCATCCCAACTACATTTGGGAGCAACTGGCGGCGGACGACCTCTGGGCCAGCATCATCGTGGACGGCCATCACCTGCCGCCTGCCGTCGTGAAGACATTCGTGCGCGCGAAGGGCGTCGCCCGAACAATCTTGATCAGCGACGCCGTGGCGCTGGCTGGGTTGTCCCCTGGCGACTATGACTGGCTGGGGCTACGCGTCACGCTGGGCATGGACGGTCGCATCGGCCTGACCGGCACGCCGTATCTGGCCGGATCCACCCTCGACCTGGCCGCGGCCATTCCAAAGGTGATCTCGTTCACGGGGGTGACGCTCGTCGAGGCCGTGACGATGGCGAGTACCAATCCCTCACGCCTGCTCGGGATCGAGTCCGGCATTCTTGAAGAGGGCGGCCGGGCCGACCTGATGGTCGCACACTACAAACAAGACGCCATGGCACTGGAGGTGCAGAGGACGGTGGTGGCGGGCGAGACTGTTTGGGACGCCAGCCAGGAGCCTCATTAACCGTCCCGGAGCTCACGCAACAGATCCACGGCTGCACCGATGACCAGTGCTTCGGCCTCCGGCGCAACCCTGCTCCATGGCGCCAGCCGGGTCTCGTAGCCGCCCTCGGCGAAGGCGGAGGCAGGCGGAACATAGCCGACCCCACCGTCCGCATAGCCGATCGGAATCGTATGCCGGAAGGGCGACCGCTCGCGAAGCCGGAGTCCTGACTCAGCGAAGAACTCTCCCGGCAGAGCCACCAGCGCAACGTCGCCGATCGCAAACGCCTGCACTTCAACGGGTTCTTCCATTGCGGTCCCGCGCTGCCTGACCCAGTCCCAGGCCAGTTCCGCGTACATGAGCTCAAGGCGGGCCGCGGTGGCGGCGCCTTCGGTGGCCGCCGCCAGCTCCAGCCCCTGCAACTGCTGGCGGAGTGCGCGGACCAGTTCCTCGGAGTCTCCCATGGAGGGGGTCTGTCGCAGCGGAAGTCGCAGCGATCGCGTTCGCGAGGCCAGCACTCCCCTGCGCCCGTCGTGGCGGGCCTCAACCGGCCGCGCGCTTCCCAGCGCCCGCACCGCCTCCTCGGCCAGCCGGCGGCCCAGCGCCTCGGCCCGCTCGAAGGTCCGGTCGGGAATCGGCAGGCCCAGGGCGGATCGATCAGCTGAGTGCCCAACGTTGATATCCCCGCACGCTCCATTCGCGAACATCGCCCACCCACCCGTGGCGCGTTCCACGGCATCCACCATAAACCCGACATAGTCCCTCGAGATCAGGAGATTGTCGGGGCCCAATACCGTGGGATGGCACGCGTAGTGGACGAGGAGCCCGGGGGGCTTGCCGGGGCGGTCAGCGCGCAGCACGGTGAGTGTTGGATCAACCGGTCCATCCGCGCGTCTGCGGTTGTGGGCGACCGTGCCTTCGTGTCCCTGCCCGATGGCCAGAGTCACGGGCGCAATGTTGCGAGACGCGGCGACCACCACATCGGCCACCCGGTCTGCTAGAACATCGAGCCACTGCGGGTCGGGCGGGGCGCTGTATAAGACGAACGTGGCCGGCGCCGCATGCGTGTGGGTGGCCGCGACCATGACCTGGGAGCCCGGAATCCCCGTCACCTGCTGCACGCGCGCGCGCACCGTGTCCACAAAAGGAGTGTCAACTTCGCAGAGATCGCACAGCGCAAGGGCGACGCGCTGGCCAGCCTCCTCCAGGACCAGCGTCCTCGCATAGAGGTGATCGTGGATGCCGCGTGCACCTTCCTTTCTGGCGCCAAAACCAGCAAGAGAGATTCCAACCGGCGGCGTGATCGTCGTCTGTGCCCAGCCTGCAAACGTCGGCCAGATCTTTACGCGATCCCAGCAGGACATTCTGAGGCAGCCAGACGCCCTCATCCGCCCAGACCCGGTCTGTGACATGAAGGGCTGCGCCGCTCCCGGCGCGGATCGGGATCCCCCTGGCTTCGAGCGCCTGGACGATCGCGGGCATCGAGTGCAGCGGGGGGTATCCCGGCATGGCCGGAATCCCTTCCGCGACGAGTGTCTCAATGAATCGCGGCTTCGGCAAACCGCCAAACGCTGCGGGCCGGTACCTGAAGATGTACAGGTATCGAGAATGCCGCGTCACCTGAGCGGGATAGGCCAACGATTCGATCCCCTCGACCGCGCCAAGCAGGGTGTCCAGATGCGCGGCGTTCTCGCCACGCAACGCGATCTGACCATCGAGGCGGTCCAACTGGGCAAGCAGGATCGCGGCCTGGAACTCCGTCATACGGAGATTCCAGCCAAGCCGGTGGTGCTCGTACCACTCGCCGCCTGGAACGCGGCCGACGTTCTGCAGCGACCACACCGTCTCTGCGCGCCGCTGGCTGTTGGTCAGGACGGCACCGCCCTCGCCTGCCGTCAATGCTTTCGTGGATTGAAAGCTGAAAGTCCCGAGGTCTCCAATGGCACCGACGCGGCGGCCGCGCCACTCCGCACCATGAGCCTGGGCCGCATCTTCAATCATGGCCAGACCATGACTGGCAGCCAGGGTAGTCAAGGCGTCCATCTCGGCCGGGCCGCCCGCCAGGTGGACCGGGATGATGGCGCGTGTTCGTGGCGAGATGACGGCGGCAGCCGACTCGGGATCCAGCGTGTATGTGTCCGGGTTGATGTCCGCGAAGATCGGCACAGCGCCCAGATGCAGAGCGGCGCTGGCCGTCGCTATGAATGTGTAGGATGGGACGATGACTTCATCGCCAGGCCCGATCCCCGCCGCCCGCAGCGCAAGCTCGAGCGCCACCGTGCCGTTGACGCACGTCACGGCATGCGCCGCCTGCTGGTAGGCGGCAAAGCGCCGTTCGAACTCCTCATTCAGGCCGCCGGTCGTTCGTCCCCACTGCCCGCTGCGCAGGGCCGTGAGGAGGAGCTGTTCTTCCGGATGACCGAACTGGGGCCACGGCGGGAATGGCTGCGTCCGGACAGGCGGCCCACCGAGGATGGCCAGGTCGGGCATCCTCAGTCCTCCCGGTTCAGAGGCGCCGCGATCCCTGCCGTCGCCAGCAGTGTTTGCCATCGTTGGAGGCACAACGTACTGGCCTCCAGGCCTCCTGCCGAGAAGGCCGACCCGCCCGGCATGAGAGCGACCTCGGGGCTCACCGGTCGGGCGATGCGGTAGTGCGTTTCCAGGGAGACAAAACCCGCATAGCCGTCCTCAATCAGCGTCGTGAAAATGCGCGCGTACGGAACCTCACCATCACCAAGAGGGACTGCCTGCGCGGATCCTGTGGCAAGATCGCGCCTGGCGTCCTTGATATGCACGTGCAGGAGATAGGGCTGCAGGTGAAGATATCCTTCGGGATACGGCTGTTCGCCAGATGGATCGTAGAGATCATTTCCCGGATCCCAGACGGCGCCCAGCGCAGGATGGTGGGCACGTGCCAGCAGTCCGGCAACCCTCCAGCAGTTTGAACCAACCACGCTGGGTTCGTTCTCGACGCCGAGCCGGCACCCGAAGGTCCGCGCCACGTCTGCCGCCCGCGCAAGATGATCCGCGATGAGTGATGGCACCGCAGCCCACGCGCCCTCCGCTGACGGTGCGTTTCCCCCTGCCCTGTCGCCCTGAGCCCAGAACGAAAACACCCGTGCGATGCTCGCCCCCAACCCAGTGCAGACGTCCAGACACCGTCTGAGCATTTCAAAATGTGTCTGAACCGCCGCCGGATCGTCCACCGCGCACTTGAAACATGGGGTCGCCACCGCACACACCGCCAGACCGGCGTCCATCGACAGCGTGCGCAGCGCATGAACGTCCGCCTGCGAGAACTCATGCGGTCGCTTCTCCCACGCGGAACGGATCTCGATGCCGTCCAGGCCGAAGCGCCGGCTCAGCTCGATCGCCTCGCGGGGCTGCTGAGATATCTCATCGGTAATAATCGCCCGCCTGAACATTAGAATGCCACAGGCCGGCCGGATCGCGATGCCTCGTAGATTGCCAGCACGGTGGCCATCGCCCGTCTGGCCTCCTCCCCGCTTACGGGGGGTGCGCGGCCCTCCTGGAGACTCGCGACAACCGCCCGGTACTGAGCGGTGAATTCGTCGCGGCCGAGCGCCGTTGGGGACTGGGCAGCAGTGACCGCCGCCCCAGGGGGGATTTGACGCTTGGGCTCCCCCTCGATCTCATACCGGACGATGCGGGTCTCCTCCAGGGCAATGGTCACCCGGGGTGACCGATGTCGTCCCGATGATGGTAGCCAGGCAGCCGCCTTCCAGTTCGGCCACGGCGACGGCGGTGTCCTCAACCTCGATCCGGCGAACCAGCGTGCGGGCGTATCCGTAAATCGTCCGCGGCGCCCCCGCCAGCCACACCAGCAGGTCGATCCCGTGGATGCCCTGGTTCATCAACGCGCCCCCGCCGTCTAGCGCCCAGGTGCCCCGCCAGCCGGCCGAGTCGTAATAGGCCTGCGACCGGAAGCTCTTCATCGAAAGGTCGGCCAGCAGCAGACGCCCCAGACGGCCTGCAGTGACGGCGGCGTGGACTTCCTGGACTCCCGGCGCAAACCGCGACTGGGAAATGACGGCCAGCGCGCGGCCGGTCTCACGGCTGGTCCGGAGCATCGCGTCGGCCTGCTCCAGACTAATCGCCAGTGGCTTCTCCACCACCACGTGTTTGCCGGCCAGCATCGCCGCACAGGCCATCTCTGCGTGCAGACCGCTGGGCGTGCAGATCGTGACGACGTCCACATCCGGCCGGCGCAGCAATGCCGGGAGGTCGGGCGTCCAATCGATCCCATGGGCCGCGGCGAATGCCTGGGCTTGTTCGGGGTGCTGCGAGGTCGCGGCCACCAGGGCGGCCCCGTCGGTGCGCTGGATCGCTGCCGCGTGGACAGGCGCGATGGTCCCGCAGCCCACGATGCCAAAGCGGATCGGCATCTATCCCTTCAGGCCAGCCAGGGTGATCCCCCGAATGATGCTGCGCCGGAGGATGAGGAAAGCAATGAGCACGGGAATCACAGTAATCACCGAGCCCGCCGTAATCCGGCCATACTCCACGGTGAAAGCCCGCTGGAACATGGCCAGGCCCAGTTCCATGGTGAACCGGCTGCGGTCGCTAGTGACGATCATCGGCCAGATGAAGAACGCCCACGCGTTCTGCACGGCCAGGATCGCCAGCGCCCCCAGGGCCGGTTTGGACAGCGGCAGCACCACCCGCCGGTAGATGTAGAACTCTGAGGCGCCGTCGATGCGCGCGGCGTCGAGGAGCTCGTCCGGGATCGTCATGATGCTCTGGCGCATGAAAAAGATCCCAAAGCTCATGATCAGCAGTGGCGCAGCGATCCCCGCGTACGTGTTGACCCATCCCAGCGCCTTGATCTGGAGATAGAACGGCACCATGTAGGACTCGAAGGGGATCATGGCGGTGCTCAGCACGATGATAAAGAGCAGGTTGCGCCCCGGGAACGCAAACTTGGCAAAGATGAATCCCACCAGCGAGGAGCTCAAGAGGATCGCCAGGGCCGAGGCCGTGGAGACGACGACCGTGTTCCAGAAATAGTTGAGCCAGGGAGCCGCCTTGATGACGTCCATGTAATGCGTCAGGGTCGGATGCGCCGGCCAGAGCCGCAGCGACGGGCTCAGGATCTCGGCCGATGGTGTGAGCGAGGTCGTGACCATCCACGCGAATGGCAGCAGCATGACGACCGCCGCGGTCAGGAGAATGGCATGGAGCGTCAGGCCGCGGGCGGCAGCGCGGGCCGCGGGCATGCTCAGCGATCCTCCCTGAACACACGCATGTGGACCAGGGTAAGGACCAGGACGGTCGCCAGGAGCATGGCGGCTTCAGCAGACGCGTACCCCACCTTGAAATATCGGAAACCGTTTTCCCACATGTCGTACACGAGCGTTCGGACCAGTTTGGCGGCGGCCCCCTGGATATCGCTGGTCATCATGAAGACAGGCGTGAACACGTTAAACGCGTTGATGGTCGAGATGACCACGACGAAGAGGAGCATGGGACGCAGCAGAGGGAGCGTGATGTTGCGAAAAACCTTCCACCCCGAGGCGCCGTCCACGGCCGCCGCCTCGTAGTACTCCTGGGGAATGTTGTTTAGCCCCACCAGGAACATCACCAAGTTGTACCCGAGCGTCTTCCAGACCATCACGATCAGGATGGAGATCAGCGCCAGCCGGTCATCTACCAGCCAGGCCTGGGCCGGCAGTCCCACGACGGCCAGGACCTTGTTGAGCGGCCCGAAGCGCGCGTCGTAAATCCACTTCCATACCACGGTGACGGGAACCCAGGGTGTGACCACCGGCAGGAAGTAGACGAGTTGGTAGATCGGGGCGCCGGTGATGCGGGC
>VBAL01000006.1:27945-33970 GCA_005888595.1 Candidatus Segetimicrobium genomatis
TGATCCGGAGGTACAGGAACAAGAGGAGCGTCGGGGCCAATCCAAGATAGCAGAAGACGTATAATCCCAGCGTCCGCCGGCTGACGGCGGGCCGGGCCCAGTGGGCGTTGATCGTCAGCGCTCGCCCGGGCAATGGCTGTGCTACTCAGACAGCAGTCCTTCTCGTCTCAGGATCTCGTTTGTCTCCCGGCCGGCTTCCTCGATCACCCGGGCGATGCCCGCCGGGTTGTCCACAAGCGACTTGTCCGCGAACGCCCGCTCCAGCCGCGCCGCGAGCTTGGTCAGGATCTCGTCGAAGGGACCGATGGGCAGGTACCAGTAGAACTCAAACCCCTCCGGCGCCTCGAAGAATGCCTTGAACTGCGGCGACTTCCGGATCTGTTCCTTGTAATCCACATCCTGCCGCGCCGGCATCCAGCCTACCATGTCCAGGAGCAACTGCTGGTTGGGTGGACGCATGATGAAGTTGACGAAGTCCCACGCCACATCGGCGTTCTTGGTCGATCGGGTGACGTACAGATTGACCGGATTGATGATGGTTCCCGCCCGCCGGAAGCGAGGGAGCGGGGCTGATGTGTAGAGGAGGCCGGGGTTGTTGCTCCGGAGGAAACCGATCACCCACGACTCGCGGGTAAACATGGCCGCCTGCTCGAGCGCGAACGCCTCCGCATCGCGCTTCAGTGTAGGATCGTCGCAATGGTACTTGTGGACCAGGTCGACGTAGAGCTTCAGCGCGTCGCGCCCCGCCTGATTGGTGTACCCCGCGCGGTACTTGCCGCCGGGGCGCGCCTCGATGATGGTCCCGCCGGCCGGGTACAGCCAGAACCACCACTTCTCGCCGACGCCGCTGCCGCCACCGAAGAGACGGAGGCCGATTCCGGCCCGCGTGATGTTCCCCGTGGCGTCCTTCTTGGTCAGCTTCTGACAGTACTCGATCACTTCATCCCAGGTCTGTGGGGCCCGGCGCAGGCCCGCCTCCTGGAACATTTTGATGTTCCAGAACATGATTTGCCGCCCCTGGAAGAACGGCACGCCGTATGTCTGACCCTTGTAGGTATTGATGAACTTCATGGCGTCGGGGAAGGTTTTGCTTCGGACGAAGGCATCCTGCGCAGACGGATTGGGTGGGATGAGTCCTGCCTCAATGAACCGCTGCATCGCATAGGTCGAGATTTCGAGAATATCCGCGGCCGTGTCGGCGGGAATTGTGGCCGCCAGTTTGCGTTCGAAGTCCCGCAGTGGATGAGTGAGGACGGTAATCTCCACGTTTGGGTTCGCCCGGCTGTAATCTGCGGCCATCCGCTCGTAGAAGGGCCCGATCTCCGGGAACCCGCCCCAGAGGTTGAGCCGGACGGTTGGAGCTCCGTAGGCCGGGGCGATAACAAGCAGGCCGCCGGCCAGCAGGGCGCAGAGGCCCAGGAGGCCGGAGTGGCCAAGTCGGTGCGTGCGCATGTGCAATCCCTCCCGTGCTAGCCAGCGCTCGTCAGTCTCGGTTCAGCCCGACGTGCGCCGCCTCCTGCCTGTTTTGGATTGTGGGCCTCGGCGGGGATTCCTGACCCTACGAAGGTACCAGCACAAAGAGAGCCTTGGAAATGGGAAGAGGACCACGCCTGGTCCTCTTCCCTGCTGCGAAGGCGGCTAGTAACCGGTAAGACCAGCGAGGCCCGCCGGCGTCCCCGTGAGCGACGGCAGCGATTCGAGCGAGCCGTCGGATCCTATCCGGAAAATCGCAATCGCGCCGAGGGCTGCCACCCGTGTGTAGAGGTAGATGCTATCGTGCGAGATAGCTATGTCCGTCGGATTGCCACCTGTCATGGCGGTGACTCCGCTCAGATCAAGCAGCGAGGCCGAACCGTCCTGGCTAATCGCGAAGCCGGAGATGTTCCCCGTGCCGGCGTTCGCGACGTAGCCATAGCGGCCGTTCTTCGTCACAACCGCCCAGCACGCGGCGCTCTGGCCGGTCATAACGTTGGGGCTAATGTCTGTCAGCGATCCGCCAGCGCCGATGCGATACGACGATGCGCCACCGCCCGCACCCGCCTCCGAAACCAAGAGCGTGTTCCGTTTATCGACGGCAAAACCGAAGGGGGTCGGTCCGGCCGACGGATGGACAAGTGGACCCGTAAGCAAGCCGCCGGTACCGACCGTGTATGTATCGATGCGGTTCGTGGCGCGCTCCGTCACGATCACCACTGTGCCGTCGTCATTGAAGCCGACCTGCGCGGGGTTCGTCGAGGCAGCACTGAGCGCGCGCGCCGAGCCGGCGAGCGGCATCAGACCACCGTCGCGGTCGACGGTGAATCCGGAAATATTGTTCGGCACACCGGCATTCAGAACATAGAGCAGGCCGCGAAAAAATGCGACGCTGATCGGCATCGTCCCATCCGAGGCTGCGGTGTCGGCGAGATCGAGCCCACCGGGCCGGATGCGGAACGACGAAATCGAGTTACTGCCGGCGTTCACGGCGAAGAGCAGCTGGTGGTCGTCACTCACGATGACAGCCCCCTGCGAACTCAGGCCAGCCATGCCCATGCCTCCGGTCGGGAATGAGCCTGCCGGAGTCAGCGAGCCGTCTGCGCCGCGCTGGTAGGCGACGACGGCGTTGCCGGCGGGCGAATTGGTCAGGGCGTAGACGGCACCCGCCGCGCCGCCCGAGGCGGTGGCACCCGGCACGAGCAACAGTACGACGAGTGCCGCCGCGCCGAGCGCCAGCGTCAAGCGATGGAATGTCCTGCGGATCATGGATCACCTCCAGTGGATGTTGGGGAATGCTCAGGAATTGCAGAGACAGGCAGAATCCTACTCCGGTGATATAAAGATGATGTAAAGAGTTTAGGATCGTTCGAGGAAGGAGGCCGCTCGATTTGCAGGCAAATAACGGTGAAGCGATGAGCGACGGACACGTGAGAATGTAAGTTCAGGGCTCATGCACCACTCGAATCTAGGGCTTGTGGGAGGAAAGGGGGTGGCTTGCTACATCCTCAGATCATACATGTGCGGTCGTTAGTCCCTCGGGCAGCCGCTTGCGGGTCTCCTGCTCCAGCGCCTTACGGTCAATCTTATTCGTGCCGGAGATGGGGAGCCGGTCCACGAAGAAGACGCGCCGCGGGTGCGCGTAGGCCGGTCCCCGGGCCAGGAAGAAGTCCTTGATCTCAGCCTCGGTGGCCTCCCGGCCCTGGTGCAACACCACCCAGGCCACCGGTGCCTGCCCCTTGATCTGGTGGGGAGCGGCCACGACGCACACGTCCGCCACTGCACGATGGCTGAGGAGGATCGTTTCAACCTCCTTGGGGTAGATGTTCTCCCCTCCGCAGTTGATCATGTCGTCCTGGCGGCCGATGAAGTAGACGTAGCCCTGCTCGTCCCGTCGGACCAGGTCGCCCGTGCGCAGCCACCCGTCCGGGGTAAAACGCTCTGCCGTGACCTCGGGCTGCTTGTAGTAGCCCAGGGCGTTGGCCGGAGAGCGGCTCCACAGTTCCCCCACCTCACCGGGCGCGACATCGCGCGAGGAGTCCTCCATGTGAACCACCCGGATCTCGACCTCCGGCACGGGCAACCCTGTGCTCCCGATCTTCTTGATCCCCCACCGGGGCGTGAGCACGTTGGCGCCTCCTTCGGTGAGCCCATAGGTCTCCACGACCTCGCATTGGAACCGCTCGATGATTGCCTTCATCAGCTCCTCGGGGACCGGCGCGGAACCGCACATCAGCAGAGCGATCGAGGAGACGTCGTAATGCGCGAGAGCCTCGCGCTGCGCCAGGAGGAGGCTGAACATCGACGGCGTGCCCGAGGTGAAGTTTGGACGGTAGCGGTCGATCGCCGCGAGCACGGGAACTGGGTCGAACCCATGAAGGATCGTGACGGTGCCGCCGACGTACAGCATGGGCAGTAGACAGGCCCACAGCGCGTTGGCGTGGTAGAGGGGACCCATCACGAGTCCCTTATCTGTGGGCTCGTGTTGCATCGTGATCGCCGAAGAGCGGGCCTGCCACCACTTGTTCCTGTGGCTCAGCAGACACCCCTTCGGCCGCCCGGTTGACCCCGACGTATACATCAGCAAGGCCGGGGCATCAGGTTCGACCTCGACCATTTTCGCCTCAGGACGGGCGGACTCGAGAAGCCGGTCGTAGGATCCGGTGCCCGGGATCTCGCCGCCCACGATCAAGACATGGCGCAGGTTGGGCGCTCCGGCCTGGACCGCATTGATCTTCTCCTTGAGGTCGACATGTCCGATCAGGACCGTAGCGTCGCTGTGCTGGGCGATGTACGTAAGGGCCTCCACACCCAGCTTGACGTTGGCGGGGACGGAAACAGCGCCCAGGCGGAGCGGACCGAAAAGGCACTCCGGGAAACGCCAGTCATTGGGGAACATCAGAAGCACCTTGTCACTGCGCCCCACGCCGAGGCCGCGGAGGAGTCCGGCGACTCGCGTCGTTCGGTCCTCGAGGTGCGCATAGGTCAGGGTGGTGTCGCCCTGCTCGATGGCTACTTTGTCAGGATAGAGCTTGACTGCCTTCCAGAAGAGTTCTCCGAAGTTGTTCCGCTCCATGAAATCGATGGTCTTCACAGAGATCGGTCCGAGACGCTGAGCAACTCGACGCCGCCCTCAGTCACGACCAGGTCGTCCTCCACCTTCACCGTACCGATCCCCGCCAGGCAGATGCCGGGCTCGATGCAGAGTGTCATACCCACAGCGAGCGGTTCCTCCTCGCTCTGCAGGTTCGGCCATTCCAGCGACGTGGCCAGCCCCACCCCGTGGCCGATGCGGTGCGCCAGCCGATACCCCGCCTTGGCCGCGACCCGCGCCGCGACTTCCTGGAGCCGCCGGCACGGCACGCCGGGTCGCGTTTCATCAAGCACCCGCTGCCAGGCCTCTAGCACGACCTGGTAGGCTTGCTCCTGGTCGGACGAGGGCCGGCCGACGATAAAGGTACGGCTCAGGTCGGCCTGATAGCCGTTCCACGTGGCGCCTAGGTCGAGCATGACGACATCGCCATCCCGCACCCGGCGCTCCGTTGGCATCCCGACGGGCACTACCCGCTCGGCCCCCGAGAGCGCCAGCGTAGGAAACGCCAGAACGCTCGCGCCGGCCGCTTTCATGGTGTAGTCGGCCAGGGCGGCAAGCTCGACCTCGCTGAGACCGGGACGCAGCGCCTCACGCACCGCCCTCACCCCGGCTTCGGTGATCTCTACCGCGCGCCGCAGTTGCGCGATCTCATACACGCTCTTGATGCGTCGAGCGCGTTCGACCGAGTGGGTGATGTCAATGAACTCGATCCCGGGGTGGCGGGCGGTGAGGTCCACGAACATCGGGTGCGGGATCCGGTCGAAGCCGATGGCGGCCACACGCCCTCGCGTGACCTCGAGGTCATACAGAAGTGAGCCTACCTCTCCGATCAGGTCAAAAGTGAACTCCTCCAAGCCGCTGTCCTCGCGCGCGCGGGGGATCTCCCAGTCGAAGTTCAGCAGATAACCATGACGTCGCGGGGTCATCACGAACAGCGCGTCGCCGTAGATGGGGGAAAAGTTGGTCAGGTAGCGGATGTTCTGGCCTCGGCCGTCGGTAGCGTAGACGATGAGCGCACGCGCATCCCGCGCCTCGACCTCCTGCCACGCGCCTCCCCGGCGCCGCGTCAGTTCATTGTGCAGGATCGGATCCATCGTCTGCTCCCCCGTGTCCCCCACTGACAGGCCCCACGGCGACCTGCGTTCAGACCGTGCTAAAGAGTCCCCGGCCGATGGCCACGATCTGCCCGTCTTCGTCGAAGACCTCCACGTCGGCGATGCCCAAGCGTCGGCCCACCTTTACCGTCCGTCCGACGGCGCGCAGGGCACCCTTGCGGACGGGGCGGAGGTAGTCGACCCGGAGGTCGATGGTGGGGATGTCCCGGTCGATCGCGGCGATGACAGCGAAGTTGCCGGCCACGTCGATGAGGGTCGCGATCGCGCCCCCGTGGACATAGGGCGAGGTCGTGTTTGCCAGGAGGCGGTCGGAGTAAGGCATAACGACCTCCACCTCGCCGGG
>VBAL01000006.1:34040-37272 GCA_005888595.1 Candidatus Segetimicrobium genomatis
GGAGGGTCCGGGAATCAGTCGGGACGAAGGATAACCTTTCCGAAGACTTCCCGGCGCTCCAGAGCCTCCTCTCCTTCGGCAGCCTGGCTCAGCGGGAGGACGCGGTCGATGATCGGACGGATGCGCCCTTCCCACGTCACCCTGCACAGGGTGCGCAGTTCCTCCGGCGTCCAACCGTCGGACCCCAGGAGGTTCAGCTCCCGCACCCAGACGTAGCGGACGTCGACTGGTGACTCGTAGCCGGCGGTCGCGCCGACCGTGACGAGCCGCCCGCCCTTGCGCAGCACGCGGATGCTGGGAATCCAGGTGTCGCCGCCGGTGTAGTTCACGACCACGTCCACGCCCCGTTTTCCGGTGAGGGCCCATACCTTGCGGTCGAAGGCGCCGTCGCCGGTCTCCACGACCTCGTCCGCGCCGATCTCCCGCAGGCGCTGTGCCTTGCTCGGGCTCCCGGTCCCGGCGATGACGTGGGCTCCGGCCAGCTTCGCAATCTGCACCGCTCCCGTGCCCACTCCGCCGCTGGCACCCAGAATGAACACGGTTTCACCGGGCCGGAGGCAGGCGCGTGTGATCAGCATGCGCCAAGCAGTTCCATACGCGATGGGCAGGCAGGCCGCCGCTTCGAAGGAAATGTGGTCGGGCAGTGGGATGAGGTTGGCAGCGGGAACCTTGACGTAATCGGCCATCCCACCCGGCAGATCCTCCCCGATCGCCCCGCCCGGCACGGCCGGCTCGACCAGCACGCGCTGTCCCATGGGCGCGTCGCCCGTCCCAGGACCCGCCGCTACCACCGTCCCCGCGACATCGGCGCCTGAGATGTGTGGCAAGTGGACGGCCTTCCCCGGCATACCGCGACGGACGAAGATGTCCAGGTGGTTGAGACCAACAGCGCCGACCTTGACCAGGACCTCACCGGGCCCCGGCCGCGGGGTAGGCACCTTTGTATATTGCAGAACCGACGCGTCGCCATGGACAGGAATGACGACGGCCTGCATCGCTTGAGGTAGTCCCATGGGAGGAGAAAGAAATAACCGTTGAAACTGTATACGAGCCGTTGTGATGTTCGGTATATTTCCTTGCGGGGCAAGGTCTTCCTGCGTCGGTGAAACCATTGCGCAAGAATTGTGACGTTTGCCTCTTAGAACATCGTGCGAGGCACCACCGCGTACGGCGCAGATAAGGCAAAAGGGGGAACATGAGATGAACGTTCGCTGGATCCGTTCGGCTGTTGTGATTGCGGCTGCCGTGTTCGTCGCGACGTCCCTGAACATACTCCCGGCCAGCGCTCAGCGCACCGATGTGCTGATCATCGCCAAAGACATTTCGGATATCCGGACGCCGGACCCTTCGAAGTCCTACGATATCAGCGGCGTCTTCTTGCAGTTCCCCGTCTACAGCCGGCTCGTCAGGCAGCGCGCACCAAACTTTTGGAAGGTTGAGCCCGACCTGGCCGAATCGTGGTCGGCCACTCCTGACGCGCGCGCCTATACCTTTAAGCTGCGCTCGGACGCTGTCTTTCACACAGGGAACCCGGTGACGGCCGAAGACGTTCGCTTTTCGCTGTTGCGGGCCAAGAACATTAAGGGGTACGGGTCCTTCCTCGCCGATTCCATCAAATCCGTGGAGGTTCTCGATCCTCGGACGGTGCGCATTGAGTTGAACGATCCGGACGCCTCCTTCCTCGCGGCCCTCACGGCCGGCGTATTCTCCATCATCGATAGCAAGACGGTCAAGGCACAGGGGGGCGTTGAGACCGTCGGAGCAGATACGAACGACAAAGCTGAGCAATGGTTCAACACGAGCTCAGCCGGGTCCGGTCCCTACCGCCTGATCCGTTACACCCGAGAAACCGAAATTGTGCTGGAGAGGTTTGACCGCTACTTTGGGCCCAAACCGTTCTTCCGCCAAATCGTGATCAGGCATGTGAAGGACCCGAGCACTCAGGCCCTCATGGTCCAGCGCGGCGATGCCGATCTCGCCCTTGACCTGAGTGTCGACCAGGCCGAGAGCCTCATGGGCAAACCCGGCATTCAGGTCTTCGAAGATCCGTCCGGCTGGACCGTGTACTTGGGCTTAAACACCGCTGTGTCACCTTGGAACAATCCAAAGGTGCGACAAGCGGTCAAGCATGCCATCGACTACGATGCGATCGTGAAACAGCTGATGGGGGGACATGGGCGACGGATCAGCAGCATCATGATGCCGGGGATGCTCGGTTTCACTGAGGTACAAAACAAGGCCCTGCTCTATTCCTACGATCCTGCAAAGGCGGCTGCGTTGATGGGAGAAGCAGGCGTGCCCCGCGCAAGCATCTCGCTCACATGGGCGGCCGGCGGCAACTACGGAGCGCTTCCCCTTGACCGGCTGGCGCAGAAACTGCGGACGGACTTGGAGAAGATTGGGATCGACCTCCGGCTCGAACCACTTCAACAGTCGATCTTCCTCACCCAATACCGCCAGGGGAAACCGGAGACGGCAATCGGCTTTTGGTTCCCCGACTTCATGGACCCAGATAACTGGTCGTATTTTGTCACCGGATTCATCAACCGCCGCCTGCGCTGGGAGTCTCCCGAGGGCCAGCGGCTCGTGGAAGAGGCTCGCATGACGGCAGATCCTCGGACGAGAGCGGCTCTCTACGCACAGTACAATGCGTTGTTGGCCACACCCGATACTCCCTACGTGTTCCTGGTCCAGCCAACAAACCTCACCGCCGGCCGGGCGGATCTCGCGAACTTTAAGTATCACCCGTTGTTCTTCCTCGAATTCGAGCTGCTGCGCCGGAAGTAACCGGTGAGGTCCGGGAGGTGCGGGCAGGAAGCCTGCACCTCCCGTCCGGATGTTGCGCTACCTGCTCCGTCGGCTGCTGTTCAGCGTACCGACATTGCTTGGGATCACGCTGATCACCTTCCTTATCTCGCACCTGCTTCCCAGCGACTTGGTCCTGATCAATCTCGGTGACCGGGCCGCTCAAAATCCGGAGCTGGTCCGCGCGTTTCGGGAACGGTGGGGGCTAGACAAACCCCTGGGCGTTCAGTATGTCGTCTACCTCGCCAGCCTCGTCCGGGGAAATCTCGGGACATCGATCTCGACCCACCGGCCCGTGCTCACCGAACTCGCGCTGTCATTGCCAGCCACGATCGAATTAGCCACCCTCTCCGCGATTGTGGCGTTCATCATCGGCATAGGGTTAGGGATCCTGGCGGCGATCCGGCGCGACTCATGGATCGATTGG
>VBAL01000297.1 GCA_005888595.1 Candidatus Segetimicrobium genomatis
CAAGCAGGGCCAGCACACGCAGGTCACGTCGGTGCCAACCCCCAAGGAGGGCAAGCCCCATCACGGGAACACCAAGGTAGAGGCTGTCCGCCAGCGTCCCTCCCATGGACCCCCGCTGCGGCGTGCCGAAGAATATCCGCCCCACTTCGACCGGATTGGCGTTTTCACCGACTGGCGCGGCTAGGACTGTCAATAACCGCAGAGGGTGAGTTGACCAATACAGTGCCTCGCTTTGGAACAGTTCGGGCTGCATTCGATTGCTACTCAGGAATACTATTGCCGCGGGCGCGAGTTGCACGCCGGCGAGCAGGGCCGCGAGCCCTCCTATCAACAATAGCCGAAGGCCTGCTTCACGCAAGGCACCCGCCGCGCGCGCCGCCGTCCAGAGCAGCGCGATGAAGCCGAAGTAATACCCTGTCTGTCCGTCCCCGTGGAGAAACACCGTCGCCCACACGACCGCGGGCGCCACTGTCCATGCGCGGGTCCCCGTGAGGGCTTTCTCCAGCGCGGCACAGAAGAACGGCAGGACGCAAATCGAGTACAGGTAAATCAGGTGCTCGGTGAACGACACGACGTAGCCGGAGAGCGCGAACGCCACGCCGGCCACTACGGCTCCCGCGCGCGAGAAGTTCAGTGTGCGTCCCAGCGTAAAGGCCCCGACCGCTGCCAGTAGACACGACAAGAACGTCGAGGCGCGATACGCATCAGGTGCCGGGAGGAGGAAATAGAGCGCGGTGAAGGGATGGAAGATGCCTGTGGCGGCAGTCCCGATGAAGGGGCGCCCTAGCGCTTCGTAGGGGAACCATTGCGGCAGCTCGCCCGCCGCCAGCCGTTCGATCATATGCTGCTTGAGTGGGAGCCAAAGCCCATAGGCGTCACGTTTGATGAGTACGAGGCCTGGTAGCCAGAGCCCGTAGTAGAAGGCGAGTGTGAGGCCGAGAAGGACGATGACGGCCAGGATGGTCCTCGGCTTAGCGGCCAGTCTGGAAGCGGGAGCCTTCGGGAGTGCTGGCGGGCTCATCGACAAAGTCCTGTGGGATGTCTGCGCCTCCACCAGGCGTGGGTGATCAGTCCGAGGCACAGCAGGCAGCCGGCCAGTGACGCTGCGGCACCGGCCTTCAGCAGCGGCGTTTGGTAAGAAAAGCTCACGACGTGTGCGCCGGCGGGCACAACCACCGCCCGCACCAGCGCGTTGGCCCGGAGGATGGGGACCTTAACGCCGTTCTCGAGCGTGGCAGTCCAGCCCTGATCGAAGGCGTCCAGCAAGATGAGCACTGCTGGCTGCAGGGCCTCCACGCGCACCCGCACGCGCACCCGCACCTCTTCGGGCTCGTACCGCTCGATCTGAGCAACTCCTTCCGTCGTGAGCCCCGGCAACATTGCTTCAGGTGCCTCGATCACGTCCACCTCGCCGCTCAGAAAATCTGGCCTGGTGAGCAGGGTGAGGGGAGCGAACGGGTTAGCGGCCCGTTCCGGCCGTCTCGACAGGTAGGCGCGCGGCTTGACGGGGAGAGGGTTGCGGACCAGTGTGAGATCGTAGTCGGGAAGCTGGGCCACGATTGCTTGGGCGAAAATGGGATCCTTGAAGGGCGCAGGATGAGCAATGTAATAGACGACATTGTATCGCGCCGCCGCGTCGATTCTGACCAAAGACGGTATCATGGCCTTGAGCGTCCGGTTGCGGCCGGGCAGATAGTCGAACAGCGATTCGAGATGAAACTGCGAATTGTACGCCACGTCCAGCGCCTGGCGACGCTCCACGGTCTCCCAGTCGTGGCCGAACAGGAGGCGGACGGGTTCGGGCGCGAGATAATGGGTGTCGCGGAGCGAGAGCATCCGGAAGCGGCCTGGCGCGAGCGCGCCTTCACGGGCCGCAATCGCTTGGGCGAGCGGGGGTACGAACGTGGCGGCCTCGGCGGGCGCGGTGCGGTAGGCTGCCAGGTTGACACGGGCTAGGTCGAGCGTGACGATTGCCGTCAGCGCGCCCAACGCCAGCGTCTCGCGCAGGTGCCCGCGGCGAGCGCACGCGAGCACCAGCCACACGCCGAACGCCGCGATCGCGCTGTAGTGGAAGGCCAGTCCTGCCGACCTCGTGACCATCCGAGCCAAGGCTTCCGGCGCTCCGAAGCTGGTCGCAGCCCACGCGCCGACGGCCTCTGTCCGGAGCCCGATCCCGGCGCCCGAACACAATGCCACTGCGACCACCCAGGGCACAAGCGCACCCTTTCCCACCCGCGCCGCATCGAGACCGGCGCCCGCGAGCATCGCGACCGCGAACGACACGATGCCCATGAGCTTTTCGGGGAAGCGAAAGGCCGACCACAGCGGCACCACGTGATAGAAGATTTCGTAGAGGCCACCGTAACGCCCGAGCGCCAAGAGTAGCGCAAGGCCGCCGAGCAGGGCGAGCACACGGAGATCGCGACGGTGCCACACCCCGATGAGCGCTAGGCCCATCACTGGGACCCCGACGTAGAGACTGTCTGCCCACATGCCGTATTCCGGGTTGCCGAAGAAGAATCGTCCCACCGCCACCGGATCGGCTTCCACGGCAAGCGGCCCGGCCACCATCGTCGCCAACCGAATCGGATGGGTCGACCAGTAGACCGCTTCGTCGTGGATCGTTTCGG
>VBAL01000298.1 GCA_005888595.1 Candidatus Segetimicrobium genomatis
GGGGACGGCGCGAAGCCGTCAACGAATATCATGTAGTCGTCCAGCGTGTCCGCCTGATCGACCGTATCCCGCTGAATCCGGGCGTGGACCTGCGGGAAGTTCTGGCCGGCCAGCACGCGGAACTCGATCCCTACCTCGACATCGAGCAGATCCTCGCCCGCAGGCCGGTAAGCGATCGCATCGTGATAATCGATGGTCCCCGTGTCGATGTCCACGACTTCGTTGTTCTGGATGGAAAACGCCGGCGGATACTTCTCCGTCCATCCATTGCCCAGATCGGCATTGTCCGGTCGGTTGAAATCGTCCAAGAAGAGGCCGCTCGGATCCAGGACCGAAAAATATTGCCTGCGTGGTCCCGGTGGCGGCCAGGTCCGCCCTCGCCAGCGCCGCCGTCAGCTCCGTCGCCGATACAAACGTCGTCGGCCGGTCCGTCCCGTTCCACTGCACCACCGAGGCCGGCACGAATCCACTGCCATTGACCGTCAGCGTGAATCCGGGCGAGCCTGCCACTGCCGACGCCGGGGTCAGCCCCGTGGTCGTGGGGGCGGGATTGACGCCGCCCCCGCCGTCAAAACTCGTCCCCGTGAAGTTGTCGTACGTGTAGACGCCGCCCTCGATGAACCCCGTGAAACCCACGCTGCCCGCCGTCGCAAACCGCGTCGGCGCCGTGTCATTGACCGTCGCCTGCCCGATCACCGTCCAGCTCGTTCCCGTGAACCGCTCCACGATGGCGGCGAGCGTCACGGGGTTGATCCCCGTTGCCCGCAAGCGCAGCCGGAAGGTGTCCACGGTGTTCAGGCCCGGATTGATCGTGATCTGCGTCAGCGGCGCAAAACCTCCGTTCTCGATGCGATCCAGGAGGGCCCGCCCCGGGTCGTTGTCTGTATACAGTAGATAGCCGTCGAACACGCCTGCATTGGCGATGGTGGACGTCTGCCCCCGCACGAAGACCTGCGCGTATCCCGGCGGCATACTGTTGAACCGGACCTCGACGCTGGCCTCGCCGTCGAGCATGTTCTCACCGCTCGGGCGGTAGACGAGATTGTCCGCGAACCCCGTGCTCGTCGGTGCCTTGATCACCTGGTTGCCCGCGAGCGAGAATGCCCCCGGGGTCTTCTCCACCCACCCATTGCCGATATCCACAGAGTCGGGGCGGTTGAAGTCGTCGAAGAACTGCTGCGCGTGCGCCGCCGGCACCGCGGCCAGCGACATCCCGAGCACCGTCCCCACGAGAAGGGCGATGACACTATTCGTCCTCATCCGCAGACCGCCGATCTTCACTTGGATCCTCTTCATGGCTCCGGGCTCCTTTGTTCGGCTCGTCCCGGCGTCACAATCTGAACCGAAAGAACATGTGCTGGAATTCGAAGGGAGAAAACGTGCGAAGGAAGGACGGAGCGCGGTTATCTCTTTTCTAACGGGTACCCGCGCTCAACCCATTGCGAAAAACCTCCGGCAAGCACCACGACGTTCCGGTAGCCCCGGACATGCAGCAATTCGTAAGCATGCCAATCTTCCCCCGGCGCGCATGTGCAATAGAGAACAACGAGACCGACCCGCGGGATCTCTGAGTCGCGGTTTCGCAATTCAGAGAGGGGAATGGACTGCGCTTGCGGCAGTCGGCTGACTTCGTAATCTTTCGATGGCCTCAGATCGATCAACCTGATCGGCTCGCGAGCGGCCAGGGCACTTTTGACGTAGTCCGCCGCGACCAGCGGGACTGTCGGCATTGGGCCGAGTGAGTGGGTCGCTGCGACGGGTACGGCGTTGGCGAGGAGCCAGCCACCACCGATGACCAGCGACCTGAGCGCTCGCGTCATGGTCTGAGCCCACCCGACCTCACGGCAGGAAGCGGAAGAACCAGTTCGACACGAGACCATTGCGGAACTCGATGATCACCTCGTAGCCCCGATAGCCCCAGATGTCCACCAGGTGCGAGCCGTCGGCGTAACTCCCCAGGCGCTCCGGCTCGCCCATGACGGCCACCACCTGCGCCGGCGTCCAGCCTTGAGCGATCTGCGCCTTCAACGACGTGACCCGGTCGTAATACGCCTGTTCCTTGGCATGGATATCCCCGACCTGCGCAGAGCCACTGAACGTATCCCCCACGATCAACCCGACTGTCAGCCCCGCGAGCACCAACGCTTTGCCCATGTCTACCCTCAGCCTTCGGTGGAGCGGCCCGGCCTCCCGAGCGGCCACTGGCCGTGCTATCCCGTTGTTCGCCACACGAACTCGACGGCCGCAGGCCCCCAGCCCGGGACGCAGGTGCGGTGAAGTGTCCATCCGAGCCCCGAGTAGAACAGCTTGGCCTCGGCATTGTTCGCATTGACCGCGGCGCCAATGAGCTGGACCCCCATGGATCGAAGCCGGCCCACGGCGACGTCCACGAGATCAGTCGCGATCCGCAGGCCAGAGCGCCGGATGAAGCCGGGCTCCCGATATGCCGGGAGCACGCCGAGCGAGAGGATCTC
>VBAL01000296.1 GCA_005888595.1 Candidatus Segetimicrobium genomatis
GAAATACCCGGTCCCGAAGAGCGGATCGACGGTCACGAGAATCCCGGAGAGACCGGCTCCGGTGACGCCGTCGCGCACGTATCCGCGGACGCCGTGGGCGAGCGGCGTGAGGCCTATGTTGAGGATGTACTCGCCGGCCGACCTCAGATACGTCGAGGTCAAGGTCGGCGCGTACCCGAGGGCGTTCGCGGAGAGCTCCACGCTGCCCGTCGGGACGGACAGGGAGTAGAATCCCGTCGCGTTGGCGACGGCGGATGGGAGGATCGTTCCGTCGACTTGCGCGATCACGGTGGCCCCGGCAATCGGGGCGCCGGTGCTCGCATCGGACACCGTCCCGTTGATCCATGCGTCCATTGGATTCGGTGTCAGCGAGATGTTGTACCAGAGGACCTGCCCGGAGCCGACGTACACGGTGTAGTAGTCGTACGGCGCGTACCCGAACGCGTTGTGGCTCATGAGCTCGTAGCCGTNNNNAGGTTCATTTCGTAGTAGCCGGAGCTGTTCATGGAACTCTGATTCACATATCCTTGGCCGGGGTTCCACCAGGGGTGGCCCGCGACGATCTCTCCGACGGCTACAGGCGCATTCGTCGAGGCGTCCGTGACATAGCCTTGGAGGCGACCGGGTCGGGCGCCCGCGGCCGGCAAGGTCTCATTAAACCAGACCGTCTGGCCCGACCCAACGGCGACCGTCGATGTGACTTGGTCGTGGGAGGCGCTCCATGCGGTGATGGTGTATCGGTGCGAGGGAACGGCCACTCCGTAGTAGCCGGTCGAGTCCGTGGAAGCGTCGAACACCCACGGGAAGTCGGACGCCTCGAGCCGGACGGAGGCCCCGGAAATCGGCATGCCCGAGACGGAATCCGTCACGAACCCGCGGACCCGCCCGTCGGGACCGGAGGCGGTGACGAAGCCCGACGCGACTATGAAGGCGGTGATCGCGAACGCACCAACGGCGATCCAACGCGAGACCCGACGGTGGGCGGTGGGCGAGGCGGACATGGCGAACACGCGCCCGGGCACGTGCCCGCGGCAACGGAGGCGTCGAGTCCGCGTCGCTTAAGGCCAGCGGAGAGATTATCGTCCGTGAGGCTCACGGGGGCGGGGATTCAATGGAGGACGCCCGAGACCCGGCCGCGGCGAATGGAGAGGCCCGGGGGACCGTCTGGACAATCGGTCACTCGACCCGTTCCTTCGAGGAATTCCTCGCCCCTCTTGCCGAACATCGCATCCAATTCCTCGCCGACGTCCGGCACTTCCCGACTTCCCAACGCGTGCCTTGGACCGCGAAGACCTCATTGGCCAAGGCCCTCTCGGAACGGGGGATTGCGTACGAACACGTCGAGGCCCTTGGGGGTTTCCGGAGGGCACGCCCGGACAGCGTGAACCTCGGCTGGCGGAACAGCGGATTCCGAGGATACGCCGACCACATAGCAACCGCCGAATTCTCGGCGGGTCTGGATCTGCTCATCGCGATCGCCTCGGAGCGGCGGACCGCGATCATGTGCGCCGAAGCGGTGCCGTGGAAATGCCATCGCTCCCTCCTGTCGGATGCGCTGCTCGTCCACGGCGTCCGCGTCGTCCACATCCTTTCGCCGGGCAAGACCCAAGACCATCGCCTCACGCCATTCGCTCGGCTCCATGGAACTCAGATCACGTATCCCGCGACGCGCAAGCGCCTTAAGGCGCGGGACCGTTGACGCGCACGATGGGGACGATCCGCGATGTCCGGGTCGACGCGGTACCCGGAGTTGTCGTGCAACGATGGCGGAGCACGGAGGACGGCCTGTTCCTGCGAGCCCGTGGTCAGCCGGACGAAGTGCGCCTCGTGTGCGTGTGTGGAC
>VBAL01000007.1:0-413 GCA_005888595.1 Candidatus Segetimicrobium genomatis
TTCACCTTCTCCTCTCCCCCTTTCGCTGCTCTGCGCAGATTCGTGAGGTGACAAACCATCTCGGATCCCCCGCATTGGCGGCGGGTCCGTACAGCCACCGTGGCCACCCCTTCCGCGTTGGGCCGAAATTTCCCTTGTCTATTGCTGTTCGGGGTGGACGCCTCAGCTTGTGAAGAAAAGGAGAATGGGTCAAGTCTTGACATAGCACAACCCGAGGTGTTAGGTGCTGGAGATTGGGCGCGTGGAGCCGTGGACTATTCTTGCTTAACAGACGGTCCGCATGAGCGGCGCGTTTAGCGCTGGCACGCGTCCACGACGGCCGATACGACGGCGTCGCTATCGGACGAACCCTGGGTCACAATCGAATCGATCCAGGCCCTGAACTCACCAACCTTTTCGCCCTTGCCGTCGAG
>VBAL01000007.1:521-5102 GCA_005888595.1 Candidatus Segetimicrobium genomatis
CAGGAACTCGCCGGGCGCGAATGACGTCTGGCAGGCTTTCGCAAGGATCGAAACGATAATGTTTTCGGACGAATTCTGGCTTAGGGCAGAATCCACCCAGGTCCTCAGCTGGCTCAGCTTGTCGCCCTTCCCATCGAGGCACCGGAACAGTGTGAGAGCTCCCTGATTATCGACCTTGCCCGCGCCTTGGGCGGCAGCTGCGAACAGCGCGACCGCGTCATACAGGCCCGCGCCGAAGCCATTCCTAAACGCCTCGTCTTGAGGCCGGTAGAAGGAGACACTTCCGAAGAATGCACCCGGCGATGACGTTGCGCCACCCGCTGGAGGAGGCGGCGGGCTGGGAGGCGGTGCCGCTGCGGAGGGAGGGGCTTGGGCCGGAGGCGCTGCGGCCGACTTGCGCGCAAACTCTTCCCATGTAACCGTCGGGGCGTCGGCGAAATACGGCTTCACATAATTGATTGGGATGGCCCCATTCAGGTTCTGCGCATCCTTGATCGTAAAGGTGTTGATCCCGATAACCTCTCCCTTTATGTTCAGGAGGGGTCCCCCGCTCGAGCCGGGGGAAATGGGCGCCTGGTGTTGGATGAAGCGATAGCCTTGACTGGGATCCACGCGTACACTTTCCACGATGCCCGATGTAAAGGTCAGTTCCAGACCCTTCGGGTTCCCAATGGCCACGACCTGGTCGCCGACTTCGACTGTATCCGAATCGCCAACCTTCAGTGTCGGAAGTCCCAAGGCTTTGATAGATAGCACGGCAAAGTCACGCCGGGCTTCGGTGTAGATGACCCGGACGTCGGTGAATACATCTCCTTTCGGCAACTTGATCGTGAGCTTGACGGCGCCGGCATCCGGCGCGATCACGTGGTTATTCGTCACGATCACGCCGGACGGAGAGACCACAAATCCGCTTCCGAGAGAGGTCCACTTTCCGGCGGCGTCCAGCTGCTGGATGAGCACAACGGCGGGAGAGTTCTGTTTGAACAACTGTTGAAGCGTTGGACCCGGCTGAGGGGCGGCTGGTGGGGGGGCAGACGCGGCCCACACCGCCGGGGGACCGAAGAGCAAGACCAGGACCATGCCCAACGATGCCGGAATTGCGAATGCGCGACGCTGACGTTCTCGACTAAACATCATCTGGGTCTCCCCCCACTGCCCGCGCTCGATAGCGCCACGGTGCCGTGCTGCGTGACTACCCTTGGGGGGTTGCCCGTCTTGTCATTCCCATAGACCTCAACAGCGAGCGCGAAGACAGCCTTGAGTAGACAAAACGACGCCGTGCCATCTGGCACGGCGTCGCGTCGGATCATTTGCTTAGATCTCAGAATGTTACGGCTTCTGTGGTCCCTTGCCGCCCTGCCACGGGTTGGGCGCACTCGGGCTCTTGCCTCCCGGTTGCCCGCCCATCCCGGGCTGTCCGCCCATCCCGGATGAGGGCCTGGCATGCTTGGGGTCGCCGGCGGTCCTCATCATGTGCTCCTGCTTCTGCTTATCGTCACGAGCCTCGAACCCACACCCCGGACACTTCCAATATGCCATCTTGCCAACCTCCCCTTCGTGGTTTGTCTAGCCTCCAACAAATATTCCCGCGCCGCCCACTCTTCAGACGACCCTCTGATCCTGCAGATTCTGCATAATCAGCCCGGGACTTGGCCGCATCCCCAAGACCTGCGCCCGCTTACGATAGCGCCCACCGTCAAGTAATCAGTTCCCCTGAATTGGCCGACGATTTGCATGTATTTGCTAGCCTGCCGGCCGCCTAGAAGGGAATGGCAGTTAGCAGGGAGGTGATTCCCTTTGTGGCAGTGGATCTTGCCGACTATAGTGATTGTCCTCGCAGTTGGACTCAAGCTGAGCTGGTCACGCCTGCCCCGGTGGGCTGGGTGGCTGGGCGTGACGGTCGAGGGTGCGCTGAGTCTTTGGCTGCTGGGAGTTCTCCTCGTGGCCGTGGTCTCCAACGTTTGCCGCGCCCCGCGGGGTGAGGCCGCATCAATGTTGCTGGGGCTGGGAGGCGCAGTAGTCGTCCTCGGGGTGGTTTACCTGCGCACAGTTTTCAACCAGGTGAGGAAGTTGCAACGCGCGAACGAGGCCCTCAAACGGCGCATCGCCGCGGACCATCCGAATGACGATGTGTCGGTGGCAGATGATGGGTCGCTGACGTTCAAACCGCGGAGGTGAAACACTCGCGGCAAGGGGGCAGCGTTACACTCCCAAACTCTGCAGGAAGTCCAGCACAATCTTCGTGAATTCTTCAGGCTTCTCTAGACTCAGCATATGCGCCGTGCCGGGCACGACGACTTTCCGGGCGCCTGCCACGCCGCGTACGATCTCGTCGGCTGCGGCAAGGACCCCTGACTCGTCTAGATCGCCCAGCACGACCAGGGTCGGGACTCGGATCTCGCCCAGCCGGCCCGCCGCCGGCGGTTCCATCACGATTGACTGTCCTTCCACCTTATGGGTAGTGTAGTTGTTCAGGATCATCTCCCGTATGCGCTCACGGACTGGTAGCGCGACGCGATCCGGCGGCTGGCCGGGGCCGCTTACCCACATCCGCACCTCCAGATCGGCCAGCCGTGTGAACTCTTTTGCCTCCCACAGCCGGTCCATCTCTGCGAACATCTGCGTCTCTTGGACAGGGCGGGAACCGCTCTTGAAACCACCCAGCCCTGATGCGACCGGAATGAGCGCCGCCACCCGCTCCGGATGCTCCAGGGTGAAATCGATGGCGATCGATCCGCCCCGTGACACCCCGATCACATATGTGCGCTCGATGCCCAGGTGGTCGAGCAGGTCGGAGACGTCCTGACGGTTAGAAAACGAAACATCCTCGGTGAGCGACTTTCCGAAGCCACGCGTATCGTAGCGAACAACGCGGAACTGCTCAGCGAAGACTGGAAACTGTGCGTCCCACATCCGGCAGTCGGCGACGCCGGCGTGAATCAGCAGAAGGGGGTGTCCCCGTCCGGCTGCTTCATAGTAGAGCCTTGCCCCGGGGGCCTTTACGAAACCAGTCTCAACACTTCCATTACGCGTGTGGATTAGCGAGTTGACGAGACGGTGCGCTCCTGGGGCCGTAGATAGGCGCTGGCCGTCGACCATAGATCGGGAGTCTCACAGCCGAGCCGCCAGAACGCGGCGCCGGCCAGCCTGTAACGCGCGGCGAGCGAAAGTTTGCGCTCAACGCTGCGGGCATTCTCGAAATACACGGTCCGTCCGAAGAGCGTGAAGTATGGGGTCTGTGCGAGGTCATCCCACATGATCTCAGCGCCGCCGCGGCGGGCGCGGCCGAGCGCTTCCCGCATCGAAACGCTTTCTCCGGTTCCTTGCTGCGGCCAGTCATAGCCGAGCAGGCTGATTCCCAGCAAGACTTTTGACACCGGGACGCGCGCGACCGTGTATTTGATCGCGGCTTCCACCCAGGGCAGTGGAGCCAGTGGGCCGACCGGCCCCGCGGCGCGCTGGTCGTCATAGGCCCGCAAGATGAGCCAGTCCGCGGCCCGACCAAGCGCAGTCAGGTCGTAGGCGTCCACATCGGTTCGGGACGGCGGTGCCGCCCTCGCCGGTACGACGACCGATAGCGGACGTCCGCGGCCGTGCAGTTGGGCTGCGAGATCACCGACGAATTCGGTGAACGCCTTCCGATCGGCGGGTGCGAGGTTCTGCAGGTCCAGCACGACACCGTCATACGCGTAATCTCTCATCACCTGCAGGATACTGGCGATGGCGCGGATCGAAGCGGCCGGAGAGGTAAGGACGGCGTGCGCCAAGTCCCTGTTGTAGGCTTCGTCAACCAAGTTCGCGACCTGGAAGTGCACTCGGCTTCCGCGACTGCGGGCCAGTGAGACGATGCGTCCGTCGTGGGATCCGGCGAGCCGTCCGGTGGTATCGGAGAGGACGTAGTTAGTGGTGATCACCCAGTTCAGCCGCTGCCCTTCGGTGCGGACGGCGGTCCAGGAATTCGGGTCGAAATCGACGTAGTATCCGACCCCAATCAAAGACCGCGTGGTGTTCGACAGCGCCGCGGGGGTAGCAACGAGCAGAACGGTGGCCACCAGCAGCAGGCCGGCCGCGCCTCGGATTCGCCAGACTCGCACCACTTACGACACCTTCAGGTCGTGTTGAGTCCGGCGCTCCGGCCGGCGGCTGCTGTAGTTCGACATTGCGGTTAGAAGTCCTTACGCCTACTGAGGTTGTGCCACTCTCCGGGCCGGCTCAGACATCAACCGCAAGGATTTCGCGAAGCCATCCGACGAAAACAGCGCAGACCACCTCAGGAGGGAAATTCTGTGAAGATTGCAGTCGTTGGCGCCGGCGGCATCGGCGGCTATTACGGTGCCCTCTTTCATCAGGCCGGACACGACGTCACCTTCCTGGCCCGGGGAGCCCACCTGGCCGCCATGCGGGAGCGTGGGCTGCGGCTTGAGTCCGTCTTGCTTGGCGAACCTCTGCAGATACGGGTCCGGTGCACCGACCGCCCGGAAGAGATCGGAGCAGTCGACCTGGCCCTCTTCACCGTGAAGTCGTACGACACCGACACGGCAGCGGGCCTGCTGCCCCCTCTGCTGGACGCCGAGACCGCGG
>VBAL01000007.1:5126-12188 GCA_005888595.1 Candidatus Segetimicrobium genomatis
CGCCACATTTTGGGAGGCGCCTGCTACATCTTCGCGGCGCTCGCGTCCCCTGGGGTCATCAACCACACCGGTGGTCCTGGGCGCGTGGTGTTCGGTGAACTTGACGGGAGAATCACGCCGCGCGCACACGCGATCCGGGACGCGTTCGCCGCAACGGGCGCGCCGGTGGAGTTATCTGCTCAAATCCTGGCCGCGATGTGGGAGAAGTACCTCTTCATTACTGGGCAGGGGGGGATGACGGCGCTCACGCGGCTGCCGATCGGGATCATCCGCGCGACCCCGGCCACGATGGAGATGTACTTGGACGTGGCCTCGGAGGTAGCCAGCGTTGGCCGCGCGCATGGGGTATCGATCCCCGAGGGCGAGCGCGACCGCGTCAAACGAGGTGCCGATTCCCTCAGTCCCAACAGCTTCTCGTCGCTCTACAACGACCTGGTAGGCGGCCGGCGCATGGAGCTTGAGACGCTGCCGGGGCACGTGGTTAGGCTCGGTCGGCAATACAGAATCCCCACACCAGTTTGCAGAGCCATCTACGCCGCTTTGAAACCGTATGACGAAGCGGCACAACGAGGTGAGCCGCTTGCCGGAAAAGAGCGATCTTAGATCCAGGATCGGTGGTTACGTGACAAAACTCGGCCGGTCGCGCAGGCGCGGTTCCGTGGGTTCGATCAAGGAGCTGTCGAGGATGGATTCGACCGGCGAGGCTTCGTTAAACCAGGATTGCGGCGGCACATGGCCCCAGAAGGTGGCCCTGCGAGGGTCGTTGATGCTCCACCGGATGGGCCGCCAGTCTGGATCCGCCACGAGATAGTCCCCCGTGTAGAGTTCGATCCGATTGTGGTCGCCATCGCGCAGGTAGACGAACAGCGCGTTCGATAGGCCGTGCCGGCCCGGCCCACGCTCGATGGCGTCTTGGTGTCCGGCGCCGGCCATGATGTCACACGCGCGCAGTACTGCCAGCGCATCAGTCACCCAAAACCCGGCGTGGTGCAGCCGGGGTCCCCTGCCGTTCATCAGCGCGATGTCGTGTACGTTGTGCTTGCGGTGCAGCCACGCCGCCCAGAGCTGCGCCGGGCGGTCGTCTGTCTCCGTGTACTCTGAACACCCAAAACCCCACTCCCGCGTGTACCATTCATAGGCGGCCTGTACGTCGGGAACCTGCACGTTCACGTGGTCGATGCGCATGATGTGGGGGCCACGATAGAGGTCGAAACGCTGCAACTGCCGTTCTATCTGATCAATCTCGTGATAGAACTCGACGGGCAGCCCGGCGGCATCCTGCACCCGCAGCGCCTTCCCCTGCCCTACCTCTTCGCCCGCCTCGATCCAGCGCGTCGGGAGGCCACGCGCCGTGCAGCGGCGGTGCAGACGCTGCAAATCGTCCGGTGCCGCGACGCGGAAGGCGAAGTGAGAGACACCCGGCGCGGGCGCCTGGCGCAGCACCAGGCTGTGATGGTCGCGCTCTTCCAGACCGCGCAGGTAGACTCGGGTGCCGTCCCGTCCCGTTTCCACAAACCCCAGCAGGTCGACGTAAAACGCCCGTGCCCGCTCCAGGTCTGTGACACGATACTCGACGTGACCCAGCCGCAAGATCTCGGCGCCGGCCTCCCCAGTATTCATGGAAGCCCCCCATCCGGCTGCGGTGGGCGCGGCTCGCCGGCCGACCATTCCGCGTGGTAGATCTGAACCGTGTCATCGGGCCACTGCTCCGGCGGGGCAGTGGGAGGTTCAGCCTCGGTCAACCGGCGATAGCGACCGCCGTAGAACAGCAGCGGCCGTGGGTGCTGGCCGTCTTCGTGCAGGGCCACCACGCGTCCCAGCACGATGGAGTGGTCGCCGGCCTCCACCCGCCGGTCCACGACGCAGCCCATGGCCGCCAGGGCGCCGACCAGCCGCGGGCCGCCCGGCCATGGGACAAAGCGAAACTCCGGCGGCGCCTGGTGGGGCCATGCGCCGGAGAAATACCGAGACAACGGCTCTTGGTCCTCGGCCAGGACGTTGATCGAGAACCCGCCGGCGCCCTGGATGAACTGATTCATCCGGGCGTGCTTGCCGACGCAGACCAGCACCAGCAGAGGGTCCAGCGAAACCGAGGTGACGGCATTTGCCGTCATCCCATGAATCTCATCCTCGTGCTGCGCGGCGACAACGGTCACGCCGGTGGCAAACAGCCCCAGCACCCGGCGAAACGCCTTAGGATCCATCCGCTGCGACACCCGTCCGCGCGTGTTCACGCGCCAGGAACTGACGCACCCGCTCCATGTACGGTTGGCGGTCATAGGACGCGAAGGTCGCCATCTGCATGCGCACGGGGTCCCCGAAGAAGAACCGTTCGTAGATGACCTGGCGGGATCCGAAGCTGCTCAGCGCCGCGTCCCAGGCCAGCCGGAACAGTTTGATCCGGTCGACCGCACCGAGTTGCGCGGCTTGAAAATACTTCTCGATCAGCGGCCGCAGCGGGCTCTCCAGATCCGCCTCAGTCGGTCGCGCCATCATACCACTCGCCCCCAGCAGCTGGAGGATTTCGATCATCCGCGGATACATCCACGTGAACATGTTGCGGGCCGCATCGAGGGGCGGCCACGCCGGCGTCATCACCCCCCATGGGTTGACCGTGGCATCGGCCTCGCTGGCGCGCGCAAACGCCCGCATGCTCTCCAGGTAGTAGATAATCTCCGCGATCTTGCTCTGCACATGCTGGAACTGCTCGACGGCGATCGCCTCGACCATCAGGGAGGCGATCCCCAGGACGAACTCGGTCTTGGCGATATTCTTCGTCACGACCTGATGGGCCATGTGCGCCACGGCGCCGGTAGCCGCAAACGCCTTGTTGCAGCGCTCCACGTCGCGCAGCAGAAAAATCCGTTCCCAGGGCACAAGCACATCGTCGAAGATGACCACCGCGTCCATCTCCTCGAACCGGCTGGCCAGGGGGTGGTCAAAAGCCGACCCGCCGGGATCAAACGTCTCGCGGCAAATGAACTTCAGCCCGGGGGCGCCACACGAGATGGCGAACGCAAACGCGTAGGGCCGGTCCTCGTCTTTGCCCCGCAGCAGCGTGGATGGGAACACGAGAATCTCGTCGGCGACCGGCAGCGTGGCGAGCATCCGTGCGCCGCGGATGACCACACCCGCATCGGTCTCCCGCACAATTGCCGCGGCGAGGTAGGGATCGGCTTGTCCCGCCGGTCCCGTAGCTCGGTTGGCCTGCGGATTGATGAGGGTGTGGGTCAAGCACACGTCCTGTTCGCGGCAGAACTCATAGTAACGGCGGACGTTGTCGGCAAACCGCGGATCGTTTTCCCCACAGTACGGCGCGGCCGCGGCGAACGCGGTCACGGCGCGGTTCAGATAGTCCGGCGCGCGGCCCAACATCCCCCCGGAGTAGTCCGCCCAGACCTTCATCATCCGGCGGACCTGGGCCAGGTCGTCGCGGGTGCGCGGCACCAGAAACGACGCCCCTACGCGCCCACCGCTGCTGGGCGAGACGAACGTCATCTGGTCACGCAGTGCTGGATCGTGCTGCAGATCGTACAGCGCCGCAACGCTGCGGGCGACGTTGCAGAAGGCAGGGTGCGCGGCGACATCGCCCACACGTTCGCCGCCAATCCAGATCTCGCGCGGCTGATCCTTCAGGCCCTGGAGGAACTCCTTGCCGGTGCGGGCGGGCATGGTCGGCGGCTCCCCTCACCCACCGTCATTGCGAGGGGCGCAGCCCCGCGGCAATCTCCTCGCGGGGGGAGATTGCTTCGCGGCTGTGCCGCTCGCAATGACGGAAAAAGAGTTGCTGGCGCACGGTCGCCTGTTATGCACGCGCAGGCTGCGGCACCAACCCGTAGGATGCCATCACGTGCTTCAAGCGCTCCACGTTGTCCGGCGACATCGGCGCCAGCGGCAGCCGCACCTCGGGGTCGATCCTGCCCATGAGCCCCAGCGCCGTCTTCACCGGCACGGGGTTGGTCTCCACAAACAGCGCCTCGTTCATGGGCAACAGATGGTAGTGCAGGTCGCGCGCAGCATCCCACTGGCCGCCGGCCGCCAGATCATAGAGACGTGCCACCTCTCGGGGCAGGATGTTGGCCGTGGCGCTGACATGGCCCGCGCCGCCGATGGCCAGGATCGGGAAGCACAGCAACTCGATGCCCGAGTACACGAGGAAGTTAGGGCCGCACAGGTGGATCACGCGATTGACGTGTTCGAAGTCTTTGTTGGCCTCTTTCACGCCGATAATGTTGCGGCAATCTCGGGCCAGCCGCGCGATGGTCTGCGGTTCCAGGTTCACCGCGGTGCGGCCGGGGATATTGTAGATGAAAACTGGAAGATCCACCGCGTCGGCGATGCCGCGGAAGTGGCGGTACAGTCCTTCCTGGGTCGGGCGGGTGTAGTAAGGGACGACGACCAGGGCCGCATCGGCCCCGATGCGCTTGGCAAACTGCGTGAGCCGCAGGGTTTCCGCGTGATTGGTGGTACCGGTTCCGGCGATCACGGGCACGCGCCGCCGCACCGTCCGCACGGCGAGCTCGATGAGGTGCTCTCGTTCCTCCAGAGTCAGCGCACTGGGCTCACCGGTCGTCCCGGCGACGACCACCCCGTGGCTGCCACTGTCGATCTGCCATTCGATGAGATCGACAAAACGGGAGTCGTCGAGCTGGCCCTTGCGGAACGGCGTGACGACGGGCACGAGGGAGCCGCGCATGGCGCTCATGGTCTAGGGCCGGTCCGGCGGGCAGCCAGCGTGCGGATGTGTTCAGCCAACCGCTCCTTGCGCACGAGCATCTGTACCTGCGTCCCCTCGCCGATCTTCTCACGCGAGTTGTGCGCTTCAACCGCGCAGACGATCCGCCGGCCGTCGATCTGTACCAGCCGGGCCCCGGCGGTCACACGGTCGCCGACCCCGGTGGCCGCCAGGTGCGTCACGCTGACACTGTAGCCGACGGCGTCTTCGTCGGGTTCCAGATACGGCAGGATGATCTTGCGGCACGCCAGCTCCATGTGGCGAACCATCGACCAGGTGGAATACAGTGGGTGCACCGGCCCCAGCTCTTCGAACGTCGCCAGCATGTCGGTCGTGACGGTGATCGTGACCGATGCCTCGGCGCCCGGACTGAGTCCTGCTTTCACATTGTACTGCGTTCGCGCGCCCACAGGAGCCTCCTCCCCTAGCCGCAGTGGCGCAGTCGCGCGGTCGCGCAGTCACGCGAGGAGTCGTCTTCGCGTATGGTGAACCCCACACCGACGCGGCAGGCCGATGACGCTCACACAACAAATCGCCCAGTTCCTCGCCAGCGGCATCATCAACGGTACCATCTACGCGTTGCTGGGGCTGGGGCTGGTGGCGATCCACAGCGCCACGCGCGTCGTGAACGTAGCGCAGGGCGAATTTGCGGCACTCGGCGCCCTGCTGGCCTCCACCCTTGTGACGAGGGGGATGCCCCTCTCGCTCGCGGCGGCGGTTGCTGTGGGTGTGGCGGCCGCGGCGGGCGGAGGCGTCTACCGCGCTGCCATCCGGCCGGCGCGTGACGCCGGACCCTTGACCCTGCTGATCATCACCATCGCCCTCCACCTGTCGCTGAAGGGTTTATGGCTGCTGGTCTGGGGAACCGATCCGCATACCCTGCGCCCCTTCACGGCCGGTCCGCCGCTGCGCATCGCAGCTGCGGTGGTCACCCGGCAGAGCCTCTGGGTCATCGCGGTCACAACGGTGGTCCTGGTCGTGCTGTATGTCTTCTTCACGCGCACGATCTTGGGAAAGTCGCTGCGCGCATGCGCGGTCAATCCGACCGCGGCGAGGCTGATGGGCATCCGGGTGGAACGGATGAGCGCCCTGGCCTGGATGATCGCCGGGGCTCTTGGCGGCCTCGCCGGCGTGCTCATCGCCCCATTGACGCTGGCCACCTACGACATGGGGTTGATCTTGGGTTTGAAGGGGTTCGTCGGCGCTGTGATCGCGGGCATGGCCAGTTACCCTTGGACAGTTGCGGCATGCATACTGTTCGGTGTCGTCGAGTCACTTGGGGCCGGGTTGATCTCCTCGAACTATCGCGACGGCATCGCGTTCGGGGTGCTGATCGCCGCGCTGCTGTGGCGCGCGGTGGCAGCGCTCCGGGGTGGACTGATCATCAGTGAGGAAGCCGCGCAAGAATGACTACGACACGGCGTCTCCGGCTGGCGGCCACAGCCGTCGTGGCGGTCCTCGCTGTCCTGCCCTTCGCCGTCGCCGGACGAATCAGCCTCGGCATCTTCGTCTTCATCGGTCTGTTCAGCCTCATCGTCATCGGCCTGTCGCTGCTGGCCGGACATGCCGGACAGGTCTCGTTGGGGCAGGCAGCCTTCTATGGCCTGGGGGCCTACATCGCCGCAATCACCACGTTGCGGATGGGACTCGCTCCATGGCTCGCCCTCCCTCTGGCGGTGGGCGGCGCGGCTCTCGTCGCCTACGTGCTGGGCGCGCCCATCTTCGCCCTGCGGGGTCACTTCCTGGTACTGGGCACCCTGGGACTGAATGTGGTGATGGACGTGCTGGTCCGCAACGCACAGGATCTGACGGGCGGGCCCACCGGACTGACGGGGATCCCCCCTCTTTCGATTGGCGCACTCGTGATCGTCGGGGATCGAGCCTACTACTATCTCATCTGGTCCTTCGTCCTCGCTGCGCTCTGGCTGGGCCGCAATCTGGTGTGTTCACGAGTCGGACGCGCGCTGGCCGCCGTCCGCAGTAGCGAGGTCGCCGCGGCGGCGGTCGGCATCAACGCCGCGTTCTATAAGAGTCGGGTCTTTGCCCTGAGCGGCGCACTGGCAGGCCTGGCCGGCGCGCTGTACGTCCACTATTTGAGTTTTGTCAGCCCTTCGCCGTTTGCGTTCAACTTCTCCATCGATCTGCTGGTCATGAGCGTGCTCGGCGGCATCTACCATCTGCCGGGGGCGGTGGCGGGCGCCGCGATCCTCACCTTGCTGCGCGAGGCTCTGCGAACGATCATGCCGCGAGTCCTGGGCAGTGGCGCGTCGGCCGAGTACGAGATCGTGGTGTTTGGACTGCTGCTGGCCGTGGTGGTCATCTTCTCG
>VBAL01000007.1:12231-21033 GCA_005888595.1 Candidatus Segetimicrobium genomatis
ATCCCGCTGGACCCAGGTCTCCTCCCTCGCCGGAATGCTACCGGAGTCACCGTCGCCTTCGCCGCGGGCGGAACCGGCGAGCGTGCTGCGCCTGGAGGGACTGCGCAAACAGTTCGGCGGCTTACTTGCGGTCGACGATCTCTCCATTGAAGTACCAGCCGGGGAGATCTATGCGATCATCGGGCCAAACGGCGCCGGTAAAACCACCGTCTTCAACCTGATCTCCGGATTGCTGCGCCCCTCTCGCGGCGCGGTGTACCTGCGGGGCCGGAAGGTCTCTGACCTCCCGGCCTACGAGACGGCGGCGTTGGGTGTGGGCAGAACGTTTCAGACGCCGAAAGTGTTTGCCGACCTCACGGTCCTGGAGAATGTCATGGTGGGATTACATCGTCTGACCACCACGAGTTTCACGGCAGCCATGTTTGGACTGGGAGCACGCGAGGACGCGCAGGCTGCCGCGCGCGCCGCCGGGTATCTGGAGATGGTCGGGCTGCTGGACCGCGCTGACGTTCTCGCCGGCGCCCTGCCCTTTGGCGGTCTTCGACTGCTGGAAGTCGCTCGCGCCTTAGCGATCCGGCCGGTACTGCTCCTGCTCGATGAGCCTGCCTCAGGCCTCTCTACCGCCGAGCGGACTGAGGTGGTGAGGTTGATCCGGCAAATCCGTGACACCGGAACGACCGTGGTACTGGTGGAACACGACGTGGGGTTTGTGATGGAGACCGCCGATCGCGTGCTGGTGCTCAACTATGGCCAGCGCATTGCGGAGGGGGCGCCGCGTGTGGTGCGAAACGATCCCCGGGTCATCGCCGCCTATCTAGGCGAAGAGGCCGCCTCGTGAATGCTCCAGGCGATGACGTGCTTCTTGCTGTGGAGGGACTCGAGGCCGCCTATGGGCAGGTGCAGGCGGTTCGCGGGGTCTCGCTCTCCGTCGGGCACAGTGAAGTGGTCGCTGTGATCGGCGCCAATGGGGCGGGGAAGACGACGCTGCTGCGGGCGCTGACCGGATTGCTTCCATCGCGGGGCAGGATCATGCTGGGCGGCCGGCCGGTGGCGCGGCCATCTCCCGAAGAAACCGTCAGGCTGGGCATCAGCCTGGTCCCTGAACGCCGGCAGTTATTTGAATCAATGAGCGTGCGCGACAACCTGCTGCTGGGAGCCTACCATCGCATCGGCCAAGAATCCCGGGCGACGATCGAGGAGGACCTGCGCCGCATGTTCGCACTGTTCCCCGCACTTGTGAACCGGGCGGCTTCGCCCGCCAGGACACTGTCGGGCGGCATGCAGCAGATGGTCGCCATCGGCCGCGGGCTGATGGCACGGCCGCGGCTCCTGCTGATGGATGAGCCACTACTGGGGCTCGCCCCCCTGGTCATCCGCGACATTCTGGGCACTCTCGCCCAGGTCCAGCATCAGGGGCAGAGCATCCTGATCGTGGAGCAGAACGCCAAGGCCGTGCTGGGCCTCGCCGCCCGCGCGTACGTCATGGAGGCCGGCCGGGTCGTGCGGCAGGGGCCGGCGACCACGCTGGCTCAGGATCCCGCGGTCCGCACGGCCTACCTCGGGGGCCACGTGGAATCGGCTGAAGGGTGAACGCGCACTACATGTTGAAACGTTGAAACGTTGAATTGTTGGAGCGACGCTGCTCTGCTGTCACGCTTCAAGATTTCAACGCTCCAACGGTTCAACACCGTTGGGTTGGGTGCAACGATTCAACGTTCCAACGTTTCAACGGCCGGTCGGGGGGGAGAGCCATGCGGCGTCTGTGGGTCATCGGTGCGCTGCTCGTCTTGGTCGGAGCGCCACCGTCGGTGGCGCAGCAATCCGTCATCAAGGTTGGCGTCGTGGTGGACGTCACAGGCGGCGCATCGTCGCTGGGCGTCCCCGAACGCAACACGGTTCTGCTCTACCAGGACGAGTTGGGCGAGGTGCCTGGCCCGAACGGACCGGTCCGCGTCGAGTACGTCGCGACGGACGGGGAGAGCGACCCGACGAAAGCCGTCATTGCGGCAAAGCGGCTGATCGATGAAGACCGCGTCGTCGCCGTCGTGTGCTGCACCACCAGCCCCGCCAGCCTGGCGGTGATCCAAACCCTCCAGACCAACCGCGTGCCCAACGTGTCCCTGGCTGCCGCGGTTACCATCATCGAGCCTGTGGATCAGCGCCGCTGGATCTTCAAGACGCCGCAGACCGACGCCCTGATGGCCGACGCCATCGTCAATCACATGAAATCGACGGGCGTGAAGACGATGGGCTACATCGGCTTCAACGACGCCTACGGCGAGGGCTGGCTCAACGAGATAAAGCGCGCCACGCAGGCAGCCGGCATCAAGATCACGGCCGAGGAGAAATACAACAGCGCCGATCCGTCTGTCACCGGTCAGGTGCTGAAGTTCATGGCCAGCAATCCCGATGCGGTGCTGATCGCCGGCGCGGGCACGCCGGCCGCGTGCCCGTGTACCAGAGCCACGGCGTGGCCAACAAGACCTTCCTGGATCTGGGTGGGGCAAGCGTGGACGGAACGATACTGCCATCGGGCAAGATCCTCATCGCCGAGCTGTTGCCGGATACCGACAAGCAGAAATCTGCCCTACTCGGCTACATCGAACGCTATGAGGGCCGGTACGGGAAAGGTACCCGCAACACCTTCGGCGGCCACGCCCTGGACGCGATGCTCATCCTGAAGCCGGCGATCGAGCGCACGTTGCGACAGGGCATCCGGCCGGAGAACACCGGCGGCTTTCGGACCGTCCTGCGGGACCAGATCGAGCGCGGGACCAGAGAACTAATAGGCATCACCGGCATTTTTAGCTACACCCCCACGGACCATCTGGGCCTGGATCTGCGAGCCGCGGTGATGATCGAGGTCCGCAACGGGACGTGGACACCGGCACGATAAACGAAACACCGGTACCAAGGTGCCAAGGAACCATGGGACCAGGCGTAAAGAAGGCGATATGCAGGCTTGGTTCCTGGTACCCTGGCCCCTTGGTTCCTGCGTTACAATTTCCGCTGGTCCACGACCCGGCGCAGTTTCCCGCCTTCTGAGCGCGGCAGCTTGCCGGGGGGCACCAGGGTCACGCGGGCGGTGATGCCCAGCACTCCCAGCAGCTTCTGCTGGCAGCGCGTCGTGAGTTCCTGCACCTCCGCTTCCTCACCCGTAAATGTGCCCCCGAGGTGCTTGGTGAACCCCTCATTCACCTCGATGGACACGTCGAGTTCGTCCAACGTGCGCTGACGTGTGACGACCAGCTGGTAGTGCGGCGAAAGCTCTGCCACACCTACCAGCGCGGCCTCCACCTGTGTGGGGTAGACGTTCACACCGCGGATAATCAGCATGTCGTCCGTCCGCCCCATGATCCGCGACATCCGGACGAAGGTCCGTCCGCAGCGGCACGGGTTGGGGTCGAGCGATGCGATGTCGCCGGTGCAATAACGAATGACCGGCAGCGCCTCTTTGGTGAGCGTCGTGAAAACCAGTTCGCCCACCTCCCCAAACTCCACTGCCTTCTCTGTGCGCGGGTTGATTACTTCCGCGAGGAAATGATCCTCAAAGATGTGCGCCCCGTTTTGCTCTTCGATGCACTCATTGCTCACCCCGGGACCAATGACCTCGCTCAGGCCGTAGATGTTCACCGCGGTGATGCCAAGTTTGCGCTCGATCTCGTCACGCATCGCCTCCGTCCACGGCTCCGCTCCCAGCACACCGTACCGCAGCGGCAGCGACCCGGGGCGGATTCCCCTCGCGTCCAGCGCTTCGGCCAGCGTCAGCGCGTAGGAGGGCGTGCAGGCGATGATCTTCGCCCCGAAATCCTGCAGCAGCATGATTTGACGTTCTGTGTTGCCGCCGGAGACCGGGACGACAACTAATCCCATCAACTCGGCACCGTAGTGCATGCCCAGCCCGCCGGTGAACAGCCCGTATCCGTAGGCGTTCTGGAAGACATCGCCGGGCTGCGCACCGCTGCTGGCCAGGCAGCGTGCGCACACCTCCGCCCAGACCCGGAGGTCGCTTGACGTGTATCCGACGACCGTGGGTTTGCCGGTCGTGCCTGAGGAGGCGTGAATGCGCGCCAGCTGAGATGCCGGTACCGTCAACAAGCCAAACGGATAGGTATCACGGAAGTCACTCTTCCGCGTAAACGGCAGCCGGCCCAGATCGTCCAACGTCTTGATGTGCTCGGGCCGCACGCCTGCCTGGTCCAAACGCTGCCGGGTGAACGGCACGCGTTCGTACGCCCGCTGGACCACCTGCTGCAGGCGCCGCAACTGCAGGAGCTGCAACTCCTTGCGCGGCATCGTTTCCATCTCGGGAGCCCAGATCATGATTGCTCTCCCTGACACTACGACCAGATCCGGGGAGAACCCTCGCCACGGCGGCGAGGGCAGGAGACATGGACATGGGGCGTGAAGTCCGCCCCACATGATCGGCATGCTTGGGCACGTGGGCGCGGGTCTCGTCAGTAATGCCTCAGCGGGTTCGATCTCCCTTTGCCTGACGGGCGGCCACGTCCTCGACGTCCGCGCGGCCAGCGTGCGGCGGGCCGCGGTAGGGATCGGAGGCGACCGGATCGTCGCCATCGGACCGGACGATCAGATCGCGTCGCGGTCGCAGCAGATCGTGGATGTCGCAGGCCAGACGATCGTCCCGGGCTACATCGAACCGCACGGCCACGTCATCCTCGCCAATCCCGTCGAGTTTGCCGGAGCGGTGCTGGCCCACGGCACCACCACCGCGGTCACGGATTCCCTGCCGCTGATGCTGCTGGCACGGCCCGACCGCCTCGCCGGCCTGCTGGACCACCTGGCCGGCCTGCCGATGAAGTTCCGCTGGTTGATCCGTTTGCACCCGCAGTCCTTCGCCGACACGGGCGAGCGATTCTCCCTCTCCACGCTGCAGACGTTGTGGCGACTGCCGTCGGCCGCGGCCGTTGGTGAGGTGACCCGCTGGGTCGACGTGCTGCAGGGGGACGCCGACCTGACAGGCAAAATCCGTGCGGCCCGAGAGGACGGCAGGCGTGTGGAAGGTCATGCCGCCGGGGCCTCGTACGAGCGTCTCGCCGCGCTGGCCCGGGCCGGATTTACCTCATGTCACGAAGCTGTGACCGGGCAGGAGGTTAGGGATCGCCTCCGGGCCGGCCTGGTGGCCATGCTGCGCCACAGCTCGATCAGACCCGATCTCCCCGACCTCCTGCAGGCGATTACGCGCGACGAGATCGCGGCCGGGAAGGTCATGCTGACCGCAGACGGGCCTACGCCAGCATTCATTGCCGACCGCGGCTACCTCGACCACCTGCTGGAGGTGGCCATCGCCGCGGGCGTCGAGCCGATTGACGCGCTGCGGATGGTGACGGTGAATCCGGCGCGCTACTATGGAATGCTTGACGCCGGCGAAATCGCGGTCGGGCACCGGGCGGACCTGAATGTGATCCCCGACCTCACTCACCCGACCCCGGCGCTGGTTGTTGCTGACGGGAAGGTTGTCGCGATGAACGGCGCGCTGACGGCCCCGTTGACAGCTCCGGCCTGGCGGGAGGCGTACGAACCCGCCGTTATTCCACGTCTGCCCGCAAGCGCGTTCGCAGCGCCCGAAGATGCCACGGGCATGCGTTTCGTAAACGATGTCATCACTGAACCGGTGCCTGCCGGCGAGATCCCAGCCGGCGCGCTCCGGGTCGCCCTGCTGGACCGGCGGGGCCGGTGGAAGACGCGAACCTGGGTCATCGGACTCACCACTCGCCTCGGCGGGCTCGCCACCACCATCAGCAGCGGGTTTGACGTCGTGGTCCTGGGGCAGAATCCGGCCGACATGGCCGCAGCACTCGACAGGGTGGCGGACTTTGGCGGCGGACTCGTGATGATCGAAGAGGGCCGGGAAGTGTTCTCGCTGCCGCTGGAACTGGGCGCGTTCTCGCTCCGCTCCTGGGCCGACGTGGTCGATGCCAACCGACAGTTCAATCGCCTCATGCGGGAGCGCGGCTACCGGTTCGCCGACCCCGTGTTCAGCCTGCTCTTCCTGACGTTCGACTCTCTACCATGGATCAGGCTGACCGCCCGAGGCATATGGGACGTCCGAAATAGGCGCGTTCTCACGCCATCCACGCGACTATAGAACTACGTCTACCTGGTCTACCCGGTCTTCCCGGTCTACCCGGTCTCCCTGGTCTACAAGCATCACCGCGCGTCCATTTGCAGGTAGACCAAGTAGACTAGGTAGACTAAGTAGACCAGGTAGACGCCTTCGATAAGGACAGGAGAGCACGTCCCAACTTCGAAGTCTTCCCCTATTCCGTAGCGGGGAGGGATTGCCATGCCGACATACGTGTTGCTATTTAATTGGACCGAGCAGGGCGTGCGGGCCGCGAAAGACACGACCAAGCGCGCCGACAAGTTCCGCGCGCAGGCCGAGAAGTTCAAGGTGAGGGTCCGCGAAACGCTGTGGACGATGGGACCCTATGACGCCATTGCCCTGGTCGATGCCCCCGACGATGCTGCCGCCAGCAGGCTCGCGGTGTGGATGGGCAGCCAGGGAAACGTACGATCCCTCACCATGCGGTGCTACACGGCCGCGGAGATGGAAAAAGTCGTGGAAGGAATTGGGTAGTTCCCTATGTCATTGCGAGGGCCGAGAGGCCCGAAGCAATCTCCTGCTCGAGGCGGCGATCGCTTCGCTACGCTCGCGATGACAGCTGTAGACGAGGAGTGAAAATGCCCGGTAATCAAACCTCTCAAGCTATTCAGGCGCTGAAGGTGCACCTGGCCACCGTCGCCGATCTCCGCGCCACCGCCGCGGTCCTGCGGTGGGATCAGGAAACGTACATGCCCGCGCGCGGCGCCGCCGGCCGGGCGGAACAATTGGGGACGCTGACCCGGCTCTCGCACGACCTGTTCATCTCATCGTCGACCCGGGACCTGCTGGTGGCCGCCGAGGCGGTGCTGGACCGGCTCGATCCCGACTCGGATGAGGCGGCGCTTGTCCGCATGACCCGGCGAGACTACGATCGCCAGAGCCGCCTCCCGGCGGAATTCGTCGCGGCCAGAGCCCGCGCCGCGTCACTATCCACTCAGATCTGGCGAGAGGCACGCCGTCGCAACGACTTCCCGGCGTTCCGTCCCGCGCTGGCAGAGATGGTGGACTTTGCGCGGCGGGAAGCTGACTACATTGGTTTTCAGGATCATCCCTACGACGCGCTGCTGGATCATTACGAGCCGGGCATGACCTCAAAAGATGTGGATCTGTTGTTCGGCCGGCTGCGCGAGGTCATTGTCCCCTTCGTCCGTGTCATCGTCGAACGCGGCCGGCCCGTCGAGGATGGCTTCCTCCACGGGGAGTTCGACATTGCCCAGCAGCGGACGTTTGGCATCACGGTGGCGGAGGCGTTTGGCTACGACTTCTCCCGCGGGCGCTTGGACGAGTCGGTCCACCCATTCGAAACGAGCTTCCACCCCGACGACGTCCGTATTACCACGCGCTACCAGAGAAACTATCTCCCCTCGGCGATGTTCGCGATCTTTCACGAGGCCGGCCACGCTCTTTACGAACAGGGCATCCCACCGGCGCTGGCCCGCACCGGCATCGGCCGCGGCGCCGGAATGGGGCTGCACGAGTCCCAATCGCGGATGTGGGAAAACCTCGTCGGCCGCAGCCGGCCGTTCTGGCAGCACTACTACCCGATCCTGCAGGACCGCTTCCCGCTATTGCGGCAGGTGGGGCTGGAGGCGTTCTACCGGGCGGTGAACCGCGTGCAGCCAAGCCTCATCCGCGTCGAAGCCGATGAGGTCACGTACAATCTGCATATCATGCTCCGGTACGAGCTCGAGAAAAGGCTGCTGGAAGGCGCGCTGGCCGTGGGGGACCTTCCCGACGCCTGGAATGAGCGGATGCAGACGTACCTGGGCGTCACGCCGCCTACCGATGCCGACGGCGTGATGCAGGACACGCACTGGTCCAGCGGCTCCATAGGCTACTTCCCCACCTACACGCTCGGCAACGTCGTCTCAGTACAACTCTTCGAGGCCGCCCGCCGCGCTCACCCGACCATCTTCGAGGACATCGGGCGCGGCCGCTTCGCGACGGTGCTCGGCTGGCTCCGCGAGCACGTGCACCGGCACGGACGGAAGTTCCTGCCCAAAGACATTGTCAGGCGCGCCGCGGGTGCCGAGTTGACCCCCGAGCCGTACCTGCAATACCTGCAGCGAAAATTCAGCGAAGTCTACGGGGTGACGCTGGAAGAACACGCCCGGCGGTCGTCGTAATCACCAAGTTGGGAATCCTCCCCCTTGTACACCGACAGAGTCTTCCTCGGGTTGAAGGATGTTTATCAATTATTATTGAAGTAGAAGTAACAAGTTCAGCCGCTGAGCGTGGGGGGGATAGTATGAAACGGGTTGTGCTCGTTGCTTTGGTGTGCATTGTTAGCATCCTGCCGGCAGCGTTCGCCGATGCAGGTTCTTCACTCAAAGCAAAGCCGTTCGTCTTTGATCCCGACGGGACGGGTATCATCACCGCAACCTGGATGGCCGGACAAGGTCTCCCCGACACAGGCGCTTCCAATCGTGGCCTTGTCCTGCAAAAGAGTGGCCCGACGGCCACAAACGCATCGGGCGGCGTGGTAATCGAGGGCGCCGAAAGCATGACGATTACTGAGCTGGGCTTTGACGTCCGTGCCGATGGACATTGCGGCGCGGGCGCGCCCAGGTTCAACCTTGTCGACGCCAGCGGGACCCTTTCCTTTCTTGGTTGCAATTCGGGCTCTGTCGTGACGCCAGACACACCTGTGGCGGGGTGGAACCGTATACGCTTTC
>VBAL01000007.1:21041-21611 GCA_005888595.1 Candidatus Segetimicrobium genomatis
CTTCGATGAAGGAACCGACACGCCGCAAACGGGGCTGGTTGTAACACCCGGCTCCGTCGTCATTGACAACATTCAGATCAACGAGGTCACCATCGGAAGACCTGGCAACGCCCCTTAAAGACCGTGTGTAAGTAACGTCCTTAAGTAACGGAAGAAGGAGGGTACCTGCTCCCTCCTTCTTCTAGTTTTGCTAAGACTGCGTTCCCTACGGGAGTTTGTTGACAAGCCGCTTCACGCGGGAGATGCGGACGGCGTCCGGCGGATGCGTAAACCCGCCGCCGTCCCCGAAGACCGCGAATACTGCCGTGATACCCCGGACCGGATCGTAGCCGTACGAGACCGCGTGGGCGGCGGCCCAGGCGTCGGCATCGTACTCCATCTGCCACGCCAGCCCCTTATACATGCCGGGAATCGAGAACCGCAGACGGCGGGGATCTTCGGGCCGCATATGGCCCAATCTGGCGTGTCCAAGTTCGTGCAGATAGAGGAAGGCCAGCATGTCGCTATCGGTTGAGCTGGCCAGACGCGGTGCAAAATAGATGGTCAGGCGCCCGTCCTCATTATTGATGC
>VBAL01000113.1:0-620 GCA_005888595.1 Candidatus Segetimicrobium genomatis
GTGCACGATCTCCTCGACGAAGAATGGATTGCCGTCAGCCTTGGAGACGATCTCCAACCGTACCGACTCCGGCAAATCGTCCACGGCGAGGAGTGCGGCGACCAGCGCGCGCGACTCCGTCTCGGACAGCGCCTCCAGGTGCATTATCGCAGTGTTCCGACCGAGCCCACCCAGCGGCGTCGGACGCTCCAGCAGTTCGGGTCTCGCCAGGCATAGCAGCAGGACGGGGGAGTCGTGCAGGTGTGACGCCGTGTACTCGACGAGTTCCAGCAGGCTGTCATCAGCCCAATGCACATCCTCGAAGACCAACACCAGCGCCGCGGCCGTAGACCTGGCCAGGAGATACCGCCGCCAGGAGGCGAACGCCTCTTCCCGAGCGCTCTTGGGATCGACTCCGGCCATCGGCGAATCTGGGAAGACGAGCCCAACGAGGAACCCCAGCGCCGCCGCGGCGCGTGTGGATCCATCGGGAAGCCAGCGAGTGACGGTGTCGAGGAGCTTCTTCCTGGCTGCGTCGGCTGGATCGCCGTCCATGATCTGAGCATCCTGCTTAAAAATCTCCGCAACCGGCGCGAACGCAAGCCCGTCCCCGTATGGCAGGCAACGCCCCTTGCGGATGG
>VBAL01000113.1:653-18802 GCA_005888595.1 Candidatus Segetimicrobium genomatis
CGACTTGCCGACGCCGGGCGCGCCGACAATCGTGACGAGCTGTGTTTGCCGCTCCCGCGCCACGCGATCGTAGAGATGGAGCAACAGGTCCATCTCTTCGCCGCGGCCGATCAAGGGAGCCTGGAGGCCCGGGATACCCCGCTGCGTCCGCTCGGGGCGCAGCCCGATCACTTCCCATGCTTCGATGGGCTGGGCCTTGCCCCGGAGCGTCACCGGCCCCAGCGAACTGGTCTCCGCGATGCCGCGGACCAGGCGTTCGGTCCGGGGAGCAAGAAGGATGCTCCCGGCCTTGGCCTGCTGCTGCAGACGGGCGGCGACGTTGATCGCGTCCGCGGCCAGCCGGAATTCTCCCTGCACTCCACCTTTGGGATCAGCGACAACTTCGCCGGTGTTGACGGCAATCCGCATCGTCAGCCGGGACCGGCCTTCCGCAGCGAGCCGGGCGTTCAACTCCGCCAGCGCATCGCGGGCGGCCAGCGCGGCCCGGACGGCTCGCTCGGCATCGTCTTCGTGGACATCGGGCAACCCGAAGATGGCGAGCGCGGCGTCACCCAGGTACTTTTCCACCGTGCCTCCGAACCGCCGGACTTCTGCGGCCACAAGATTGTAGAAGCGGCTCAGGATGGCGCGCAGATCCTCCGGATCCAGCGTCTCTGCCAGCGCCGTCGACTCTACGAGATCGGCGAACATCACGGTGACGACCCGCCGCTCCTCGGACACGCCGCGTTGTTTGGACGCGGGCGCAGGCGAATCCTTTGGAGGCCATGGCGGGGGCGGAAACGGCGTGTGCCGCGTCGAATTCGAGTCATGGGCATTCACCAGGCCTTGGGGAGGCGATAGATGGGTCTCTATCTCGTCTTCAAGTACATTCATGTCTTGGCGGCCGTCGTCGCATTTGGGACAAACGCCACCTACGGGGTCTGGATGGCGCTGGGGGCGCGCCAACCAGAATCCCTGCGCGCCATCTTGACGGGGGTGCGTTTTCTGGACAACCGCATCGCCAACCCGGCCTACGGCCTTCTACTGATCAGTGGGCTGGCGATGCTTTACGCAGGCCACCTGTCTGTGGGGACCCCGTGGATTGCGACGGCGTTGGGCCTCTACATCGTGGCCATGGCCCTCGGCGCGCGAGGCTACACTCCCACGCTGCGCTCCCAGATTCAGGCCCTGGAGTCGGGGGGACCGAAGTCTGAGGCCTACCGGCGGGCGTCAGATCGTGGTCGCACGCTTGGGCTCATCTTCATGGTGATCGTGCTGATTATCGTGTTCCTCATGGTGACCAAGCCTGCGTTGTGGGGCTAACGCATCAGTGCGGACTCCGTCATTCTCTCTCGACCACGTCGTCATCTTCGTCGAAGACCTCAGCCGGGCTTCGGAGGACTACGCCGCGCTGGGGTTCACGGTGGTGCCGGGCGGGGTGCATGTGGGTGGTCTTACGCACAATGCACTCATCCCATTCGCCGATGGCCGGTACCTGGAGTTGCTGGCGCTGACGGCATCCTGGAAACTGGCGGTGCTCCGGATACTGGCCCGCGGCGGTCTGGATAGCATACTGACCCGGCGGTCGCCGCTACTGGGCCGCGCGCTCCGGAGGATCCGATCGGGGGAGGGGCTTGCCGACTTCGCGCTGGCGTGTTCCCCGTTGGCGGAGGTCGTAGGGGCGGGCGAGATCGATGGGCCGGTGAGTGGAGGCCGGGTGCGTCCCGATGGGAAGGAGGTCTCGTGGCGGCTGGCCTTTCCGCGGGCATCCGTACTGCCGTTTCTGATCGAAGATGTGACGCCGCGACACCTGCGCGTGCCGCACAACGTCGCGCATGCCAATGGCGCAGCCGGCGTACAGGCGCTGACCGTCGCCACGGGGAGTTTCGATCGGGCGGTCGGGTACTACCAGGCGCTGCTCGGCCGAGAACCGTTTGAGACGGTGGCCCCCATCCCCCGGTCGCTGGGGGTCGAGTTCAGGCTCAATGGGGTCGTGATCCGGGTGATGGCACCCATCGGCCCCACGCATCCGTTGCGCGCGCCGCTGGCCCGAAGGGGCGAAGGGCTCTACGGGGTCGTGCTGCGCGCGGATCGGGCGGCGAATCTCGATCCGGTGCGCGCCCACGGTGCGCAGATCACGCTCGCGTCCTCCAGAAATTCGCCAGAGCGAATCTCTGGGGGCCTGGAGCATCACTAACAACACGTGCGGATTCGGCGAAGCTGGGGGCGACGATGGATATCGCGATCATGGTGGAAGGTCAAAACGGACTGACCTGGTCCCGGTGGCAGGCCCTCGCCAAGGCGGTGGAGCGGCTGCGCTTTGCCGGGCTGTACCGATCCGACCACTTCACTAATGCGACTCCGCCGGACAAAGATTCCCTGGAGTTGTGGACGTCGCTGACCTGGCTCGCATCCCACACCAGACGGATCGAGTTTGGACCCCTGTGCACGCCGACGTCGTTCCGCCACCCGGCGTTTACGGCGCGTGTCGCGGCAGCCGTGGACGACCTCTCCGGCGGGCGGCTGACGTTGGGCCTGGGCGCCGGCTGGCAGGAACGGGAGCATGCCAACTTTGGGTTCGACCTGCTGAGCATGAAGGAGCGGTTTGTGCGGTTCGGCGAGTCGCTAGAGGTGATCTCGCGGCTGCTGACCGCTGACGACCCCGTCACGATCTCCGGCCGATACTACCGGCTGCGCGAAGGCATCCTGCTCCCGCGGCCGCAGCGTCCCGGCGGACCCCCGATCCTCGTCGGTGGGAACGGGACGCGGCGGACGTTGCCTCTGGCGGCGCGGTATGCGACGGAGTGGAATGCCACGTTTCAAACTCCGGAGAATTTCGCCCGGCTCAACCGGCGCCTCGATGATCTGCTGGTGGCGCGGGGCCAAAGCCCGTCATCGGTACGGCGATCGATGATGACGGGGTTGGTGTTTGGACGAGACGACGCCGCGGTGCGGCGCAAGATCGCCGAGCGCGGCCGCTCGCTCGAAGAGTCGCGCAGCCGCGGTGTGATCGTGGGCGTGCCGGCCCAGATCACAGATCAGCTCAGCTCGTTGCAGAACGCTGGTGTCCAACGGGTGATGCTGCAGTGGCTCGATCTCGACGACCTGGAAGGGTTGGAAGACTTTGCCGAGTTGGTGGCACGACCATTTGGGAGAAAGAGGACGCGGTCGCGCCGTCAGGCCGTCGCGCAGTCGCGGCAGGAACGGGGGAGGACCTGAGACCATGCGACGGTTGTTGCCGGTTCTGGCGATCGGGGGAGGGATGCTGGTCCTTCTCTGCCAAAGCGGCTCTGTCGCCGCGCCCGGAGGTTACACGCTCCAGGAGTACCCTGTACCCGGAGGCTCGCATCCGCACGACGTGGCTCCGGCCGCCGATGGCGGAATCTGGTACACGGCACAGACCGCGGGCGAGCTGGGCCATCTCGATCCGGCGACCGGGAAGACCAGACGCACCAAGCTGGGGGAGCGGTCAGCGCCGCACGGCGTGATCGTGGGGCCCGACGGGGCCCCGTGGATCACCGACGGAGGGCTCAACGCCATCGTGCGCGTCGACCCGAAGACGAGCAGCGTGCAGCGGTACCCGTTGCCGACGGAAGCAGGGTGGGCGAACCTCAACACCGCCACCTTCGATAGTCGCGGTCTCCTGTGGTTCACCGGCCAAAACGGGGTGTACGGACGTCTCGATCCAAGGACGGGAACGGTGAATGTGTTTGACGCGCCACGGGGCCGCGGGCCGTACGGCATTTGCACGACACCCGACGGATCTGTGTACTACGCGTCTCTCGCCGGCAACTACATCGCCCGGATCAATCCCGCCGGTGGCAGCGTATCGGTCCTGGAGCCGCCGGCTGCCCGGCAAGGTGCGCGGCGGGTATGGGCGGATTCGAGGGGCCGCCTGTGGGTCAGTGAGTGGAACGCCGGCCAGATCGCGCTGTATGATCCGGGGACCGGCCGCTGGCGGGAGTGGCGTCTGCCGGGATCCAATCCGATGGCCTACGCCGTGTTTGTCGACGATCACGATCTGGTCTGGGTGAGCGACTGGGGGGCCAATGCGCTGGTGCAGTTCGATCCGGCGCATGAAACATTCGACGTCCTGAAACTGCCCAGCGCCGAGGCCGGGGTGCGTCAACTGCTCGGCAGGTCCGGTGAAGTCTGGGGAGCAGAATCCGGAGTGGACAAGCTGGTTGTTGCTCGCCGCGCAAAATGAAACTGCGGGGACCAGGATGCCAAGGGACCAGGGGACCATACGAACATGGTGCACACGGTAGGCCTGGTTCCTTGGTTCCCTGGTCCACGCAGATGACACTACGGGGACCAAGATGCCGAGGTGCCAGGGGACCACGCGAGCATGATACTCAAGGTAGGCCTGGTTCCTTGGTTCACTGGTCCCCTGGTATCCGGTTTTACGTTCCGAGTGGGTGCACGCGAAGCCAGGACACAGCGAGCGCGGCGGCCAGCAGGAGAGCAGCAAGACCCGCGACCGCGGCGGAGACCTCCGTCGGTCGACGCTCCCATCCCAGGCTGCGCGCCAGCTTCCGGTACACGTCATGCAGGCCCCGCGCCGACGACGCATGGTAGTATGTCCCGCCCGTCCGGCTCGCCATGGCCTGGAGGGTTTCTTCATCGAGTGTGCCGCCGATCGTCCAGGCGTTGTCCGGTGTCACACGGGCCCCCACACCGACGGTGTACACCGTAACCTGCTGCTGCGCCGCCAGATCGGCGGCCAGGAGCGGATCGATCCCCGCGTTGCTACGGCCATCGGAGAGCAGCACCACCATCCCGGGTGGTAGGGGAGTCGCGGGCAGGGCCGGCAGGGTGCCATCAGCATTCGGCCGCACGCGGCCGGGAAGTGCCGCGACGGCTTCAATCAGCCCGTCGCCGATTGCGGTCCGGCGCGCCGTACTGACGCCATCGATCAGCGCCTCGATGCGGGCGTGTTCAGTTCCCGGCGGTGCGAGCAGGGCCGTGTATCCCGCGAACACCACGAGCCCGGCGCGCACGCTCGCCGGGAGGGACCGCAGGAAGGCTTTCGCTGAGGATTTCGCCGCCTCGAGGCGCGAGGGGGAAATGTCGGTCGAGCGCATGCTGCCGCTGACATCTAAGGCGAGCATGATGGCCGAGCGGTTGGCCGGAACCGGCAACGGCAGTACCGGCCGGGCGGCCGATACCACCAGCAGGGCGAGCGAGATCGCGAGCAGCATGGGCGGCAGGTGCCGCAACCTGCTGGCGCGATGGGCAGCCACGAGCGCCGTGGTCGTCGAAAAGATCCCCGGATAGCGACTTGCCCGCCGCGTCAATCGCGCATATACGGCGGCGAGCAGAGGGAGACTCAACAACGCCCACAGAAACGCCGGCCATACAAAGGTCAGGTCCATGCCAGTCGAGTGAGGCGTTCGATGAGAGAAAGCCGGGGCCCTGCGCCGGGCGGTCGGGCGGTCGGGCTGTGGCGCGGCTGCGGAGCCCCTTTGTCGAGTGGAACGGAGCTGATCCCCACAATCGTTAGTCGTGTGGAGGCTTCTCGTGGTGACAAAGATGAAGATGCGGCCGGACGCTCGTACGGCGTCATCTTTGCGCCGGCAGCTCATCCTGGCAGGGATCGTGGTCGTTGCCGCAACCGCTGTGGCACTCATGCCACGAGCAAAGCTCCCGCAGGTCGGGGATCACTGGCACGCCCGCTACCTCGTCGTCATCTGCGGGAAGCCGGTGCCCGATATGCCGCTGACGCGAGGCGCGATCCACACGCAGGGCGACGGCGTGATCCATGTCGAGCCGAAGACGAGAGCCGAGGCTGGACGGAATGCGAATCTCGGACGGTTCTTTGCCACCGCCGGTGTCACATTCGTCTGAGATCAGATTGCGTTTCCCACGGGCCAGATCTACCGAGATGGCGACCGCTGCCCTGATGGCACCACAGGACACATTCGGCTCCTGGTCAACGGACGGCCTCACCACGCTTTCGAACACTATGTGCCCTCTGACGGAGACACGATCGTCGTCCAGTTCGGTTCGTAGAATGCGGATCCTCACCATGCTGACAGTGACGGTCATCCTGGCCGTGCCGGCCGGATTATCGGCACACGCTAAACTGGTGCGCTCGGAGCCCAAAGCCGGTGCCGTCTTGACCATTCCGCCCACAGTGGTCCGGGTCTGGTTTGACGACGAACTCGACCCGGACCGAAGCACGATAGGCGTGTGGGACGTCCGCGAGCATCGTGTGGACGACGGTCGCGGTGGCGTGGACCTAAGTGACCTGGACCGGAAGTCGATGATTGCGCGGTTGCGAGCGGTCGGTGCTGGAACGTACACCGTCCGCTGGCGGGCTGTCTCGGCCGATGATGGTTTCGTGGCCCAGGGCAGCTTCGCGTTCGCTGTGAAGCGTTAGCCATGCACGTGGGATGGCGCCGGGGAGTCTATGCGGCGCTGGGCGCAGCCGTGGTGCTCGCGTTTGCGACCGGGATGACATCGGCCCACAGCGTCCTGCAGCGGTCGATCCCGCCTGCCAACGCCTCACTTCTTGCACCGCCGCGGCAGATCGTCCTGATCTTCAGCGAACCAGTGGTCGCCGGGCTGAGTGCGGCGGCAGTTGCCGATCGCAACGGCACGGTCGTCTCCCACGCGTCAACGGTGGCCCAGGACGGCCGGACACTCGCCATCTCCATCGGTCCGCTCGCCACGGGCGTCTATACCGTGCGCTGGAGGGTGCTCTCCGCCACCGATGGTCACACGACTAGCGGGTTTCTCCTGTTTGGCGTCGGCGAGGGGCTTCCCGCGGGTGGACCGGCGGGAAGCGGGGTGGTCGGCCCGCCTGTGTCAGAAGTCCTCGTTCGGTGGGCAAACTTCGCCGCAGCAATCCTACTCGCCGGAACTTTCTTTTTCGAGTATTTCATCCTGCGGCCCGTGTGGACACAGGTCGCCGCCGCTGGCGGGTCGCAGGCGCAGGGAGAGACAGACCGCCTGCTGCGGACCACCACCGTTGCTTCGGGAGTGGTCCTCCTGTTCGGCCTGATCGGTGAGTTTGTCCTTGAAGCGGCGACGCTGCTGGATACCTCCGTGGTTGGGGTATGGCGCAGTGGAGCACTGTGGACGTTGCTTGGAGGGACAAAGGCCGGCTGGAGTATTCTCACCCGAGCCGCCGGAGCGTTCGTCCTGCTGATCCCGACGTCCCCATCCGGCCGGATCTTTCGCGCCGCGATGCTCGTCTGGTTCGCCATTGTCGGCGTGATGTCCGGGCTACTCGGTGGACCGGTGGCGCTGGCCGGGTCAGTTCACCTGGCCGCTCTGGTCCTGGTAGCGTCGGTCTACGGACTGGTCAGCGTCATCGCCGCGGTGATCGTTCCGAAGATCCCCGATGCGATCGTCCCGGAGTTCCCGATCGTCGGTCCTGTCGCGGCCGCGGCGATGCTGGCCGGGTTCACCGTGAGTTCGCACGCCGTGGGCAGCGGGCCGACGGCGATCGTCCTGGACTGGGCTCACCTGCTCGGCACCTCGCTGTGGGTGGGCGGTCTGCTGCCGTTGTGGCTGGTGCTGCGCGGCGTTTCGAACAAGGAGCGGAGGGTCGTCGCGGGGATCCTCGTCCCCCGATTCTCGCGCATGGCCGCAATCGCGGTGGCGGTGCTGGCTGTCACCGGGGTCTACAGCGCGCTGGTGCATGTTCCCAGCCTACGGGCGTTGACGGTCACGACGTATGGAAGAACGCTGCTGATCAAACTGCTCCTCATCCTTCCCGCCGTCGCGCTGGGTGCCTACAACCGTTTTGTGCTGCGTCCCAGGATAGAGGGCCAGCGGTCCGAAGACGGCGCACCGCACCGCTTGCTGCGCAGCCTGAGTGTGGAGGTCACGTTGGGCGCGACAATCCTGCTCGTGGTGGCGGTGCTGACCATCACGCCGCCCGCGGCAGTGACGATGCCGGCTCCAGCCGAGCCGCCGCTCGTCCTCGCGGGGCTGGCGGGTCCGTTCCACGCTGATCTCACGGTCTCTCCCCCCGAGCCGGGTTGGAATCGCTTCGAGGCCGCCGTCCGCACGGTCGAAGGGCCGGTCAATCCCGTAGGAACACGAGTCCTGCTGCGTCTGACCAAACTCGACGAGGATCTCGATGTGGTCACGATCACGTTGCAGCCGGACGGGGACCGTTTTGCGGCCGAAGGCGGGGAACTGGGGGTTCCCGGATGGTGGGAGGTGCGGCTGGTCGTCAGGCAGCGGGACAAGCGCGATGCTATCACCACGTTCCCGCTCAAGCTCGGCGCTACATCCGGCCGGCCCGACCCGCAGGCGCAGCGGATGCTGATGCAGGCGCAACAGGCCGCTGCCCGCATCCGGACGTGGCGCGAGGTCGAGCAGATCACCGATGGATCGGGAGGCGTAACCGTCACGAAACTGGAGATGGTGAAGCCCGACCGCGTGCACTATCGTACGGCGAGCGGGGCCGAGGCCATCATCATCGGCGCCACGCGATTGTACCGGCAGGGCGGGGGGCCGTGGGAGCGCGATACGCTCCCGTCCCCCGTCGTACTAGAGGGCCCGTTCGTCTCATACATGCAGGGCGCTACGGCCGTCTCGCTGGGCAGGAGCGGGAGATGCGACGACGAGCCCCCTACCAAACGCGCCCCGTCTCCAGCTGGTCCGCAGGTCGGAACTGTCGNNCGCGCATCGTTCGCCGCGTGGGTCGGACTCGACACCTTCCGGATCTACCACCTTTACATGGCCGCACCGTTTCATTACATGACGGCGCAGGCGTTCGACCTCAACAGTCCGCTGCGGATCACACTGCCTTAGCAGGTCGGCCGGATTCCCTCCGTTACTTCATCGGTGCCGCACCGACGAAGTAGGGACCCGTCTACGTCCCCAGGTTCGGTGGTACAACATCGGCGGGGGCGGAGGGGAAGGGGAGGGAGCTATGCTCTGTCGGTCGTGCGGCCGGATGAATCGTGACGATGATTTATTCTGTAGTTCATGCGGGGCAAAACTCCTACGATCGAAAGTCTGCCGGGCCTGCGGTGCAAAGAACCGCCACGATGCGACCTTCTGTGGAACCTGCGGTGCGAAGCTTCCCGATGATGGCCTGCACTGTCCCTCCTGTGGCCACCCGGTCGGGCCCCACTCCCAGTTCTGCTCCAACTGTGGCGCACAGGTCGTGGAGGGAATTGTCTGTGGGACCTGTCATTCGGTCAACCGTGATGATGCGAGATTTTGTGCGTTCTGTGGGGGCGCGCTGAAGGTGCCCGCCGCGGCGGCCTCCTGATCCCTCCCTTGAGTTGGGGAGCGCGAAGCCGGCGACGAGCCGGCTTCGCTGTTTTGCGTGGGCCATCAAGCCAGCCTGTGCTGGGTGAAGAACCTGTCGGCTTCATCGCGTGAGGGAAAGGACGTCTGCGTCCCGATGCGCGTCACGGAGAGGGCGGCCACGGCATTCGCGCGCCCGACGGCGTCCAGCAGGGACGCTCCTTCCCCGAGAAAGACAGCCAGACTGCCGATGAAGGCGTCGCCGGCGCCGGTAGGGTCGACCGCGTCGACCCGGATCGAGGGTACGTACTCCGGAGTCCCTGCATCGAGCACGAGTGCGCCCCGCGCCCCCAGCGTGATAATGACGACGCGCGGACCGCGTCCAAGGAGGATGCGGCCTGCCGCCGCCGCCTCCTCCACGGTCGTAACCGCTCGCCCCGTGAGGCTCTCGGTCTCGGTCTCGTTGGGGACGCAGAAATCGCAGAGCCTGAGCAACTCGTCCGGTAGCGCAGCGGCCGGGGCCGGGTTCAGAATCGTCCTCACCTTGGCGGCCTTCGCGATGCGGAAGGCTTCCAGGGTGGTCTCCACCGGAATCTCCAGCTGGCAGATGAGGGCGTCGGCAGCCTGGATGGCGGGCGTGCTCCGGCGCACGTCGGCCGGCGAGAGCCCCATGTTGGCCCCGGGGACAATCACGATAGAGTTCTGCGCGTTGTCGTCCACGAAAATCGGCGCGACCCCCGAGGCGCGTTCGCTATCGAAGAGCACATACGTGGTCTCTACACCCTGCTGGCGGTAGTTGCCGAGCGAGCCTTCGCCGAACACGTCTCGCCCCAGCTTGGTCACCATGGTCACCTGCGCACGCAGTTTGGCCGCCATGACCGCCTGGTTCGCACCCTTCCCCCCGTAGCCCATGTGGAAGGAATGGCCGACGATGGTCTCTCCAAGACGGGGGAGGTGGGGGACCCTGGAGATCAGGTCCATGTTTGAGGATCCCACCACACAGATTTTCGGCGGTGCGTGTGGCACGCGTGACCTCCGTGTCGGCGGCGAATGTCCCTGGCCAGCGCTACCGCGGGCCGGGCATGATGGTGTGCTCGGTCGTGTACAGGTGGATGCGCACCTCTGCGAACTGATCGGCGTCTTCGCCGGCCCGCCGGCCGAGCTCGGTGGCAAAAGCCGCCTCCATCGCCTCGACGTCATCCCACCACAGTTCGGCGGTCCCATCGTAGATCGGTTCCACTCCGGTCCCTCCGGGCTGCCGGCTCGTCGCGATGTTGATCCGATACCCTCGGAGGCCGGGGAGTTTCGTGGACAGCTTCGTGTGTTCCCGCACCCACCGGCGCGCGAACTCCTCCCGGCTCACCCCCGGCTTCCGCTTGAGGAACGCGATCAGCTTCACCATAATCTCCCTCCTTTAGAACCTAGCCCTTGACTGCACCCAGCGTCAGCCCCCGGACCAGATAGCGCTGCAGCAGCAGAGCCAGCAAGACGTTGGGGATGATGGCCACGACTCCAACAGCCGCGATTTCGCCCCACAGGATTTCGTGTCCGCCCACGAGGCTGGGGACGATGATCGTCAGCGTGCGTACATCGCTCCGGGTGAACAATAGCGCAAACATGAACTCATTCCAGGTGAAGATGAAAGACAGCAGCGCGGTTACCACCAGACCGGGCGCGACCAGCGGTAGCGCGATGCGGCGGAACGCGTTGAAGATGGTGGCCCCATCAACTAGGGCGGCCTCTTCCAGCTCTGCCGGGAGATCTTCAAAGAAACCCTTCAGCAGCCAGATGGCGAACGGGAGGTTGAACACCGTGTTGGCGATGATCAATCCCAAGTGGGTGTCCAGTAGATGGAGCGAGCGAAACAACGGGTGGACAGCACCCAGAACGACAGGTTCGGTCCGCCGGTACGGTACCGCGCAAACGAGTATGCTGCCGGGGCCCCCAGCAGCAAGGACACCGCCATCGACCCGGAGGACACGATCAAACTGTCGCGCACCCCCTGCAGACCACCACGGCCGTCAGGCGGGAACCGCATCGCGTTCAGGTAGTTGACGAGGCTGAAGGATTTGGGGATGAAGACCGGCGGATACGAGAAAAACTCTGCCTCACTTTTGAACGAGGTCAGAAACATCCAGACCACAGGAAACAGGAAGATCGCCAGGGCCGTCGCCAGGATCACTGCACCGAGCACCCGACGGGCCCGGGAGTGGCGCTTCATACCGCGACGCCTCCCCGCACTCGCTCCTGATAGTGCAGGAAACGCTGGGCCACAATGGTGATCACGATCAGCTGGAGGAACGCCATCGCCGCCGTATATCCGAGACTGAAGAACTTGAACCCCTGCAGGTAGGTGTAGTAGGCGATCGTCTCCGTCACGTTGCCTGGGCCGCCGCCGGTGAGCTGGTAGACGATGTCGAACAACTTGAAGGTGTCCATCAGTCGGATGAGCGTACCGATCGTGATCACCGGCAGCAGGATGGGGAGAACAACCCGCCACACGGTCTGCGAGCCGGTGGCACCGTCCACTTCGGCGGCTTCGAGCAGTTCGCTTGGGATCGCTTGGAGGCCTGCCAGCACCAACACAGCCATGAACGGTGTCCACTGCCAGACATCCGTCCACATCACGGCCCAGAGGGCGACCGGCGGGCTCGCCAGCCAGGCGTATCCCCGGAAGCGTCCTCCGGTGATCACTTCGAACAAATAGTTCAGCGGTCCGAACTGATCATGATAGATCATCCGGAATTGGAATCCTGCGATCACCGGCGCGATCATCGTCGGGATCAGGAGCAGTGACATCAGAAGCGTCCGGCTCCGCCGAATCCGGTTGAGCTCCAGGGCCAGGCCGGTTCCGAGCACCGCCTGCAGCCCGACCCCGGCGACCACCAGCGTGCCGGTGTTCTTCATCGCGTTCCAGAAGCGCGGGTCGGTGAGGGCCCGGACGAAGTTCTGCAGACCTACGAACTGGGCGGGGAAACCGGTCGTGAGCTCCCAGGAGACCACGGTCAGGCGCAGGACGTAGAGCAGGGGAAAGATGGTGATGCCCAGCAGGACGGCCACGGCAGGAAAGGCCATGAGCACAGGCGGTCGGAGCAGGCGCCAGGGTTTTTTCCTGACCGCCTCCACGACCAGGGGCTGCCGGCGGGCCTTAGTTGCCACGGCGCGTCGGTTCAGGGTGAGAGGGAGCCGGGGTTGGCGCTACCCGGCTCCCTTGACCTGCCGCCCGAATCACGCCGTCACTATTTCACGAGGCCTAGAGCCTGGTAACTCTTCAGAGCCTGACGCCACAGTTCGACCTGTTTCTGTTGTCCGAGGCGTTGCGTGATCGCATTCCACTCCTGGGCCACGGCGTCCAGCGCCTGTTTGGGTGTCTCCTGCCCCGCCAGCGCCTTGTTCACGTGGAGGTCCAGGGCGTCCTCGTACTGCGCCGCGCCGGGGATGAAGATCTCGGGATACCCATCTGCCAGTGCCACCTTCAGCCCGTCCAGGTACACCCTGGCTTCCGCCGCATTCTTGAACATCGTGTAGGCTTCAGGGTGCGCCAGGTGGCTGGCCCGGTACGAGTCCAAACCGGTAAGAAACGTGGAGACGTTTTCCAGGCTGGTGTCGTAGGCGACGTGCTTGGCCACCCAGTATGCCGCGTCCTTATTCTTGGACGAGGCGGCAACCGCCACGACACGCCCGACGGGCATCATGGCCCGGTGATTCACCCGACCGCCAATGCTCAGACCCGGCACGCGACCCACGCCGAGCTTGCCCACGACCTGCGACTCCGACGGATCCGCGCCCTTCTTGGGGACATCGGTCCACTGCACGACCATGGCCACGTTCCCTTTAATGAGGGCGTCACGCAGTTCATCGTATCCGTAGCCCCGGACGTCCGGCGGGGCATTCTTCAGGCTGTCCACGAAATTCTGCAGGGCGTTCACCGCTGCCGGGGAGTTGACCCGGGGGACCATGTTCTGATCGAAGTAGAGCTCTCCGGTCGCCGCCCAGCGGTCCACGAACCACGCGAACGAGAAGCCCCGTTTGGCGAACTCCGCGGAGCCGTAGAAGTCCCGCTCCAGCACCTTCCCTGCGAGCTTCTGGCCCTTCTTGCGGGTGAAGAAGGCGCCCACCTGGAGCCAGTCGTCCCAGGTCTCGGGCGGACGCAGGTCCTTGTTGTACTTCGCCCGGAAGGCCGCTTTCTCGCCGGCGTCCTCGAAGAGATCCTTCCGGTAGATCATGATGAGCACGTCCCCATCGATCGTCAGCGCGTACGTCTTCCCGCCCCATTTGTTGTACAGTTCGCGGAAGGGCGGGAGGACGTCGGCCTGATTGGGGTTCCAAACGGAGGCCGGTTGCTTGTTCATCAGAGTGTCCAGCGGTTCCAGATACCCGTTGCTGGCGAAGTCCCCGATGAAGGCGGGATAGAAGGTCACGACGTCGAACGCTCCGGTTCCGGCGACGAACTCTGTCTTCTCCTTTTCATACACGCCTTCAAACGGGATCTCAACGATCTTGACGGTGATTCCGGCTTTGGCGAAGTGGTCCTTCCAGAACTCATACGGCTTTAGGTTGTGTCCGGCGTCGCCCACGACGGTCACGGTCACGTTGTTGAACTTCGGCGGGTAATCCCATTTGACGGCGTTCAGTAACTTCGGCGCGGCCGGCCCTGCCAGGCTCCACCCCGGAGCCAGGATCACGGCAAGCGCCACACCGAGTGCGACCACCCCCAGGGCGACTCTGTACGTCCGGGACCTACGCTTCATCTGTTTTCCTCCCCTCGATGCAGCACGCGCGCGTCCCCACGGATCCCTCGTCTGCATCTCCAACCCAATGATGATGCTGCCGCACGAACTGGGACCCGGGCTTCTTCCTCAGTGCTGCCCCTCTGTCCTGCCGCTGGCGCGGAGGAGGCATCTTCCTAGCGGCGGACCGAATCGGGTCGGCGGCGTGCAGTAGTATTGGATCGATGAGTCCATTCCACGGTGATGATCTGTACTTTGCGAGCCTGGCCGACCTTGGTCGAGCCTTGCGGGCGAAAACGATCTCCTCGGCGGAACTCACGCATCTCTTCCTCGATCGACTGGCGACCGGCGGCCCACGGTTCAACGCGCTGGCCGAGCTGACTCCTGAGCTGGCCCTCCTCCAGGCGCAGCGGGCCGACCGTCTGCTCCGCCGCGGCCACGTCGCCTCCCCGCTGGTGGGCATTCCCTACGGTGCCAAGGACCTGCTCGCCACAAAAGGGATTCCCACCAGATGGGGCGCGCCGCCCTTCCGCGAGCAAGTCTTCGACTACGATGCGGCGGTCATCACCCGTCTGGCTGCTGCGGGGGCGGTGCTCATCGGAAAACTGGCCATGGTGGAACTGGCCGGTGGAGGTGGCTACCACTACGCATCCGCCTCGCTGCACGGCCCAGGGCTGAATCCATGGAATGTGAATCACTGGTCGGGTGGCTCATCGTCGGGTTCAGCCAGCGCCGTGGCGGCCGGGCTGGCGCCGTTTGCCCTGGGTTCCGAGACGTGGGGGAGTATCATGACCCCTGCCTGCTATTGCGGGATCACGGGACTGCGGCCGACCTCGGGGCGAGTCAGCCGCGCCGGCGCGATGGAACTCGCCTGGAGCATGGACAAGATCGGACCACTGGCGCACAGCGCGGAGGATTGCGGCTGGGTCTTGCAGTCTATCGCCGGTCATGATCCAAACGACGCTGCTACGGCCCGCCACAAATTCGTATTTCAGCGCCGCGTACGGCGACACGGTTTCCGGCTTGGGGTGCTCGCACTTGACTACGGGACTGCGCCGGGCGGAACGGAGACAGAGGAGGCTTTCGAGGAGGCGCTGCGCGTGTTGCGGGGCGCTGGCATGAAGGTCGCCGCCGCGGGATGGCCGGACTACCCGTACACTGACATCGCCCGTACGATATTGGGCGGCGAGGTCGCGGCGGTCCATGAGGAGTTCATCAGAAGCGACCGGTTGGAGGAGCTGGTCGACACGGGCCAAAAGGAGGGCCTGAGGGGTTACCTGACACTGACGGCCGCGGACTACGCCCGTGCGGCAAAACAGCGCATTAACGCTGCGAGAGCGATATTCGAGATGTTCGGTCGGTTCGACGCCCTGCTTATGCCCACGCTGATTGGAGAAGCCGTGACGCTCGACACGAACCTCAGCACGCGTTTCGGAGGTGCGCGTGGAGCGAGCGTGCTGGGGGCGCTGGCCGGGGTGCCATGCCTTTCGGTACCCATGGGTTTCGGACCGCATGGGTTGCCCCTCGGCCTGTCCATCACCGGGGACCTATTCTGCGAAAATACGGTTCTGCAGATTGGCATGGCGTACCAGAGAGAGACGGACTGGCACCGCCGGAGACCCTCCCCGCAAGAGCCCCTTTCGTTGCCGCTGCGGTTGGTCTAGGATGCCCGAGGCTGGGTAGGTCTAGGGATAGGAATCTAGCCGTTCACGAAGTGTCGGCTCGCAAGGGTCGAACGACAGGAGGCCCCCCATGTCCTTAGGCCAGCCGATGTCTCGTTTCGAGCTGCGCACCTGCCCGAAGTGCGGAGCGCAGCAGCAAAGCCCAGGCTCAACGATCTGTGAGCAGTGCGGCACAGACATGCGTGTGGCATCCATGCAGTTCCCCTCACAGCGTTCTGCGCCACGCTTCAAGGTGCGTTTCCTAGCTCCGACCCATCTCCTAAAGCGGACCATCACGGCGCTGGTGGCGCTGGCGGTTGTCGTTGTTGGTTTGAGCTTCGTCCCTGCGGTGAGTGCGCGCGTCCCGGCGATGAAGAAAGTCGCTGCGACCGCCAAACTGGAACTGCGGCGTGCCGAGGCATTTGTGAGCAGGTTCCTGCCTGGTCTGAAGATTGGGACCCAGACCCAGCGCCGTCCCTCGCCGCCGGCTGCTACATCACAGAGATCCGCGCCTGCCAAACGGCCGGTGGCCACGTCGCAGAAATCCGTACCGCCGCGGACCGTGGCAGTCCAGCCGGTGACGGTGAAGTCCACACCAATCGGAGTGACAGTTCAGGTCAACGCGCGCGCCGTCGGGAGAACCCCGCTGACTCTCAAGCTGGCGCCGGGGACCTACAAGGTGACGTTCAGCCGGTCGGGCTACGCGACGGTCACGCGTACGATCACTGTGAAGGCCGGACAAGCCGCCTCGCTGAATGTGGCCCTTGCGAAAGTGCCTGCGGGAACGCCGTCGGCCCCGGCACAGATGCCGCCGCCTCCGCCTCAGCCGGGTGAGTTCGGGAAGTAAAGGCTCAGACGACCAGCCCATGCTCATTCCAATCTTGATTCCTAGGAAGTCGCGATAGAATTTCGGTTCTCCTCGAAGGCCTCGGTCTTGACGTTCGGCACGACTCGCCCGAATTGCCACGTCCATCCCTCCCTTGTGCCGTGCCCGCCAGACGTCGACTCGGGGTTGGCCTAGCCCCGATTGGGTCGATTCCTCGGTTCGGCAGGTACCTGGTGCTGAAATCGGGCGAAACTGGTACCTGGCATGTTAATGCGAGATTGCACCCCAGGAGGGGCCAGGCTGGTGGATGAAATGTGTCTGAATGTCGGTATAAATGAGGTAGGGGGATCTGGGCCGATGACAGACAGTTATCGCCGATCATCAGCACGGACGGGGGGAGACCGCAGATGATCATCAAGGCACTTCCAGCGGTAAGGGAATTCATCCAGCCGGGCGCCGCTGTCCTCGCGAGCGGAGCATTTGACCCTCTCCACTACGGCCACATCCGATACATTCGCGCGGCTGCGGAGCATGCCAGAACGTCCAATCTTCCCCTAGTAGTCGCCGTGGCCCCGGACGAATATGTCAAGCGAAGACACCCGCTGCTTCAGCCGCTGGAGGGACGGATGGAAATGCTGGATGCGCTGCGGGGGGTGGATTTCGTCGTGACCCAGGGGAGTGAAAGTCTCACGATGGCGATCAGGGAGATCCGCCCCGTCTATGTGATTAAGGGTACAGACTGGAAGGCGCACGGCCTGCCCAAAGACGAGGTGGAGGCCATTAAGGAGGTTGGAGCAACCATCTCGTGGGTGGATGTGAGTCCCATCAGCAGCAGCGAGTTGCTGCATGCGGCCTTTTGGCGGTTCGCCGACGAGTGGGTCGGCCGGACCTAGGATCCGACAGGTTGACGACCTAGGGCGGTAGCGGTGGCGTCGGGTCGGTGCCCACACCACCGACCTAAAGTGAAACAGGGAGCGGGAAACGTTCCGCCCCGTGTTTCATCTTTCTGAGGCGTTGGATTGTCCACCCAGCACGGTGTCGGATTTCGCTGGTACGATTAGGCCATGCGGCGCGTCTACGCAATCATCGCAGGGCGGGGTCTGCGCAGTCACCCGGCCGTCGAGCTCGTGTTCCTCTTGGTAATGCTCGGCTTCGTGGGCTACCTGGTTTGGATCATTCCAAGATGGCCTGGAAAGATCCTCATCACTGCTCTTGTAGCCGGTTTCGCCGTGCCATTTGCTCGTAGCCTCATTCGTAGTTGGCGATCGGGAGAATATCGGCACCGCGGCGGGATCGAGTAGTCAAACGGAGTCCCTGAGCCACTTTTGCCGATCATGACCAATCCCGGACGAGGCCGATCTACCCCAGAAGAAGAGGGTCTTTTCCTTGAAGCGATTAAGGTCGGAGATTTGGTTCGGATCAGGCAGATGGTCCAGGACGATCGCGACCTCCTGTTTATCAACGAGGCCTACTATGGGAGTCCCGTGCGGGCCGCCACGGATTCGCGGCATCCCGAAGTCGCCGATTACCTTGTACGCGTCATGCTACAACGCCTCCGGGAAGATACCATTCCCGACAATCGTCTGTACGGTGCCATTCATGATTTGGGCGAAGCGGCGCACAGCACAACCGGCTTCCGCGGGTGTGACAATCTACGTGCGGAGGCCGAGCCTATCGTGGCGGGATTTCTCACACACAATAATGCCCAGCTCCGCTACATTGCAGTCAGCGTTCTTT